>CAYSRR010000083.1:0-10917 GCA_964433375.1 uncultured Streptomycetaceae bacterium
GGCGAAGATGAGATCGGGATCGTCCTCGTACGGGTAGAAGAGTCCATCACCGTGGTGCACGTCGATGTCCACGTAGGCGATGCGCTGGATGCCGAACTGGCCGCGCAGCGTGTCGATCACCACGCCGATGTCGTTGAACACGCAGAATCCCGCCGCCGTGCCGCGACGCGCATGGTGCAGGCCAGCGATCGGCTGGAAAGTGCGCAGCGCGCCGCCGCTCATGATAGTGTCGAGCCCGTGCAGCGCGGAGCCCGCCACCGTCGCCGCCGCTTCGTAGATGCCCGGGCAGGCCGGTGTATCTCCGTGGTCCAGGAGGCCGTGACCGTCTTCGGATTTTTCCTTCACCAGCGCGACATGCTCGGCGGTGTGGAAACGGTGCAACTCTTCCTCCGCCGCCATGCGCGGGTCGGCGATCGCGGCGCGCTTGTCGAGCCCGCGCTTCACCGCCTCTTTCCAGAACGCGGCCTGGCGGTCGGGCCCGAACGGGTGGCCGTCGGGGAAACCGTATTTCCCCAGCGACTCGCCAACGTAGAGCTTGACCTCGTTTTTCATCGTGGCTCGTTACTCGTTTCTCGTTGCTCGTCACCGAACAGAGAGAGCTGGCCCGCGGGCGCGGGCCTCCGGAATCGCGTGGTGTCGAGCGAGCGGTTGCGCCTGCCCGCATTGTAGCCGAGCCGGTCGCAGGCGATGTGGAAACGCCGCGCCAGCAGCTTCGCCAGCTCACCCTCGCCCCTCATCCGGCTGCCGAAATTCGGATCGTTGTCGCGCCCGCCGCGCATCGCATGCACCCGGCTCATCACATGCTTCGCTTTCAACGGGTAATTGCGCTCGAGCCATTCCCGGAACAGGTCCTTCACCTCCCACGGCAGGCGCATCAGGACGTAGCCGGCGCTGCGGGCGCCGTGCTCCCACGCAGCTTCCAGCACCGGCTCGATCTGGTGGTCGGTGAGGAAAGGAATCACCGGCGCGGTCAGCACGCCGACCGGGATGCCCGCGTCGGACAGCCGCCGCATCGCCTCGAGGCGCCGCGCCGGGGCGGAACAGCGGGGCTCCAGCCGGCGGGCGAGATCGTGACCGAGGTTGTTGCAGGAGATGAACACCGTCGCGAGGTTCTTCTCCGCCATCGGCGCGAGGATGTCGATGTCGCGCTCTACCAGGGCGTTCTTGGTGACGATGCCGACCGGCTGGTTGAATTCCGCGCAGACTTCGAGGATGCCGCGCGTGATCTTGTACCGGCGCTCGATGGGCTGATAGGGATCGGTGTTGGCGCCGAGTGAAATCACGTTGCAGCGGTAGCCCGGCTTCGACAGCTCCTCGCGCAGCTTCTCCGCCGCGTTCACCTTGGCGAACAGCCGCGTCTCGAAATCAATGCCGGGCGAGAGGTTGCGATAAGCATGGCTCGGACGAGAGTAGCAATAAATGCAACCATGCTCGCATCCGGCATAGGGATTGATCGACTGCGTGAACGGGATGTCGGGCGAGTCGTTGCGCGAGATGATGCTCTTCACGCGCTCCTCGGTGACGTGGGTCTTGAGCGCTGGCAGTTCATCCTCGGGCGTATTCCAGCCGTCGTCGAACGCCTCGCGGCCGGTCTTCTCGAAGCGGCCTTCCGGGTTGATGCCGGCGCCGCGGCCCTTGCGCGGGTCGGCGTGCTTTCCGCTTAACGTCTTCATGTCAAAATGCAACCGCAGATAAACGCAGACAGAACCGGCAAATTGCCGATGCCTGTCCTGTTTGGCATCGGCGTCCATCTGCGTTCATCTGCGGTTTCATTCCTCACCCAGCGCAGCGCGCAGTTCCGCCGCGCGCGCGGCGTCGATGCGCCGGTCGGATTCGGCCAGGGCGACCGCGATCAGGCCCAGGCCGCGGTAGAGCTCGCCGCTGGCCGGGTCCCAGCCGCCGACCGCCGCGAGCTGGCGCCTGACCGTCGCGACGTCGCCGCGCGAGATGGGCCCGGTCAGCGCCTTCTCCGGCCCCCTATCGAAGATCGCATCCACCGTCTCCCGCACCATGGGCTCCAGCGCCTTCAGCGATGCCTCGCGCGGTATGCCCGCCTTTTCGTGCGCGCGCAGCGCGGCTTCGATCAGCGCCACCAGGTAATTGCAGGCAAACACGCCGCCCGAGTGATAGACGGGCTTCAGCTCCGGGGCGATGTCGAACACCACGGCCCCGATTTTCTCGAACGCGGGCTTCAGCACTTCCAGCGCCTGCGCATCGCCCTCCGCGGCGCAGTAGGTCCCAGGGAACGTGCGCGCGGCCGCCTCAGCGTCGGTAAAGGTCTTGATCGGGTGCACGCTCGCGATCAGCGCCCCCCGGGCCTTCACCGGCTCGAGGTCGCCGGAGGGCGTCGCGCCGCTCACGTGGAAGACGATGTCGTCCGGGGTGATCCTGTCCGAGGCGGCGAGCGTCACGCTGCTCGGCACGATGGCGTCGTCGCGCGTGGCGATCATCCACACGTCCGCCTGGCGCATCTCGTCGAGGCGGCCGGCCGCGCATCCCGCCCCGATGAAGCGCGCCGCCTCTTCGGCGCTCTCCAGCGAGCGCGTCAGCACGTCCTGGATCTCGAACACGCGCGCCCGCGCCCACAGCCGGCCGCACGCCCGGCCGACGCGGCCCGATCCAATGATATTGAGTGTCTTCACAACGTCCGGAAATAGACAGGATTAACAAGATTAACAGGATACAAACTGCAAACCGTTTCAACCCTTACACGTTCTAACAGTTCGTTGAAAAACGCGTTGCACTCACGAAAAACGTCGTTCCCGCGAAGGCGGGTATCCCCTTCCCCCGCTTGCGGGGGAAGGTAGGATGGGGGCAGTAAGCTGTTGATTCGACTTGAGCCTGAATTTCTGGGCTCCCGCCTGCGCGGGAACGACAAAAGTTTTTCAACAGCCTGTAAATCTTGTTAATCCTGTCTATTAATATGCAGTTAACGGGTTTGCCGTCTTTCGATGGCGTAATCCTGTCTATTCTAGACCCCGGCAACACGCGACTGTCAGCGCGGCGCAATACTCGCGCGTTATAGTTTCATCATGTCCCTCTCCCGCCGCGACTTCCTGCGCGGCGCCGCCGGCCTGGCCGCCGCGGCGCTGCCCGTGCCTCGCCTACTGGCGCAGCCGCGGTTCGCAACCACCCCCTACTCGCTGGGCATCGCCTCGGGCTACCCCACGCCGGACGGCGTCGTGCTGTGGACGCGCCTGGCCCCGGCGGAAGGCCTGCCGCCGGCCGCGATCGAGACAGGCTGGGAAGTCGCGACCGACGAGGCATTTCGCAAGATCGTGCGCCGCGGCAGGGAAATCGCGAGCCCCCGCTGGGCGCACTCGGTCCGGGCGGAAGTCGCCGGGCTCGAGCCCGCCCGCTGGTACTGGTACCGCTTCCACGCCGGCGGCGTGACGAGCCCGACCGGCCGCACCCGCACCGCGCCCGCGGCGGGCGCCGCAACCGGGCGCCTGCGGCTCGCCTTCGCCTCCTGCCAGCAATACGAGCAGGGGTATTACACCGCCTACCGCCACATGGCGGCCGAGGACCTCGACCTCGTTCTCCATCTCGGCGACTACATCTACGAATCCTCGTGGGGACGCAAGCACGTCCGCAAGCACGACGCCGGCGAACCCATCACGCTCGATGACTACCGCAACCGCTACGCGCTCTACAAGAGCGACGCGGACCTGCAGCGCGCGCACGCGGCGTTCCCCTGGATGGTCACCTGGGACGATCACGAGGTGGACAACGACTACGCGGCCGACCACTCGCAGGACCGCGATCCGCCGGCGGTGTTCCTGATGCGGCGCGCCGCCGCCTACCAGGCCTGGTACGAGCACATGCCGCTGCCGAAGCGCATGGCGCCGACCGCGTCCGGGATGCCGATCCACGCGCGGGCGGATTTCGGGACGCTTGTCCGCCTGCACGTGCTCGACGACCGCCAGTACCGCACGCCGCAAGCCTGTCCCCGCCCCGGCCGCGGCGGCGGCAACGTGGTGTCGCCGGCCGACTGCCCCGATCTCCGGGCGCCCGGCCGCACGATGCTGGGACAGGAGCAGGAACGATGGCTGCTGGACGGCCTCGCCGGCTCCGGCGCGCGCTGGAACGTGATCGCGCAGCAGACCCTGATGGCGCGCGTGGACCGCACGCCGGGCGAGGGTCAGTCGTTCTGGACCGACGGCTGGGACGGCTACCCGGAATCGCGCTCGCGGCTGCTCGGGTTCATCGCCGACCGACACATCGCGAACCCGCTGGTAATCGGCGGCGACCTCCACACCAGCATCGTCGCCGACCTCAAGGCCGACTTCGACGATCTCCGCGCCCCGGCGACGGCGACCGAAATCGTCGGCACGTCGATCACCTCCCAGGGAATATCGCCGAAGACGCTGGAAACCTGGCGCGAGGACAACCCCCACGTGAAATACGCCGACAGCACGCGACGCGGCTACACCACGCTCGCGCTCGCACCGGACCGTTGCACCGTCCGCATGCGCGCCGTGTACCCCTGGGATCCCGGTGCCGCGGCGAGCACGTCCGCCACCTGGGTCGTGGAAGCCGGCCGGGCAGGCGCCCAGCGCGACACCTGAGGCCGGCGCCTTCCGCCCTGACCCGGAGTCAGGACCGCTTCGGGTGGCGCCGCTCGCGCGGCGCGGAAGTCGCGACGTGCCGCAGCCCGGCCAGCGCCGGCGTCACGATCTTCGCATCCGCACTTTCCGAATAGACGGCGTAAGCGGGATAAGCAAACTCCGCAGCGCCGGCCACGAGGCGCAGGCGGCCGCTTTTCAGGTGGGGCCGGACCGCGTTCATGCGGAAGTACCCGGACCCGCCGGCATCGAGGATGTATTGCAGCCCGAGCGGGCCCAGTCCGACGAAGGTCCCGGCGCTGGACAGTTCCGGGAACGCCAGGTTGTGGCGCACCACGAACTCCGGGCCCCAATCGACGAAAACGTAATCGTCGGCCCGCTGCGCCTGGCCGCGGCGCGAGGTCGTGACGAACACGAGCTTCTCCTCGATCAACAGCTCGATCTTCAGGCCCGGCCGCTGGTGCGGGGCGTACACCACCGCGATGTCGAGGATGCCCTCCGCGACCTGCTCGACCAGGCGCTCGGGCAGGCCGACCTCGGCGCGCAGCGCGAGCTGCGGCGCCGCCTGCCGCATCCACAGCAGCCAGTCGAGCAACAGCGGGTCCCACAGGCTCAACTCGCCTCCCGCCGTGACGACCGCGCGCCGGCCGGGCGGCACCGCGACCTGGTGACGCGCCCGCTCCCACACCTGCACGAGCGTCTGCGCGTAACGCAGGAACTGTTCGCCGGCCGGCGTCAGCGAGGCGCCCGACTTGTTGCGGACGAAGAGCCTGCGTCCCAGCAGTTCCTCGAGCGTGCGCACGCGCGCGCTCACGGCCGTTTGCGTGACGTGCAAGCGCTCCGCGGCGCGCAGGAAATTGCCGGTCGCCACGATCTCGAGAAAGGTGCGGGCCAGCTGGATGTCCATGGGATTTATTATCATCTAAATTCATTTAAACGACCAATATTATTCGTTTTACTTTATTTGCACGCCGGCCCATCCTAGCTTCGTCATCCCGCAACGGAAAGAGAGCCGCCCATGACGATCGAACTGCCGGACCTGCCCTACGCCCACGAAGCGCTCGAACCGCTGATCTCGGCGACAACGCTGAAGACCCATCACGGCAAGCACCACCGCGGCTACGTCGACAAGCTGAACGCGCTGGTGCGCGGCACCGGACTGGACGGCAGCGCGCTGGAGACGATCGTGCAGCAGTCGGCGCAGCGCGGCCCGGGCGATGCCGCCACGGTGGCAACCTTCAACAACGCCGCGCAGGCGTGGAATCACGCCTTCTACTGGAAATCGCTCCGGCCGCGGGGCGGGCCCGCCCCGCAGGGAAAGCTTGCCGCACTCATCGCGTCCGGTTTCGGGAGCCATGCCGGCTTCGCCGAAGCGCTCAAATCGGCCGCAACGGGCCATTTCGGCAGCGGCTGGGCCTGGCTGGTGCTGGAGCACGGCGCCCTGAAGATCATAACGACCTCGAACGCCGACACGCCCCTGATCCACGGCCAGACGCCGCTGCTGGTGATCGACGTCTGGGAGCACGCCTATTACCTCGACCACCAGGAGCGCCGCGCGGCCTATGTCGCGGGGGTCGTGGACCATCACCTCGACTGGACGTTCGCCGGGCGCAATCTCGAGCTGGCAGGTGACGCCCGCGCCGCCTGACCGGGGCGTGCCATGGGACGGCCGCCGCTCAAGCGGGTCGACACGCGCAAGACCACGAAGCGCGTCCGGTCGCGCGGCGCGCGGCGCGCGGTGGACCTGAAGCGCGCTTACGAACGGCCCGCTCCCGGCGACGGCATGCGCGTGCTGGTCGACCGGCTGTGGCCGCGCGGCCTGAGCAAGGAGAAGCTGGCCGTCGATTTCTGGCTCAAGGACGCGGCGCCCAGCGACGCGCTGCGCCGCTGGTACGGGCACGACCCGCGCCGCTGGGAATCGTTCGCGGCGAAATACCGCGCCGAGCTCGCGCACCAGCCGGACCTGCTGCGCCTGCTGGACGAGCTGCGGCGCCGCGGCCGGGTCACCCTGCTCTACGGCGCGCGCGACACCGCCCGCAACAACGCCGTCGTGCTGCGCCAGGTCCTCGACGAGCGGCGCATCACCGGGCGGCGGGCATCGAAAGAAAGCGCGCGATAACTCATGGGCGCGAGCACACCGGGACCGCTTCACAAGGAGTTGCCATGGCACGTATCGTGAAACGCACTCGTACCGAGCCGTACCGGCTGGCGATCGGCGGCGAAGAAAAATATCTCTGTCAATGCGGGCTGTCGAAAAACCAGCCGTTCTGCGACGGCTCGCACAAGCTCGCCAGGGGCGAAGAGACCGGCAAGCTCTACTGGTACGACGATGCGGGGCAGCGGCACGAATCCGCTGACGACGTTCCGGGAATTCGCACATTCTGAGCGGCGGCGGAGCCCGCTATGACCATCCATGACGCACGACTGGTACGGCGGGAGACCGTGGCGGAAGGCACGATGGCGTTTTACCTGTGCAGGCCCTCCGGGTTCCAGCATCGGGCCGGGCAATCCCTGTTGATGACGGTCATCAACCCGCCGGAGACCGACAGCCAGGGCGATGCCCGTACCTTCACGATCGCCAGCGCGCCACACGAAGCCGAATTGATGATCGCCACGCGCATGCGCGACACCGCGTTCAAGCGCGTTCTGAAGACAGCGCCGTTCGGAACGACAGTCCGGATAGACGGCCCCAGCGGCGAGATGATGCTGCACAAGGATGCGGCACGCCCCGCCGTGTTTCTTGCCGGCGGCATCGGCATCACGCCGTTCCTGGCGATGGTGCGTCACGCGACGCACGAGCGGCTGCCGCACCGCCTGTATCTCTTTTACTCGAACCGGCGCCCGGAAGATGCCGCCTTCCTGCCGGAATTGCAGGACCTGCAGTTCGAGAACCCGAATTACCGCCTGATCGCGACCATGGTCGAGCCGGAGAAATCCATAGACAGCTGGTGGGGCGAAACCGGATTCATCCGGCGGGACATGCTGGAACGGCATCTTCCCGGCAACGCGAGCCCGGTCTATTACTTCGCAGGGCCGCCGCCGATGACCCTGGCGATGAAGCAATTGCTGGAATCCATGGGCATAGGCGAGCAGGACATGCGCTACGAGGAGTTCTACGGTTACTGAGGCCATGGAGAACTGGAACGAAATCAAGGCATGGCGCAAGGCGCGGCGCGAGGAACTGATCGCCGCGCGGGCCGCCATCGAGCCCGGGCAACACGACGCCTGGAACAGGAGGATCACCGAATTCCTGCTGGCGGGATTCGCGTTGCCGCGTGACGCCGTGGTCGGTTTCTGCTGGCCGCACAAGGGCGAGTTCGACGCGCGGTTCGCGGTCCGGCGCTGGCGCGACGGCGGCGCCACCGCCGCGCTGCCGGAGGTGGTCGAGAAAGCCCGGCCGCTGCGGTTCAGCGAATGGTGGCCCGGCGCGCCGATGAGACCCGGCGTCTACGACATCCCCGTGCCCGACGGCACGCGCGCGCTGCTGCCCGACGTGGCGATCGTGCCGATGAACGGTTTCGACGAACAGGGCTATCGCCTGGGCTACGGCGGCGGCTACTTCGACCGCACGCTGGCCGCGCTGGACCGGAAAGTGCTGGCGATCGGGGTCAGTTTCGAGGCATTGCGCCTGCCTACGATCTCTCCGCAGCCGCACGACGTGCCGATGGATTTCATCGTGACCGAGGCCGGCATCTACCGGGCGGGGGGCTGGGAGCTCGCGTTGCTCGACACCGCGGAGTGCGCGGCTCAAGCGACGGCATTGATGGAAAAACGCGGCCTGCCGCGCCAGGGCCGGCCGGCCCCGGGCGCCGCGACAGCGGCGCCAACGCCCGGCGGCTACAGCTCGCCGGCCTGCTACGCGCACGAGATCGCGCCGGATTACTTCGGGGAATCGCCGGCCATGCCGGCAGAAGAGCTCGTCGGGCTGCTCAACACGCTGCTGGAAGCGGAACGTGCCGGCGCCAGGGTGCTCGTGGCTTTCCTGCACGATTATCCAGGCGACTCGCCGGCGTGGCGGCAGCTCGCCGCCGTGCAGCGCGACGAGGCGAAGAACTGCGCGATCCTGATCGACCTCATCCAGCGCATGAACGGCACGCCGAGCGCCGCGACCGGTGACTTCCTGGGCAAGGCGCTGGCGGTGAAAGGCAGGGCGGCGCGGCTGCGCTTTCTCAACCGCGGTCAGCAGTGGGTCGCGCGCAAGATCGGCGAAGCGCTGCCGCGCGTGGAGCAGAAACCCGTGCGTGACGCGCTTCACGCCATGCACGAATCCCACCTGCTCAATATCGAGGCGTGCGATGCGCTGCTGGAAACGCTGGAAGCATGAGGCACCGGTCGTCCGGCGCCGTTGCTACCGCCAACCGATGACGTCGTAGCCGCGCTCGCGCAGGCAGCGCTGCACGAAGTTGCGGTGGATCTCCTCCGGTTCGCCGGACTCGATGGCGCCGTACGTGCCCGCCGCGGCGCCCCCGACGGCCGCCCCCTGGGCGGCGCTGTCCACGACGTTCCGTCCCGAGACCGCGCCGGCCACCGCACCGGCGACGCCGGCGACCGCGGCACCGGTCGCGCCCCGGCGCACCGCGCGCTCGCCGCCGCCGTGCGACGCGCCGGACTGTTCGGCGAGGCGGATGCAGTCGTCGATGTCCTGGCGGGCGGCGGCGTCACCCACCTGCTTGTACTTCGCGTTGGGATAGAGCACCGGGCGCTGCGACGCGCACCCTGCCAGGGCGACCGCGGCAACGGCGAGTGCGGTCCAGCGGGCGAAATGGCGTGTTTTCATGGCCGCCATGATAAACGCCGCAGCGCGCGCCCGGATGACAACTTGCGCACGAACGCGAAAATAAAACGGGCCCGCTCGTGACGGGCCCGCCGGCCCGGACGCGGATAGCGCCGGGGCTTGCTGAGGACCGGCCGCAGGTCACCGGTCACGAGAACCTGTCTCAAAATCAAGAACAAGAATTAGCCGCAGATAAACGCCGATCAACGCCAATACAAAAACAGAAATAATTCAGATGGATGTTTTGACTTTATCTGCGTTCATCGGCGTTCATCGGCGGCTGAATTGTTTTTGAGACAAGATCGAGTCATCCTCTCAGGCGACGTCGAACCGGTCCAGGTTCATCACCTTGTTCCATGCCGCCACGAAGTCCTGCACGAACTTCTCCTTCGCGTCCGTGCTGGCGTAGACCTCGGCGAGCGCCCGCAGCTGGGAGTTCGAGCCGAATACGAGATCGACGCGCGTCCCGGTCCACTTGACCTTGCCCGACTTGCGGTCGCGCCCCTCGAACACATCGCCGGCCGCCTTCCACTCCGTGCTCATGTCGAGCAGGTTGACGAAGAAGTCATTGGAGAGCGTCTCCGGCTTCGTGGTGAAAACCCCGTGCTTCGAGCCGCCGACGTTGGCGCCCAGCATGCGCAGGCCGCCGACCAGGACCGTCATCTCGGGCGCCGTGAGCGTCAGGAGCTGCGCCCTGTCGACCAGCAGCGCCTCGGCGGGGACCGTGGCCTTACCCCTCATTTGGCTATCCATGTAGTTGCGGAAGCCGTCGGCGGTCGGCTCGAGAACCGCGAAAGACTCGACGTCCGTCTGGTCCTGCCTGGCATCCATGCGTCCGGGCTTGAACGGCACCTTGATGACAACGCCGGCCTTCTTCGCGGCCTGCTCGACGCCCGCGCAGCCCGCGAGCACGATCAGGTCGGCGAGCGACACCTTCTTGCCGCCCGCGGCTTTCCTGTTGAAGGCTATCTGGATGCCCTCGAGCACTTTCAGCACCTTCGCCAGCTGCGCCGGCTGGTTCACCGCCCAGTCCTTCTGCGGGGCGAGCCGGATGCGAGCGCCGTTCGCACCACCGCGCTTGTCGGAGCCGCGGAACGTCGAGGCCGACGCCCACGCGGTCGACACCAGCTGCGCAACCGACAACTTCGAGGCAAGGATCTTCTTCTTGAGGTCGGCGATCTCCTTTTCGCCGATCAGCTTGTGGTTGACCGCGGGGATCGGGTCCTGCCAGATCAGCTCTTCCTTCGGCACTTCCAGCCCCAGGTAGCGGGCACGCGGGCCCATGTCCCGGTGCGTCAGCTTGAACCAGGCGCGCGCGAAGGCGTCGGCGAAGGCCTGCGGGTCGTCGAGGAACCGGCGCGAGATCTTCCCGAACTCCGGGTCGAAGCGCAGCGTCAGGTCGGTGGTCAGCATGGTCGGCTTGTGGAACTTGCCCGGGATGTGCGCGTCGGGAATGATCGCCGGCGCGTTCTTCGCCATCCATTGCTTGGCGCCGGCGGGCGACTTGGTCAGCTCCCATTCGTACTTGAACAGGTTCTCGAAGAAGTTGTTGCTCCACAGCGCCGGGGTCTTGGTCCA
>CAYSRR010000084.1:0-10684 GCA_964433375.1 uncultured Streptomycetaceae bacterium
CTGCCGGAAGCCGGGCGCGTCGCGCGGGATCAGCACCGAGCCGATGCCGCCCACCCCGGGGCCGAAGCGCACGTAGGTCAGCATGCATTCCGCGTACGAGGCGTGGGTCTGGAACACCTTCACGCCGTTGATGCGGTAGCCCTCGCCGTCGGGCGTGGCGGTGGTCTTCAGATCGGTCACCGCGGAGCCCGCTTCCGGCTCGGTCATGCCGACGCAGATCACCGACTCGCCGCGCAGGATCTTCGCGAGGTAGCGGGCCTTCTGGTCGCGGGTGCCGTACTCCGCGAGCACGCGCACCGGGCCGAAATTGCCGGCCTGCACCACGTCGGCGCTCTTCGGGCACACCAGGGCCACCTGCTCGATGGCGAGGATGGCGTCCATCAGCGTGCCGCCCTGGCCGCCGTCCTCTTCCTTCATGGTGATGCCCATCAGACCCTGCCCGGCCAGCAGCTTCGACACGTCCCACGGGTGGGCGGGGTCGTGGGCGCGCTTCAACGCGTCCGCGCGCAGGTGCTTCTCGGCGAAGCCGCGCACCGCGTCGCGGAAAGCCTGCTGCTCGGGGGTCAATTCGAAGTTCATTTCGTTATCACAGTTGCAAGTTACAAGCTGCAAGTTTCAAGTTTAACCCGCAAGCCGGGCGATCAGCGCGGAAACCCGCTGCCATTTCTTGTAACTTGAGACTTGTAACTTGCAACTCGCGCGCTGCGCGCCGCGCGCTAGGCGCGGAGCAGCGGGCGCAGTTTCCGCATGCTGGACAGGCGGTCGAGTGTCCACACCGCGTCGCACAGCTTGCGCGCGCGCGCCTTCCCGAGGATCGGCGCCATCAGGTGGTAGCCCTTCTCGTCCACTTCCGCCCGCGCCATCGGGTTGTGCGTGGTGCCGCGCACCGCCTTCGTGTGGTGCTTCAGCATGCGCCCGTCCTTCAGCTTCAGCTCGACGATGCCCTGGCGCGAGGGCAGCACCCGCGTCAGCTCTTCGTCGCCGATCAGTTCGATGCGTTTTCTCAGCGCGAGCACCTTCGGGTCCTTCATGCGCTTCTCGTCGTGGGAGGACTGGAAAGTGACGATGCCGTCGATCAGCATGATCGCGCACATGTGCTGCATGCAGATGTCCGGCATGCTGCGGTTGTCGGTGGTGTTGGCGCCCTGCTTCGCGACGCGCACCGTGAGATGCTCGACGTCGCCGGCCCGGATGCCGTGGGCGCGGATGAGATCGAGCAGGGAGTCGAGCGGCGCCTGGATCGGCGAGCCCACCGACCAGCGCTTGATATTGGTGTTGATGATCTCGTAGGTCGTGCCCAGCCCGGCGGCCAGGCGCTGCGGCTCGGGCGGGCGGCCGATGCGGTGCGTCTCGTCGTAAGCGACGAAGAAATTGCGCTCGCCGGAGAACACGTCGTCGACGCCGGTGAAGCCCGAGGCGACCATGGCGGCGGAAGCCACGCCGTTCCTCGCCGCCATGCCGCCGAAATCGAAGGCCTTCTCGATGTGCTCCTCGTCGCGCATCCAGCACGAGATGCCGGAGCACTGCTGCGCGGTGTAGGACAGCGCCCAGCGCGTCTGGTCGTAGTTCAGGCGCGCCAGCGCGCCGGCGGCGGCGGCGGCGCCGAACACGGGTCCCATGCTGTGGGTGGAGTGGCCGGCATCGCGGAAATCGTAGGAACCCAGGGCCATGGTGACGCGCGAGCCGATGTCGTAACCCAGCGCCACCGCGCGCAGGAACGCGGCGCCGTTCGCGTTCTCGCGCTCGGCCATCGCCAGCGCCGCCGGCACGACGGCGCAGCCGGGGTGGGAGAGGGACGGCGCGTGCGAGTCGTCGGTCTCGTCGGCGTGGCCGAGCATGCCGTTGGCGAGCGCCGCGTGCTGCGCGGTGGTAACGAGCCGCGAGCCGACGACGGTGGATTCCTTCACGCCGCCCAGCGTTTTCACGTAGGCGATCGCCTTCTTCCCGGGCAGCAGCCGCGAGCCCGACACCATCGCCGCGACCGTGTCGAGGACGTGGTGCCGCGTCTTCTCCAGCACGGCGTCCGGCAGCGGCCGCTTGAGCGCGCCGGCGATGTAGCCCGCGACGTCCCGCATCAGCGGCGACACTTCCGCCGGCGTTTTCTTCTTTGCTTTCACGTAATCGTCTCCTTGGTGTTGCCGTGAGCGGCGGCCCGGATATACGGGCGGCCGGGGGGAATATCAGGGGCGGACCGCGACCGCCGCGGCCCGCCTGGAAGGAAGCATCTCTTCCCGCGAAATCTTATCAGCGGCCTGCGGCCGGCTCAACCGGAATTCAGGAGGCTGGGCTAGAATACGCGTTCGTGAAAATCACCGGAGAGGACACGTGAGCAAACCGCGGGTCGGCATCGTCATGGGCAGCACGAGCGACTGGGACGTGATGCAGCACGCCGCGCGCGCCCTCGCCGATTTCGGCGTGCCGTACGAAGCGCGGGCGCTGTCCGCGCACCGCACGCCCGATCTCCTCGCCGAATGGATGGATGGCTTGATCGGGCAGGGCGTGAAATGCTTCATCGCCGGCGCCGGCGGCGCGGCGCACCTCGCCGGCGTGGTTGCGGCCAGGACGACCCTGCCGGTGCTCGCCGTGCCGATGCCCTCGAAGCACCTGGGCGGGCTCGACTCGCTGCTCTCCATGGTGCAGATGCCCAGGGGCATCCCGGTCGCCACTTTCGCCATCGGCGACGGCGGCTCGGCCAACGCCGGCCTGTTCGCGGTGGCCATGCTCGCCCTGGAAGACAAGACCCTCGCGCAGAAGCTCGCCGATTTCCGCAAGAAGCAGACCGAGGCCGTCAAGGCGGCGAAGCTGCCCGAACTCAAGTGACGAGTGTCGGGTGTCGAGTGGAAGAGTTTCTCTCCTCGACACTCATCACTCGACCCTCGACCCTCGACACCCCTTTACCCTGAACAAGCGACATGACTGCCGATCACGCGACGTTATTTGAATCCAGTCTGAAGAGCCTCCAGTTCCTGCACCGCGGCAAGGTGCGCGACCTGTATGCGGTGGACGACGACAAGCTGCTGGTGATCCAGACCGACCGCCTGTCGGCGTTCGACGTGATCATGGGCGAGCCCATCCCGGGAAAAGGCCGCGTGCTGACGGAGATGTCGTTCTGGTGGTTCGGAAAGCTGGGCCACGTCATCCCCAACCATCTCACCGATATCGCGCCGGAATCGGTGGTGTCGGCCGAGGACCGCGCGCAGGTCGCGGGCCGCGCGATGGTGGTGAAGAAGTTCAAGCCGCTGATGATCGAGGCGGTGGTGCGCGGCTACCTCATCGGCTCGGGCTGGAAGGATTACCAGAAGACCGGCCAGGTGTGCGGCATCCCGCTGCCGGCGGGATTGGAGGAAGCGCAGCAGTTGCCGGAAGTGATCTTCACCCCCGCCACCAAGGCGCCGGCCGGCCAGCACGACGAGAACATTTCATTCGCGGAAGCGGAGAAGATCGTCGGCGCCGGGCTCGCCGCGAAAGTGCGCGCGGTGTCGATCCGGCTCTACAGCGAGGCCGCCGCCTACGCGAAGACCCGCGGCATCATCATCGCCGACACCAAGTTCGAGTTCGGGACCGACGCGGCCGGCCAGCTCTACCTGATCGACGAGATCCTCACGCCGGACTCCTCGCGCTTCTGGCCGGCCGCGGAGTACCGCGTCGGCATCAGCCCGCCTTCCTACGACAAGCAGATCGTGCGCGACTGGCTCGAGACCCAGTCCTGGAACAAGAAGCCGCCGGCGCCGAAGCTGCCCGCCGAGGTGCTGAAGAAGACCTCCGAGAAATACCAGGAAGTGCTGCGGCTGCTGACCCAGTAGGGAAATAGCCGCAAAGCCGCAAAGGCGCAGAGAAAATCGATAATTTGTATATTTATTTCTCTGCGCCTCCGCGCCTTTGCGGCTAATTAATGGTTTCTGACAAGGACATCGAGCAGGCCGTCGCCGTGCTCCGCGCCGGCGGGCTCGTCGCCTTTCCCACCGAGACGGTCTACGGGCTGGGCGCCGACGCATCGAACGCCCGGGCGGTCGCCGGCATCTTCGAAATCAAGGGCCGTCCCTCCAATCACCCGGTGATCGTGCACGTCGCCGACGCCGTTCAGCTCGCCAACTGGGCGCGCGAGATTCCCGGGCCCGCGCGCGTCCTCGCGCGCCGGTTCTGGCCGGGGCCGCTCACGCTCATCCTGAAGCGCGCCCGCGGCGTGAGCGACGCCGTCACCGGCGGGCAGGACACGGTGGCGCTGCGCGTGCCCGCGCACCCGGTGGCGCAGCGGCTGCTCAGGGCCTTCGGCGGCGGCATCGCCGCGCCCTCCGCCAACCGCCACGGCCGCGTCTCCGCCACCACCGCCGGCCACGTGCGCGCCGAGTTCGGCGCCGCCGTGGAATGCGTGCTCGACGGCGGCGAAGCGGATGTCGGCATCGAGTCCACCATCGTCGATTTGTCGGGCGCGGAAGCCGCGCTCCTGCGCCCCGGCTGGATCACGGCGGCGCAGATCGAGCAGGCGCTCGCCGCGCCGCTCGCCGCGCCCGGCACAAACGCGCCGCGCGCGCCGGGCACGCTCGCCGCGCACTATGCGCCGGGCACGCCGCTCGCGCTGATGGAGGGCGACCTCGCGCTCGAGCTCGCCGCGAGCCTCGCGCGCCAGGGCAAGCGCGCCGCGGTGCTGGCGTTCTCGGTGCAGCGCCCGCTCGCGCCCGGGCTGGAATGGCGCGCCGCGCCGCGCGATGCGGCGGGCTACGCGCACGCGCTCTACGCGAACCTGCGCCGCCTCGACGAGGCGGGCTGCGACATCATCATCGTCGAGCGGCCGCCGCGGTCGCCGGAGTGGGCGGCGATCAACGACCGTCTCGCGCGCGCCGCCGCCGGGACGCCCGCGCCCGACGAAATCTGATGCGGGGGCCCGGCGCGCGCCTGTTCCCCGGCCGGCGGCTGAAGTAGACTCGACATCCGGTATCCGCGCGGGCGGACGCATCGTGATCCAGTTCCACAATTTTTTCCTTCGCAGCGAGCCCGGCCTGCACTGGCTCGCGCTGTGCCTGGCGCTGCTCGTCGCGATCGCGGCCGTGGACCATGCGACCGAGTTGAACGTATCCATACTCTATCTCGCCCCGGTCTTCATCGCCGCGTGGATCTTCGGCAGCCGCGCCGGTGTCCTGGTGTCCGTCATCGCGGCGGCGCTCTGGTTCCTGTTCGACGTGTTCTCGAGCCCCGTCGGCTCGCTCAAGGTTCATCAGGCCTGGGACACCGCCATCCAGTTCGCCACGTTCGCCATCTTCGCCGCCATCATCGCGAAGCTGAAAACGGCGCTGGGCCATGCCGACGAGCGTTTCGCGACGGTGCTGGAGGGCATCAACGTGATCGTGTACGTCTCGGATGCCGAATCCGGCGAGCTGCTCTACGCCAACGAGCCTTTCCGCAAGGCGTTTCCCGACGGCCGGGGGCCGCCCGCGCTTGCGCCCGGCCGTGACGAGGGCGAGGTCCACGAAACCGGCCGCGGGCGCTGGTTCCTGATGCACGTCCGGCCGCTGCGCTGGATCGACGGGCGGATCACCCGCCTGCACATCGCCACCGACGTTACCGAGCGGCGGCGGGCCGAGGAGCGGCACCTCCAGCAGCAGGAAAAGCTGGCGTTGACCGCCCGCCTCGTGGCCGTGGGCGAGATGGCGACCACGCTCGCCCACGAGCTCAACCAGCCGCTCGCCGCGATCACGAACTACAACATGGGCTGCGTGCGGCGGCTGCGTTCCGGCGAGTGGGAAGCCGCCGAGCTGCTGGAAGCCATGGAAAAAGGCGCCGCCCAGGCCGAGCGCGCCAGCGGCGTGATCCAGCGGCTGCGCGAGTTCGTCTCGCGCCGCGCGCCCAGGCTGGCCGCGTGCGACATCAACGAGGTGGTGCGGGGCATCCGGTCCGCGATCGAGGCCGAGGCGGGCAAGCGTTCGGTCAGGCTGGCGCTGGCGCTCTCGGAGCGCATCCCGTACGTGCGCGCCGACCAGACGCTCATGGAGCAGGTGATACTGAACCTCGCGCGCAACGCGATCGAAGCGATGGAGGACACGCCGGCCGGGGAGCGCGAGCTTTGCATCCGTTCGCGCAACGGCGCCGGGTACACGGTCGAGGTGGAGGTGGCGGACCGCGGGCGCGGCATCGCCCCCGAATTCGAGGCCAATCTGTTCTCGCCCTTCCTGTCGACCAAGCCGGACGGCATGGGCCTCGGGTTGCACATCTCGCGCTCCATCGTCGAGGCGCACGGCGGGCACCTGTGGGTCAAACCCAACGGCGAGCGCGGCACGAGCTTCCATTTCTCTTTGCGGTCCGTCTACGCATGAGCCGGGAAGACGGGCGGCGGCTGATCTACGTCGTCGACGACGACGACGCGTTTCGCGATTCCCTGCGCTGGCTGCTGGAGTCCGCGGGGTACCGGGTGGCCGTGTTTCCCAGCGCCGAGCGTTTCCTCGCTTCCCATCAGCCCGGCCGCGGGGCGTGCCTGTTGCTGGACGTGCGCATGCCGGGGTTGAGCGGGATCGAGCTGCAGGAGGAGCTGAACCGCCGCGGAGACGGGATACCCGTCATCTTCCTGACCGGGCACGGAGACGTGCCGATGGCGGTGGAGGCCGTGAAGCGAGGCGCCTTCGATTTCGTCGAGAAGCCCGGCGGCAACGACCGACTGCTGGCGTTGATCGAACAGGTGACTGCCCTGGACGCGCCGGCCCGCAACGAGCGGGTGGAGCGGCAGTCGGCGGCCGCGCGCCTGGATACCCTGACGGAGCGGGAGCGCGAAGTGCTCGACCGGGTATCCGTCGGGCGCAGGAACAAGCAGATCGCCGAGGAACTCGGCATCAGCATCAAGACCGTCGAGGCGCACCGCGCGCACGCGATGGAGAAGATGGGCGCGACCAGCATCGCGGAGGTCGTCCGCGCCCTGCTGAGCGGCAAGGCGGCCAGGCGCTCTTAGGGTTATCCCTAATAGGTTTCCTTTTCCGCGCTGGCTACGATGGCACCCTTGAAATCCGGCTTCAAGGAGGCCCGTCGTGTCCAGATACTGGTTTGCACTGGTTCCTTTCCTCGCGGCTTGCCTGGCTTATGCGCAGGACGATGGGGCGGCCATTCCGCCTTCCGAAACCGTTTCCGTAATCTGGGTGGCCGTCTTCGGCGTCCTGTTCGTGGGCATGATCGTCGGTTTCTTCGTGTATCTCTGGTGGAACGAGAAGAAAAATAAAAATAAGGGAAATGAGGATTAGGGAATAAAAGGAATACTTCGTGGCAGGCAGCAGCCGGGTTCCGGCCTTTACCGGGGCCTGTGCCGGCCGGTATCGAAGCGCGCACTATCGTTGGGCACGACCGGAGCGTCGGTCTCGCGGCTCTGACGCCGCCCGCACGCGGCCCGGCCGTCCGGACTGCCGTAAAACCGGGACTTATGACTCGAAAATGTACAAGGTAATAACTCTCGATATTGCAGAATAAATCCGTTAGAATCCGCTTCGCACATAGTGGACCCCCCCCGGTTTCTCATCGGGAACCCGGCGGAATCTGCTGGAGGCAGGGCGTGAGAGGATCAAAAAAAGTACTGCAAAAAGAAGATTCTCTGACGGTGAACGACGTATATCTTTAGTGGCTATACCCCCCCTCGCGCTCAAGGGGCGGACTGTATGCATGCGGGTGCGCTACCCAATCCGGGCGCATCCCCTGATTAGGAGGGTGAATGAAGGTCAAGTTGTCGGATAACAAGGATTTTCTGGCGGGCCTGCTGATGATCACCGTCGGCGGACTCGCGTTCTGGATGGCGCTCGACTATCCCTTTGGCAGCGCGCTGCGCATGGGCCCCGGGTATTTCCCGCGGGTGCTCGCCGGCATCTTCATCGCCTTCGGCATTTACGTCGGTCTGCGCGGCCTGCGCGCGGCCGAAATGGTCAAGGGCGTCTGGGGCTGGAAGGCGCTGGCGTTCATTACAGCGTCGTTCGTTGCATTCGGCTGGCTGATGGACCGGATCGGGTTCGTGCCGTCGCTGGTGGTGCTGTTCTTCCTCGCCACGCCCGCCGGCCATGAGTTCAAGTTGAAGGAAGTCATCATCCTGACGGCGGTCATGACCCTGTTCGCGTACCTCGTCTTCATCTACGGCCTCGGCCTGCCGTATCGCCTCTTCTGGTGGGATTGACCATGGAACTCCTCAATAACCTGATACTCGGTTTTTCCGTCGCGCTGTCGCTGCAAAACCTCGCCTATTGCTTTCTCGGCGTGTTCGTCGGCACGGCGATCGGCGTGCTGCCGGGCGTCGGCCCGCTGGTCACGATCGCGATGCTGCTGCCGCTCACTTTCAACCTGGCGCCGGTACCCGCGCTCATCATGCTGGCGGGCATCTATTACGGCGCGCAGTACGGCGGTTCCACCACGTCCATCCTGATGAACCTGCCGGGCGAGACGGCCGCGGTGGTGACCTGCCTCGATGGCTACCAGATGGCCAAGCAGGGCCGCGCCGGGCCGGCGCTGGCGATCGCGGCGATCGGCTCGTTTTTCGCCGGTTGCGTGGGCACGCTGCTGATCGCGGTGTTCGGCCCGCCGCTGGCGGAGGCGGCGCTCAAGTTCGGAGCGCCGGAATACTTCTCGCTGATGCTGATGGCCCTGATCGCCGCCGCCTGCCTTTCGAGCGGCGACATGGTCAAATCGCTCGCCATGGTGGTTTTCGGCCTGTTGATGGGCATCATCGGCACCGACGTGAATTCAGGCATGGCGCGTTTTTCCTTCGGTCTGCCGGAGCTGACCGACGGCATGGGTTTCACGGTGGTGGCGGTGGGCCTGTTCGCCGTTTCCGAAATCGTGCAGAACCTCGAAGTCAAGGAAAAGGGGGAAGTGTTCACCAGCAAGGTCAGGAACCTCATGCCGACCTGGGCGGACCTCAAGGCCTCCACCCCGGCGATCCTGCGCGGCACGGCGGTCGGTGCTTTCTTCGGCGTGCTGCCCGGCACCGGGCCGTCGATTTCCGCGTTCTCCTCCTACATGGTCGAAAAGAAGATGGCCAAGGACCCGTCGCGCTTCGGCAAGGGCGCGATCGAGGGTGTCGCGGGACCCGAGTCGGCCAACAACGCGGGCGCCCAATGCTCGTTCATCCCGACGCTGACGCTGGGCATACCGGGCAGCGCGAGCATGGCGCTGATGCTGGGCGCGCTTACCATCCAGGGCATCGCGCCGGGGCCGCAGGTGATGACCGCCAAGCCGGACCTGTTCTGGGGCCTGATCGCGAGCATGTGGATCGGCAATGCATTGCTGGTGGTCCTCAACCTGCCGCTGGTCGGGATGTGGGTGCAGTTGCTCAAGGTCCCCTACCGCTGGCTCTTTCCCTCGATCATCATGTTCTGCGCGGTGGGCAATTACAGCGTCAACAACAGCGCGATGGACCTCTACTTGGTCGGCGTCATGGGCATCCTGGGCTACGTCCTCATGAAGCTCGAGTGCCCGCCGGCACCGCTCATCCTGGGCTTCGTGCTGGGGCCGTTGATGGAGGAGAACCTGCGGCGGGCGCTGCTGATCTCGCGCGGCGATCCGACGGTGTTCTTTACCCGCCCGATCAGCCTGGCGTTCATGATCGCGGGCGCGCTGGTCCTGCTCACGATGATCATGCCCGCCATCCGCAAGAAGAAGGAAGCGGCATACGCGGGCGGCGGCGGCGGCGACGCGGCCTGACCGGGCCGCGCCACGGCGCGGCGGAAACGAAGAGGGGCCCCGCGGGGCCCCTTTTCTTTGGCCGCGCCTGCAGCGCGGGGTTGCCCCATTATTTCAGGTGCCGGTCCAGGAACGCCCGCACCTGGCGCACGAGATCCCCTTCCATGCCGTTGAAGAAATGGTCCGCGCCGGGAGCCTCGACCTGGGCCGATCCGCGCAGGCCGCGGATGGCGGCGGCGCGCTTGCCGCTGTTCTTGAGCACGGCGGGAAGATCCTTCTCGCCGTAGAGGTCGAGCACCGGGGCCCGCAGCGTTTCCGGCCGGGTGAATTCCCCGGACAGCCCGATCGCCACCCAGGCGTCGATGCCCGCGTCGCCCGCGTGGTTGAGAAAGTGGTTGGTCATGCGCGAGCCCAGGCTGTGCGAGACGATCGCCACCCGCTTCAGGCCCTTGCCGCGCAGGAAAGCCACCGCGGCGGCGAGCCGCTCGGCGGCCTCTGGGAAGAGCGGCGGATAGGCGTCCCCCCGCATTTCCGCCATGAGCACCGGCATCTGCACCGACAGCGTGGCGTAACCCTGCTCGACGAGCTGGCTGCGCAGCGGGTTGATCAAGCCCCAGTCGGGATGCACGCCGAGTCCGTGCACGACGATGACGCCGGCCGCGGCCTTCGCGTTCGGCGTCCAGATCGCGAGGAACTTGTGGCCGTTCTTCTGCGCGAGGTAGACCGGATCGCCCACCAGGATCGCCGGCGTGATCTCGTCGGCCCAGCGCTTCTCGCGCGCGTAGTCCGGCTCGCGTGCGCCGGCTGCCTGCGCCGCGAGCAGCAAGGCTGCCGCGCACAGTAGCCGGCGAGCCGCCAGCCGCCAGCCGCCAGCCGGCAGTACTTTTCTGGCTTCTGCCTTCTGACTTCTGCCTTCAGGCAGTGCCGTCAGCAACTGTGAACCGTGAACTGGGAACCGTGAATCGTGAGTCTGGAGCATGTTGACGCCGCCGCTGGGAGAAGGGGGCAGGGTACAAGTTTCAAGCCATAAGGCACAAGTCACGGCATG
>CAYSRR010000085.1:0-8844 GCA_964433375.1 uncultured Streptomycetaceae bacterium
AGCGCGATGCCGGCAGCACGCTGTTCGGCGGCGGCAGCAACGTCGAGACCACCGAGATGTCGCTGCGCCTCTCCGTGCCGATCTTCGAGGGCGGACTGACGAGGGCGACCACGCAGGAGGCGGTCCATCGCCACGAGAAGGCGAAGGAAGATCTCGAGCAGGAGCGCCGCGGGGTGGACCGCCTGACGCGCGCCGCGTTCGATGGCGTGGTGACCGGCGTCAGCCTGGTGGATGCGCTCAGGCAAACGGTCGTCGCCCAGGAAAGCGCGCTGAAGGTGAGGCAGCAGGCCTACCAGGCGGGGCTGATCCCGCTGCTGCCGGTGCTGGACGCGCAGCGCGACCTGTTCCTCGCCAAGCGCGACTACGAGCAGACGCGCTACGACTATCTGTTCAATCGCCTGAGGCTCAAGCAGGCGGCGGGCACGCTTTCCGAGGACGACTTGCTCTACGTCAACGCGGCGCTCAAGTAGCGACAGGGGCCTGCGCGTGGCGGAGAACGATGGAATCGCGCTGATCACCGACGCCCGGCGGGCGGCGGGCGAGGGCCCGTCGTACGAGTCGGCGTTCTGGACGCGGCTCGTACATGCCGCGGACGCGCGCGGCTTCGCGTCGAACTGGCTCGACATCCAGTGCCGCGCGTTCGACGGCGTCATCCGGGGCGTGGTCGTCCTGCGCGCCTCGGAGGCGGCGGCCTTCACGCCCGTCGCGGTCTGGCCCGAGGGCATCGAAGGCAGTCCGAAGCTCGCCGCGGTGGCGGAGCGCGCCCTGAGGGAGAAAAGCGTCGCCGTCGACGGCGCCAAGCGCGTCGCGCGCCGGCAGGACCCGGTCTTCGTCGCGCATCCCGTCCTGGTCGACGACGAACTCTACGGCGTCGTGGCGCTGGAGCTGGAGGGCCGTCCGGAATCCGCGGTGCAGGAACTGGTGCAGCGCCTGGGCTGGGGCATCGGCTGGATCGAGGCCCTTGCCCGCCGCAAGAGCTTCAGCAGCAAGGCGAGGCTGGTCACGGTGCTCGATCTCATCGCGACCTCGCTGCAGCACGACCGCTTTCAGGCCGCCGCGACCGCGGTGGCCACCGAGCTCGCCACGGCCTTCGGCTGCGAGCGGGTGAGCATCGGGTTCATGAAGGGCCGCCACATCCAGGTGCGGGCGCTTTCCCACAGCGCCGCGTTCTCCAAGAAAACCAACCTGGTCCGCGCCCTCGAGGGCGCCATGGACGAGGCCGCGGACCAGCTTGCGACCGTGGTTTTCCCCTCGCGCAAGGACGGACCGTTTCAGGTCACGCGCGCGCATGCCGAGCTTCTCCAGCAGCACGGAACCGGAGCGGCGTGCACGATTCCCCTGACCGCGGGGGCGAACGTGCTCGGCGCGCTGGTCCTGGAACTGCCGGCGGGCGCGGAGTTCGACGCCCGGACGGTGGAGCTCTGCGAGCACGCCGCCCTGCTGGTGGGCCCGGTGCTCGACGTCAAGCGCAAGGAGGACCGCTGGCTCGCGCAAAAAACGCTGGACAGCGCGACGGCCTTGCTGCGCAACCTGGTGGGCCCGCGGCACGTCGCCCTGAAGCTGTGGACGCTGCTCGTCGCGCTGGTGATCGCGTTCTTCGCCCTGGTCGACGGTGACTACATGATCACGGCGGACGCGAGCCTCGAAGGCACGGTACAGCGCGCGGTCACCGTGGCGATGAACGGCTACATCACCGAGGCGCGCGTGCGCGCGGGCGACGTCGTGCGCAAGGGCGACCTGCTCGCCGCCCTGGACGACCGCGACCTGCGGCTCGAGCGCCAGAAACTGCTGAGCCAGGGCGCGCAGCAGGAAAGCGAGCGCCGGCAGGCGATCGCGGAAGGCAACCGCGCCCGCGCCCGCATACTCGAGGCGCAGACCGGGCAGGTGCGGGCGCAGTTCGCCCTCGTCGAGGAGCAGATCGCCCGCACGCGGCTCGTCGCGCCGTTCGATGCCGTCGTCGTCAAGGGCGACTTGAGCCAGTCGCTCGGGGCGGCGGTCGAGCGCGGCAACGTGCTGTTCGAGGTGGCGCCGCTCGACACTTACCGTGTCATCATGAAAGTGGACGAGCGCGACATCACCCGCGTCGCGGTGGGGCAGAGCGGCCGCCTCGCGCTCTCCAGCATGCCCAACGAGGAAATCGAACTGACGGTCGAGAAGATCACCCCGGTTTCCGTGGTCGACGAAGGCCGCAACTACTTCCGGGTGGAGGCGGTGGCGAAAGGCGCGACGGAAAAGCTGCGTCCGGGCATGGAAGGCGTCGGAAAGATCCAGGTCGATCGCAGGAAACTCCTCTGGATCTGGACCCATAAGCTCGTGCACTGGGTGCGCATGTGGGTCTGGTCCTGGTGGCCGTGACCCTCCGCCCGCCGTGAGCGAAACCCTGCCGTAAGCGAAGCGCTGCCGTGAGCGAAACCCTCTTTAGCCCTTCCTGGTACCGCGTCGCGTCGCTGAAGCCGCGCATCCGCGCGCACGCGAAGATCCTCCGTCAGTCCTACCGCGGCGAGGTCTGGTTCGTCCTCCAGGACCAGGTCGCGGAGCGCTCCCACCGCTTCTCGCCGGCGGCGCACCATTTCATCGGCCTGATGGACGGCGAGCGTACGGTGCAGGCGCTGTGGGAGGCGACGAGCGCGCAACTGGGCGACGAAGCGCCCACGCAGGAAGAGGTGATCCGCCTGCTCGGGCAGTTGCACGCCGCCGACGCGCTGCTGTGCGACGTGCCGCCCGACAGCATGGAGGTCTTCAGGCGGCACCAGCGGCACGAGCGCATGCTGTGGCGCCGCCGGCTGTGGACGCCGCTGGCGCTGCGCTTCCCGCTGTTCGACCCGGACCGCTTCCTCGTGCGGACGCTCCCCTGGGTGCAGCCGCTGTTCGGATGGTTCGGGGCGCTGCTGTGGCTGGCGGTGGTCGGCACCGGGGCGGTGCTGGCGGCCGCTCACTGGACCGATCTCACCGAGAACATCACCGACCGCGTCCTCGACCCCGCCAACCTCGTGCTGCTCTGGTTTGTGTATCCCGTGGTCAAGGCCTTGCACGAGCTGGGGCACGCCTACGCGATCCGGAAGTGGGGCGGCGAAGTACACGAGATCGGCATCATGCTGCTGGTGCTGGCGCCGGTCCCCTACGTCGACGCCTCCGCGGCGTGGGGCTTCAAGGACAAGCACAGGCGCATGGTCGTCGGCGGCGTGGGCATCGCGGTCGAGCTGTTCCTCGGATCGCTCGCGCTGTTCACCTGGCTCATCGTCGAGCACAGCGTGGTGAGCGCCGTCGCCTACAACGTGATGCTGATCAGCGGCGTTTCCACGCTGCTGTTCAACGGCAACCCGCTGCTGCGCTTCGACGGCTACTACGTGCTCTCCGACGCCCTCGAGATACCCAACCTCGGGCAGCGCTCGAACCAGTACCTCGGCTATCTGTTCCAGCGCTACGCGTTCGGCTCCACCGACGCCGAGAGTCCCGCGCATTCGGCGGGGGAGCGCTTCTGGCTGGTTCTGTACGGGATCGCGTCGTTCCTGTACCGGATCTTCATCATGTTCGTGATCGTCCTGTTCATCGCCGGAAAATTTTTCATCATCGGGGTCCTGCTCGCGATCTGGGCCGTGGCGACGCAGGTGCTGATGCCGATCGGCAAGGGCCTGGCGTTCCTGTTCACCACCCCCAACCTGCAGCGCCGGCGGGGACGCGCGGTGACGACCAGCGTCGCACTCCTGCTGGCCGCGGCCGTCCTGCTGTTCGCCGTGCCGGCCCCGAACTGGACGCGTACCGAGGGCGTCATCTGGGTGCCCGAGGAGGCGCAGGTGCGCGCGGGCGGGGAAGGCTTCATCGTGCGTCTGCTGGCGCCGGCCGATGGCGAGGTCCGCCGCGGCCAGCCGCTGATCGAGCTGGAAGAACCCTTTCTCGCGACCCGCGTCGTGATGCTGGGCGCGCAACTGGAGGAGCTGAGCGCGAAATACGACGCGCTGATGCCCGCGGACCGGGTGCGGGCCGCCATGGTCCGCCAGGAAATGGTTGCCGCGGAGGCGAGCCTGCGGCGCGCCCACGAGCGCCAGGCGGAACTGATCTTCCGCAGCCCCGCCAACGGCCGGTTCATCGTGCCGAACGCCGCCGACCTCCCCGGCCGTTTCGTTCGCAAGGGCCAGCTCGTCGGCTACGTGGTCGAACCCGGGGATGAACTGACGGCGCGCGTGGCGCTGGTGCAGGACGACATCGCCATCGTGCGGCAGGATACCCGCGGCGTCGAGGTGATGCTCGCCGGCTGGGGGGCCCGTCCGGTGCCGGCGCGAATCCGCCGCGAGGTGCCGGGCGCTTCTGTGCAGTTGCCGACCGCGGCGCTGGGGAACGCCGGCGGGGGGCCGATCGCGGTGGATCCCCGCGACAAGCAAGGGGTGACGGCGCTCAGGCAGGTTTTCCAGCTCGAACTGGTCCTTCCCGCCGAAGCGCGGTCCGAGTACCTCGGCGCCCGCGTATTCGTCCGCTTCGATCACGGCTTCAAGCCGGTGGGAATCCAGATCTACCGCGCCTTGAGGCGGCTGCTTCTGAGGCAGTTCAATGTCTGACACCGCCATTCTGCGGCCGGGCATCGCGCTGGGGCCTTATCCGCAGCGCGAGGACTTGCGGGACGGCTGGCTCGACCGCACCGCGGCCAGCCTGGTGGGGTTCATCCGGCAGCGCGCCTACGGGCGCAGCCCGGGCCACGACGAATTCCTGTCCCTTGTGAACGCCGAGGGGCGGCGCCTGGGCGAGTTGACCGACAGCCAGATCCGGGAGAGCGTACCCGATCTCAGGCGGCGCCTCTACAGCGAGGGCCTGCAGGAGGCGCTCGTGGCGCGCACGTTCGCCATCGTCCGGGAGATCGCCGGGCGCCGCCTGGGGATGCGGCCCTTCGACGTGCAGTTGCTGGGCGGGCGCGTCATGCTCGAGGGCAAGATCGCCGAAATGGAAACCGGCGAGGGCAAGACCCTCACGGCGACGCTGCCGGCCTGCACCGCGGCGCTGGCGGGCATCCCGGTGCATATCGTGACCGTCAACGACTTCCTCGTCATGCGCGACGCGGCATGGATGACCCCCGTCTACAAGTTTCTCGGTCTCACCGTGGGCACTATCACCGAAGGCATGGCGCCCGAGGCGCGGCGCTCGGCGTATGCCTGCGACATCACCTACGGCACGAACAAGCAGGTGGTGTTCGACTACCTGAAGGACCGCCTGATGCTCGGCCGGGACGCGAGGCCCATGCACCTCCAGGTCGAAAGGCTGCACGCCGAGCACGCGCGCACGAGCCGCCTGCTGCTGCGCGGCTTGTGTTTCGTCATCGTGGACGAAGCCGACAGCGTGCTGGTCGACGAGGCGCGCACGCCGCTGATCATCTCGAACGTCGCCGATTCGAGCCAGGAAGAGAAGATCTACGCCGAGGCCGTGACGATCGCGCGCCAGCTCGACACCGGATCGGATTTCTCCATCCGGCCGCGCGAGCACGACGCCGAGCTGACCGACCGCGGGCGCCGCCGCGCGACCGAGCTGGCGGAGCCTTACGGCGGGGTGTGGATGGGGCCGCGGCGGCGCGAGGAACTGATACGCCGCGCGCTCGCCGCGCTGTACCTGTTTCAGCGCGACAAGCAGTATCTCGTCCGCGGCGGCAAGGTGCAGATCGTGGACGAGTACACGGGCCGGGTGATGCCGGACCGGTCCTGGGAGCGCGGGCTGCACCAGATGATCGAGGCCAAGGAGGGATGCGCGATCACCGGGCAGCAGGAAACCCTGGCGCGGATCAGCTACCAGCGGTTTTTCCGCCGCTACCTGCGCGTCGCGGGGATGACCGGCACCGCGCGGGAGGTGGCCCGCGAGCTGTGGGCGGTCTACCGCCTGCCGGTGGTCACGATACCGACCAATCGTCCGGTGCGGCGCCGGCGCCTGCCCGACCAGGTGTACGTCACCGCCGAGGAGAAGTGGGCGGCCGTCGTCGATACGCTGCGCCGCTTGCAGGCCGAGGGCCGTCCCGTGCTCGTCGGCACCCGTTCGGTCTCCGCCTCGGAGCATCTGAGCGAACTGCTTTCGGCCGCCGGACTGGCGCACCAGGTGCTGAATGCCCGCCAGGACCAGGAAGAAGCCGAGGTGATCGCCAGGGCGGGGGAACGGGGCCGCATCACGGTCGCTACCAACATGGCCGGCCGGGGCACGGACATCCGACTGGCCCCGGACGTGGCCGAGCTGGGGGGGCTCCACGTGCTCGCCACCGAGTACCATGATGCCCGGCGCATCGACCGGCAGTTGTTCGGGCGCTGCGGACGGCAGGGCGATCCCGGCAGTTTCCAGGTCATCGTGTCGCTCGAGGACGAAATCGTTCACGAGTTCTTCAAAGGGCATGCCGCGCGGCTGGGCGGGCGGTTCCGGCAAAGCGGCGGACCCCTGCCGGCCTGGCTGGGCGGGCTGCTCGTCAGCGTCGCGCAACGCGCCGCGGAACGGCATCACGGCGGCGTGCGCCGCGAGCTGCTGCGCATCGACGACCAGTTGGGCGATCTGCTCGCCTTCACCGGGCGGGGCGAGTAGCGGCGTTGATGATTGAGTGGGAGTGGCCGTGCCGATCACGATCTACGGCATCCGCAATTGCGACACCATGAAGAAGGCGCGAGTCTGGCTGGACGCGCGCGGCGTGGCATACGATTTTCACGACTACAGGACCGCCGGCATCGATCGCGTCCGCCTGGAGCGCTGGTGCAAGGAACTGGGCTGGGAAACGCTGCTCAATCGCGCCGGCACCACGTTTCGCAAGCTGCCGGATGCGGACAAGAAGGTCGCTGACGCGCGCAAGGCCATTGCCCTGATGCTGGCGCAGCCTTCGCTGATCAAGCGGCCGGTACTGGATCTCGGCGGGCGCTTGCTGGTTGGATTCAAGCCGGAGCTGTACCAGGACGCGGTGCGCGCCGCAAAGCGGTAATGAGCGACGAGACCTTCATGCGCGAAGCGCTGCTGCTGGCCGGAAAAGCGGCCGAAGCGGGCGAGGTGCCGGTCGGGGCGGTCGTGGTGAAGGATGGCGTGGTGGTGGGGCGGGGGCACAACCGGCCGGTTTCGAGCCATGATCCGACGGCGCATGCCGAGGTGGCCGCCATGCGCGACGCTGCGGAGAAACTACGCAACTACCGGCTGACCGGTTGCGAGCTGTACGTCACGCTCGAGCCGTGCGCCATGTGCGCCGGCGCGATCATGCACGCGCGCATCGGACGGGTCGTCTACGGCGCCGCCGATCCCAAAGCAGGCGCCTGCGGCAGCGTCGTGAACTTGTTCGCCGAGAAGCGGCTCAATCACCATGCCGTAGTTGCCGGGGGCGTCCTGGCCGAGGAGGCCGGCCGGTTGTTGCAGGGCTTCTTTTCAGCGCGGCGCCGGGCGTGAGGCCATGCCTAGAATAAACATTAATATAAAATCGCAAGAACTTGATCTAAATGATGATAATGGCGTCCTGATCAAGCGCTACAGGATTTCGAGCGCCAGGAACGGGGTGGGGGAGCAGAACGGCAGCTATTGCACCCCGCGGGGCCGGCACATCGTCCGCGCCAAGATCGGCGCCGGCCGGCCGCTGAATACCGTGTTCGTGGAGCGTCGACCGACGGGCGAGATCTACAACCCGGAGCTGGCCAGGGGCTTTCCTGCCCGCGACTGGATACTCACCCGCATCCTGTGGCTGTCCGGCTGCGAGCCGGGCTATAACCGCCTGGGGAGGGTGGACACGATGCGCCGGGCTATCTACATCCACGGCAGCCCGGACACCGCCGAGATGGGCAAGCCGGGCTCCCATGGCTGCATCCGCATGCGCAACCAGGACATCATCGAGCTGTTCGATTTGACGCCCGTACGCACGCCGGTCGACATCCACGAGTAACCTCCTGTTTCCGGGCGGTTATTTTGCATCGCCAGATCGGAGACTCTCCTGTAAATTCCAGTCTGTCCAATGGGTTAGCTGTGCCGTCTGTATGAGGTGGCTTTATTATTGTGCGATGCGATAAATTGAGCTAAATTAGCGCATTACATCGCATAAGGCCTCACATGGCTGACAAACCGCGCACCGGCAACGGAAACGGCAAGGCAAACGGCAAAAGCAACGGTAACGGCCACGGCTCCCAGAGGCTGGCCGGCAAGGTAGCCATCATCACCGGGGCAGGCAGGGGCATCGGCCAGGTCACCGCCCTCAAATTCGCCAGCGAAGGCTCCAGGGTCGTGGTCTGCGACCTGAGTCCGGAGTGGATCGAGGACACCGTCGAGCGGATATCCGGCATGGGCGGCGAGGCGATGGGCTATACCGCCGACGTGCGCAAGATCGCCGACCTGCGGGCCATGGTGGACGCCACCGTCAAGCGCTGGGGCAAGGTCGACATCCTGGTCAACAACGCCGGCATCGTTTCCGACGCGCAGTTGAAGAACATGACCGAGGACCAGTTCGACAAGGTCATCGACATCAACCTGAAGGGCGTCTACAACTGCACCCGGGCGGTCGTGGACACGATGCTCAAGCAGCAATCCGGGGTGATCCTCAACGCATCCTCCATCGTCGGCCTCTACGGTAACTTCGGCCAGACCAACTACGCGGCGAGCAAGTTCGGCGTCATCGGCATGGTCAAGACCTGGGCCAAGGAATTGGGGCGCAAGGGTATCCGCGCCAATGCCGTGTGCCCGGGCTTCATCGAGACCGCGATCCTCCAATCCATCCCGGAGCGCGTGATCCGCGCGCTCGAGGAGCGGGTGCCGCTCGGCCGCCTCGGCAAGCCCGAGGAAGTCGCCAACACCTTCGCTTTCCTGGCTTCGGACGAGGCGAGCTACATCAACGGCGCCGTGATCGAAGTCAGCGGCGGTCTCACGCTG
>CAYSRR010000085.1:8854-10659 GCA_964433375.1 uncultured Streptomycetaceae bacterium
TGACCAGTGTCGGTGATTGGTGAGCGACGAGTGTTGAAGGGCGTGTAGTCCGTTCGAGCGCGAGTGATCAAAGCGGCGCTGCGCGTCCGCCTCGCTGTGTTCAGGCCATGTGCTGTGACTGGATGGCGAAGCCACGATCGATATCCTTGCCGGCGGCGAGCGTTGAACGGCGTGCACAGTCCGTTCGAACGCGAGCGATTAAAGCGGCGCTGCGCGTCCGCTTTAATCTATATAATCGGCGCCATGAGCGACAAGCCTCTCACGGAGAAGCCCCCCTTCACCGTCAAGCCGGTCTACTGGAACGCCACCGAGAAGACGCTGAAGGCGATCCGCCGGACGGTGTTCGTCGAGGAGCAGGGGGTACCCGAGGACCTCGAATGGGACGGGCTCGACGAGCATGCCTACCACGTCATGGCATTCGCGCCGGACGGCACGCCGATCGGCACGGGCCGCCTGTTGCAGGACGGCCATATCGGGCGCGTGGCGGTGCTCAGGGAATGGCGCGGCAAAGGGGTGGGCCGGGCCCTGCTCGACATGCTGCTCGTCATCGCCAACAAGATGGGCTACGACGAAGTCAGGCTCCACGCCCAGGTCCGCGTCATCGATTTCTACCTGCGCCGCGGTTTCCAGGCCCAGGGCGAGGAATTCATGGAGGCGGGGATCTCCCACGTGCTGATGATCCGCACGACCGTCGATCAGACGTCCTGGCCGGCGGCCTTCGCGACGCGGCCGCTCGCGCGCATGCCGAGCTGAAGCGCGAAGCGCTGCTTCGTTTCTCCCCGCGGCACGCCCAGCGCGCCGTACCGTTTCTCGATAAAAACCGCTTCCCCGTCGCGGCTCACCAGCAGCACGGTCGACGCGCGCGTGCCGTAGCGCTCGCCGGCGATGAAGGCGGGGGACAGCTCGCGCTCGCGCCCGGCGCCGACGCCGGTGTCGGGCAGCGCGGTGTCCGGGGCGGGGGCGCGGTCCGACAGCGCGTCGAACAGGCCTGCGATCAGCCGTGACTCGCCGGCCCCGAGCAGGGCCGCGACGCGCTGCTTGCCGCGCGTGACCTTCGGCCACGGCGTGTCCAGCAGGTGGTTGCTCAGCCCGTGCACGCCGGCAGTCAGTTGCACGATGCCGGCGCCGCGGTTGGAGTAGCCGTAGAGATGTTCGAGGTCGCCGAGCAGCAGGGAAAAGCCCCCATAGAGCGCGGCGTCGGGCGCGACCTTTCCGAGGTAGGTATCGGGCCCGGCGCCGCCGCGCAGGAAATCGGCCGTCAGCTCGCCGCGCGAGCGCGGCGCCGGCTTGCGCGCGGGCCCGTCGCGATAATTGGTCACCGCCGCGATGCGCCCGGCCAGCGTCAGTCCGAGCCAGGTGCCGCCTTTCTCCAAGTCGCGGCCGCCGTAGACCTCCGGCGCGTCGGCCCAGAAATCCGCGGGCGCGGCCGGGCGCTCGTAGGCTTCATCCCGGTTGCCGGCGAAAACCAGCGGGTAGTCGGGGTGAGCGTGCCAGGCGAGGAGGATGAGACACATAATCTTGGGTGTCGAGTGTCGAGTGGCGGGCTTGTCTTCGTTCAGACACTCTTGAAGCACTCGACGTGGCGGGTGCCGGACTGGAGGAAGTCCTGGATATTCAGCTTGCCGGCGGTCTCGGCGAGCTCCCACTCGAAGCGCGACTCGTCGGGAACGTTCTCGTAGACCTCCATCCACAGGTTCGGCTCGCCGCGCTTGTTCATGAGGCGGCCCTGGATGCCGGTCACCTTGTGGATGAGCGCGAGCAGCTCCCGCACCCGCGGCTCGCACCGGCCGGCCTTGTTGGGGTCG
>CAYSRR010000086.1:0-203 GCA_964433375.1 uncultured Streptomycetaceae bacterium
CTCACCCCCATCGCGTTGTAGATGGCATTGGCGATCGCGGCGGCGGTCGGCCCCTGCTGCCCTTCGCCCGCGCCGAGCGGCGGCTGCTCGGGCTGGTTGAGGATGGTGACTTCCACGACCGGCACTTCCTCGAAGCCCAGTATCGGGTAATCCTCCCAGTTGCTGGTCAGGATGCGGCTGCGGTCGTAGCGCACCGCTTCCTT
>CAYSRR010000086.1:213-10587 GCA_964433375.1 uncultured Streptomycetaceae bacterium
TGCCGCCCTCGGCCTGGTTGGCGAGGCCGTCCGGGTTGATCACGAGCCCGGCGTCGATGGCCGCCCAAGCGCGCCGCACCGCGATCTCGCGGTCGATCTCGATTTCCACGATCACCGCCAGGTAGCAGGCGCCGTTCTTGTAGCGCGCGAAGCCGATGCCGCGGCCGCGCGAGCCATCGCCCTTCTCGCCCTTGCGCCAGCCGGCCTTGCGCGCGACCGTCTCGATCACCGCGCGCGCGCGCGGATCCTTGAGATGCCGCAGCCGGAATTCGACCGGGTCGGCGCCCGCGGCGGCGGCGAGCTCGTCCATGAACGACTCGATGGCGAAAATGTTGGCGGTCGCGCCCAGCGCGCGCAGCGCGGATACCCGCACCGGTATGTGCTTCACCAGGCGGTTGGTCACCCGCTGGTTGGGAAACTCGTAGATCGGGATGGCGTTGCGATGGCTGCCGCCGCCGGGCAGCGGCGGGTTGCGCGGCGGCGACGGCTTGAACGGCCTGGCAAGATGCCATGCCCCGATCAGGTTGACCCCGCCGCCGCTGGGACGCGAGCTGTGCGGGTTGCTCCAGATGTCCTCGGTCCAGTTGACGATGCTGCCGCCCGCATCGAGGTCGGCCCTGAGTTTCACCACCATCGCCGGGCCGTACGGCTCCCACTGGAATTCATCCTCGCGCGTCCACTGCACCCGCACCGGGCGGCCGGGCACGGCGCGCGCCAGCAGGAGCGCATCGAGCGCGACGTCGTCCGCCCCGTTGTGGCCGTAACAGCCGGCCCCGTCGACGTGGATCGCGACGACTTTCTGCACGTCAACTTCCAGCGCACGGGCAAGATGCTCCCGCAGCGGGTAGATGCCCTGGCTGTGCGTCCACACGGTATAGCGGTCCGCGTCGGCACGCGCCACGGCGCAGGAAGGCCCCAGGGCGGCATGCGCGATGTACGGCTTCGTGTATTCCGCCTCGAGGGCTTTCGCCGCGCGGCCGGCCGTCGCGGCATCCTGCTTCTCGCTGATCACCTCGTCTTCCGTCGCCTCCTTGAGCAGGAAGCGCGGGTCGGTCGTATCCGGCAGGACCGTCGACTCCTCCCAGCGCGCGATGCGCTTCAGGCGGGTGAGCGCGCGTATGGCCTGCTCCTCGCGCCCGGCGATGACGCCGAGAAAACTGCCGTCACGCACCACGGCCACCACCCCCGGCAGCGCGCGCGCTTCCGCCTCGTCCAGCGACGCGAGGCGCGCCTGGTAGCTCGGGGGCCGCGCGATGCGCCCGTGCAGCATGCCCGGCAGATCGAGGTCGTGAACATAGATCGGCGTACCGCGCACCTTGGCGGGAAGGTCGCGCCGCGGCGCGGGCGTGCCGATGACCGTGTGGGCGGACGCGGGCTTGGGCGGAATTTCGGCGGTGGCTTCGCGCGCGAGCAGATCGTCGCTCGTGAGCTCCCAGTAAGTAACGGTTCCGCCCGAGCGCGCGCGGATAACGCCGTCGGCCACCGCCAGCTGCTCGATCGAGACGCCGAGACGGGCGGCCGCACGCTGCAGCAGCAGGTCACGCGCCTCGGCCGACGCGTAGCGCAGCGCGGCGCCGCCGTCGGTGATCGACTGGCTGCCGGAAGTCATGCCCTCGTCCGGGCTGTACGTGGTGTCGGTGGGCGCAAGCCGGATGCGCTCGAGCGCCACGTCGAGTTCCTCGGCGACGATCTGGGCGAGCGCGGTCAGGATGCCCTGCCCGATCTCCACCTTGCCCGGAAATACCGTGACGGTGCCGTCGCGATCGATCCTCAGCCAGCGGTCGAGCCGGCGGTTGGCATTGAGGCTGCCGGGCAGCTTGCGCGGCGCGTCCTGTCCGGCCGTCATGGCTTTGCTCCCATGGTCTGCGCGGCGCGCTTGATCGCGCCGAGGATGCGCTGGTGCGTGCCGCAGCGGCACAGGTTGCCCTTCAGCGCGGCGCGGATTTGCGCGTCGGACGGGCTCGGGTTGGCATCGAGCAGCGCTTTCGCGGTCATGATGATGCCGGTGGTGCAGTAGCCGCACTGCGCGGCCTGCTCGTCGATGAACGCCTGTTGCAGGGGATGCAGCCTGCCTTCCGCGGACAACCCTTCCACCGTGGTCACGGATTTTCCCGCGGCAGCCGATAGCGGAAAATCACAGGATTGCACCGGCTTGCCGTCCACCAGCACGGTGCAGGCGCCGCACATTCCGAGTCCGCAGCCGAAGCGGGCGCCCTTCAGCTTGAGATCGTTGCGCAGCACGTAGAGCAGCGGCGTCTCGGGGTCCGCCGCAACCGCGTGGCGCGCTCCATTGACATCGATCGTCGTGGTCACACAGATCCTTCTCCCGGCGCAGCCGCCAGGCTTTTTTTAGAAAACAGTGGCTTATTCTACCGCCTGAAAACCCGGGCCCGCCCCGCCCGCTTGTGTCCGGCGGCAGACTCGTTTTTTGATTTTATTGGGTCTATACTGGAACGGCATGTCTCGCTGGTATGGAGGAATATTCCCATGATACATACCGCCGACGTCGAAAGTCTCAAGGTGAAGATCCATCAGCTGCACACCGAGCACCGGGACCTCGATGACGTCATTGTCCGCTTGTCCCAAAGCACCGCCCAGGACCAGTTGCAGTTGCAGCGACTCAAGAAACGCAAGCTCTTCCTGAAAGACCAGATCGCCATACTCGAGCGCCAGCTCGAGCCCGATATCCCGGCCTGACTCAGGCCGGAGCTTCAAGCATCAAGTTCCAAGTTTCAAGATTCACGGCCTGCGCTTCAATGACGGCCACGTGAGCCAGACCGCGTAGCCGCCCAGCAGGACGAACCACACCAGCGACCAGCCGGCGATGGTGAGCCCCAGCAGCGACCAGCCCGCCTCGGCGCATTCCCCGCTGCCCGCGAGAATTTTCTCCAGCGCCTGCGCGAGCGGAAAGCGGTTCAGCATGTATTCCAGACCGGGCCCGCATTCCGGCACCTGGTCCCTGGGCAGGTTCTGCAGCCACACGTGACGGCTCGCGACGGCGGCACCGAGCGCCGCCGTCACAACCAGCAAAGCGCCGTAGACCCGCGCGCCGGTGCGTCCCGGCCCATGCAGCGCCGCAACCAGGAACACCGCCATCAGGGCCATGTACACCATGCGCTGCAAGATGCAGAGCGGGCAGGGATTCTGGTACTCGTAGTGCTGCAGGTACAGGGCGTAGGCGAGCAGGCCCGCGCAGACGAGGAAGCCCAGCGCGTAACCGGAGCGCGGGATCAGAGGTAGGCCAGCAATCGTCCGCATGCGATGACACCCATCCATATCAGTAGAGAAAGCGCCGCATGCAGCTTCGCCGCCGCCGGCGTGGCCACGTCGCGGTCCCAGTCCTGGACGGTACGAAACGGTCCCAGGTGGAAAGCCGCGGCGTTGATGCCGGCGGCAAAGATCAGCAGCATCTTCAGCACGAAGGCGCTGTTCGAGATGAAATCGCCGGCGTGCGCGATGAACATCAGCAGGCCCGTCGGCACGATGAGCAGCAGCGCCGCCCAGGTCCACGGCAGGAGATGGCGCGACAGCTGGCGCACGGATACCTGGCGCGACACGCCCAGCAAACGGAAATCGAGCATGGCGATCGAGCCGACCAGCATGACGAAGCCCCAGATGTGCACGATCTCGACGGCGGGATAGAGCCAGAGGTCCTGGCGCATGGCGGTCGCCAGTGCCGTCTGTTCGATCCATCCCAGCGCCGGCGCGCCGTGCTCGTGCTGCATCAGCGCAGCTCGATGGTCTTGCCGTTCACCATGATGCGCTCGGCTCGCATCTCCTCGGGCTTGCTGCGATTGGCGTAACCGGTCACGGTCACCTGGCTGCCGGGCTTCAGGGCGTCCCTGGACAGGCCGCGACGCTCCATGCGGGAAGGCGGCGCCAGAATCACCTGCCAGGTCTTGCCCGGCGTCTCCAGGCTGATGTGGCCGTGAGGATGCTCGTAGCCGGATACCTTGACGACGCCGGTGACGGTGAGCGGTTTGGATGCATCGTATTCGCTCCAGCCGTGGTGGGCCGCGGCGGGCCAGGACAGCAGGCAGGCCGCCAGCAGCGACAGGGTTCGCTTCATGTTCGTCTCCGGATAAGGTCCCGTGCCTTGGAACACGGCAACGGTCATTAGTTTACTGAATCTCCCGTGCGCCGTACACTCGCCCCGTGATCACCGTGGCGCCCGGCATTACGCTCGACGAGAACGAGATCGAGCTGTCCTTCATCCGCGCCTCCGGGCCGGGCGGACAGAACGTCAACAAGGTCGCCACCGCGGTGCAATTGCGCTTCGATATCCAGCGCTCGGCCTCGCTGCCGCCAGGCGTGCGCGAGCGGGCGCGCATCGCGGGCGGCAACCGGGTGACCCGGGACGGCGTCCTGGTCATCACCGCGAATCGCTTCCGCAGCCAGGAGATGAACCGGCGCGACGCCATGGAACGCCTGGTCGCGCTGCTTCGTGAAGCGGCCATCCCGCCCAAGAAGCGCCGGCCGACGCGCCCGACTCGCGGCTCGAAACAACGCCGCCTGGAAAGCAAGAAGCGGCGCGGCGAGATCAAGCGCGGCCGCAGCGGCCGGCCGGATTTCACATAACGAAAGAAATCTGCCGCAAGACGTGTGCGACAGATTTCTTAATAGATTGAATGACAAGGTCTTTGGGATGGCGCGAGACCAGGAGGCGCTCCTGCCTGGCATGCAGCCAGGCGTGTTGCCTGCCTGACAGGCCAGCCTGCCGACCCATTAAGGATTTCGTCAGGGCAAGCCCTGACGAAATCCTTGGAATAGACCCCCTCTCCCCGCTGTTATAGTATGGGCGCGCCAAAAGCCGTGCGCTGGCCCGATAAGCCGGATGCCAACTCAACTCTAGGAGAATTGCATGAAGAAGAAGCTTCTGTATTCCTGTCTTGCGCTGGTCATGGGCACGGGCGCGGGGTACGCGACCTCCGTCTTGGCACAGGCCAAGCCCGAGGTGCTGGTGAAACAGCGCCAGGCAGCCATGACCCTGATCGGCAAATATTTCGGCCCGCTGGGCGCGATGGCGTCCGGCAAGGCCCCCTATAACGCCGAGGTCGCCATGCGCAATGCCGGCTATCTCAGCGCGCTTTCCCAGATGCCTTGGGACGGGTTCCACGCCAACACGAAAGACACGACGGCCAAGAACCGCACGCTGCCGGCGGTATTCGACGACGCGGCGAAATTCAAGGAAGCCCAGGACCGCTTCACCGGCGCCGTCGCCAGGATGGCGTCAGCGAAAGACGAAGGCGCGTTCAAGGCCGCGGCGGGCGAAGTCGGCAAGTCATGCGGCGCCTGCCACAACGATTTCCGCGCGAAATAGCATTCGAGCACCGATGCACGAAAACCCCGCCGCGGCGGGGTTTTCTTTTTCTACGGACGCAATGATAATGGCTCGAGCCATGCGATACCCGATTCGATCAGCCGCTCTCGCCCTGCTCCTCGCCGTTTCGGCGCCCGCATGGCCGCAGGGCGACGCAAAACGCGGCGAGTACCTGGCCAAGGCTGCCGGCTGCATGGGCTGTCATACCCTGGAAAAGGAAGGTTCCACGCCGTACGCGGGCGGCCGCGCGCTGAAGACGCCGTTCGGCACGTTCTACGGCCCCAACATCACCCCGCATCCGCAGGAGGGCATCGGCCGGTGGACCGAGGCGAATTTCATTCAAGCCATGCGCCACGGGCTTCGCCCGGACGGCGCCCATTACTTCCCGGCGTTTCCCTACCCGTCGTTCACCGGGATCCACGACGGCGACCTGCGCGACCTGTGGGCCTATCTGCGCGCGCTGCCACCCAGCAGCCGCGCCAACCAGCCGCACGACCTCGGCTTTCCCTACAGCTGGCGTTTTCTCGTGACGTTCTGGAAATGGCTGTTCTTCACACCAGGGCCGCTTGCGGCCACGCCGGGCGTCTCCGACGCCGTCAACCGCGGCGCCTACCTGGTACTGGCCCTCGGCCATTGCGGCGAATGCCACACGCCGCGCAATTTCCTGGGCGGCCCGAAGAAAGGCCGGCTGATGGCCGGCGGCATGGGGCCCGAAGGCAAGGGGGTGCCCAACCTCACGCCGGGCGGCAGGTTCAAGGAGTGGCGCGACCAGGACATCAGTGAGTTCCTGGTGACCGGTCTCACAGCGGACGGCGACGTGCCGGCCGAGGCGATGGGCGAAGTGATCCGCAACACCACCAGCCAGCTCACGCCGGCCGACATGGCCGCGATGATCGCCTATCTGCGCTCGCTGCCGCCGGTCGCGGACGAAAAGCCCTGAGCCGGCCCGAGGAGCATCGGCACGATTCCCAACAGGGAATATAATGGCCAGGGCCACTGCCACTGTATGCTGGCGGGATAGCGGCTCGCAGGGCGCCCAATTCGCATTTTCCTAATATCCGACAGAGGAGGAGGTAACCAATGAATATAAGAATATCGATCGAAGGGGCCTCACGCGCAACGCTCCTGCCGTGGGTACTGATGGCCCTGCTGGCAGGCTGCGCCACCCTGGGCGGCGGCACCACCTCGGAGGTCACGCTCTACGGAACGCAGGAAGTGCCCCCCGTGAACACGTCCGCCACGGGAAGCGGCAAGATCACGGTTCGCGAAGACGGCTCCGTCAACGGGCGCATCACCACGACCGGGGTCAAGGCCACCGCGGCCCATATCCACATGGGCAACGCCGGCCGCAACGGCAAGGTCATCATTCCGTTGAACAGGACTTCCGACAACACCTGGGAAGTTCCGAATGGCGCGAAGCTGACGCCGGAACAGCTCAAGGCCTACCGGGCTTACGGCCTCTACATCAACGTGCACAGCGCCGCGCACAAGGGCGGAGAGATTCGCGGCCAGCTCGGGCCGTGATCGCGGGCACGGGCGCCCGCGGCAGCAAAGCGTCTCCTGCAACGGAAAGGCCGGCGGAAGCCGGCCTTTTCTGCTTTATGCCTCGTACTTGAACGACAGGCTGACGCGCGCGCGAAAGGCGGCAACCTTGCCGTCCTCAATCACCACGTCGGTTTTCGTCACTTCCGCCACGCGCAGGTCGCGCAGCGAGCGTCCCGCCACCTCCACCGCGTTGCGCGCGGCGTCCTCCCAGGAAACGCGGCTGGTGCCGACCAGCTCGGTCACGCGGTAGACGCTGCCCTTGCCTTTGCCCTTGGCCATGATCTCCTCCGTTGGATTATTGATCGTTACGAAACCGGATGACACATCCGGTTTCGCTCGACGCTCCCCTCTCCCCCCGGGAGAGGGGTTAGGGGTGAGGGTCGAGCAACGTAACGAGGTTGCGTAAAGCTCGATAAACCGCCGGCCGCGGCGCGGCGGTCGATCCAGTTTACACCCGGCGCGATGGCCGGCCGGATCAGTGCTGCGGCACGGCGGCAGCGGTCCCGGTCTCGGTCAGCGCCCGGAGGGTGACGTAATCGGTCTTGCCGCTGCCGAGCAGCGGCAGCGAGCTCACGTGGACCACGCGCCGCGCGATCGCGAGGTCCTGGGCGCCGAGCTCGCGCGCGGCTTTCTGCAGCATGACGCGATCGAGCCGCGGGTCGGTGGTGAAGAGCACCGTGCTCTCGCCCGACTGCGACACGAGTTCGAGCGCCGCGGCGTGCTGGTGGCCGGTCGAAGCGTGCTGGGCAATGCGTTCCACGACCTCGAGCGAGATCATCTCGCCCGCGATCTTGGCGAAGCGCTTGACGCGGCCGTGGATGGTGACGAAGCCCTCGTCGTCCAGCTCCACCACGTCGCCGGTGTTGTACCAGCCCTCGCCCGCTTCCGAATGCGGCGGTTGCAGCACCTCGGGCTGGTCGTAGAGGTAGTAGCCGCGCATGACGTTGGGCCCGCGCACGTGCAGCACGCCGCCGCGCGATATGCCCGGCACCGGCAGCACGCGGTGTTCGATGCCGGGGAGGAAGCGCCCGACGGTACCCTGCCGGTAGCACAGCGGCGTGTTGAGCGAAAGCACCGGCGCGCACTCGGTCGCGCCGTAGCCTTCCATGATGCGCAGGCCGAACTTGGCGAGCCACAGCGCCGCCACCTCGGGATTCAGCTTTTCCGCGCCGGACACCACCACCCGAGTCTTGTGAAAATCGTAGGGATGCGCGCGGCGCGCGTAATGCGCGAGGAAGGTGCTGGTGCCGAAGACGTAGGTGCAGGCGCGCGTGTAGGCGATCTCCGGTATCACGTGGTAATGCAGCGGTGAGGTGTACAGGTACATCCGCGTTCCGGACAGCAGCGGCTGCAGCGTGCACGCGGTCAGGCTGTATGCGTGGTAGATCGGCAGCGAGTTGAGGAACTTGTCCTCGGGGCCGTAATCGATCACCGCGCCCATCTGGGCGATGTTGGCGATCAGCGCGCGGTGGGAAAGCGCGACGCCCTTGGGACGCGCTTCCGAGCCGGAGGTGAACAACACGACGGCCGTCTCGTCCGGGTCGCGTCCGCGGATCGCCGCGCGCGGGCGCCACAGCGCCCAGCCGATCAGCCACAGCTTGTCGAGCAGCCCGAAGCGCGCGCGCAAGTCCTCGAGATACTCGATGCGCACGGTGGAGAGCGCCGAGATCGAGCCGCCGAGCTTCGCGATCTCGACGAAGCGGCGCGAGGTGATCACGATCTTGATGCCGGCAGCGATGCAGGCGCTGCGCAACGCATCGGGGCCGGCGGTGTAATTGAGCAGCGCCGGCACGCGCCGCGCCGCGGGAAGCCCGAACAGCAGCGCGACCGTCGCCGCGACGTTGGGCATCAGCACGCCGACGATCTCCCGCTCCCTGGACAGCTTGCCGCCCAGGCGCCCCAGCGCGAGGCTGGCCTTGATGAGGTCGCCGTACGAGTGCTCGCGCTGGGCATCCTCGAGGATGCGGGTGCCGCGGCCGTGCAGGGCGGCGGCGTCGAGCAGCGCCTCGAACAGCGTGCCCTCGCGCCGCGAGGCGAACATCATGCCCTGCATGATCCTCAGCATCGAGTCCGCCAGCAGGCGCCGCCGTTTCTTGCCGGGCAGCGGCGAAGGCGCCGGCAGCCGGCCCCCCTCCAGGATGCGGATCGTGACCGCCGGCCGCGCGCGCTTTGGAAACCCGCTCCCGACCGCGGCGAAGCGCGTGTAAAGCGTGCCCGTAATGCGCACCGGCACGATGCGGGCGTCTCCGAGCGCGGCGATCATCGCCGCCGAATCGTAGATCTTGGTGAGCCCCCCGGTGCGCGTCGCCGGCCCCTGGGGGAACACCAGGACCGGCCGCCCGCGCTTCACCAGCCCGATCAGTTGCTTCAGCGCGAGCGGGTGCGACGGGTCGAGGATCACGTGGGGCACCTGGCGCATGAGGAAGCGCAGCAGCGGGTGGCGCAGGCCGTCGCCCGCGATCGCCACCGTGACCGGCACCGGCAGGAACAACCCCAGCAGTGCCCCGTCCAGCATCGAGTCGTGGTTGGCGACGATCAGCACCCGGTCGCCGCGCAGTTGCGACGCATCCCCCTCGACCCGAAGCCGATACCACTCACGGAGAAAGAATCTTAAAAAGCGGATTAGCACAATGAGTTATCAGTTATAGTTAATGCTGATTATTGGCTGCCGCCCCCTGCGGCGTCAAACAGGCCCAGGGCGGCTATCCGTGCACGGCATCTGTTGCGCGGCCGACGACACAGCGATGGTGCAGCCACCGCCCTGCTCCTGAGCATCCCATCGTTACCCTCTGTTTCTAAACCAGAAAGTCAAAATCTATCAAAATGTTAGATTTGATTTTTAATCAAACCCTGGCATTTAATCGAAGTGTGACCTAGATCACACACGCGTTTCTCATTCATTTCTCTCAGGGGAGAATCACCATGGAAATGCACGTTCCGTCCGCAGTACTGGAAGTCCGCCACGTTCCCGCCACCCGCCCCCTCGACAGCGGCATCGCGCTCAACTTCTCGCCGCAGCTCGCCGTGCATTACGACAAGGAAGCGCGCGCCATCTGGTCGCGCTGGACGCCGGAGCCGCGGCCCTGCTTCAACCCGTCGCTGCTGGCCGATATCCGCGCCTACTACGAGTATCTCGCCACCAGCGGCGCGCGAATCGATTGCTTCGGGGAGGAGCACGACATCGAGTACGTGGTGCTCGCGTCGGGCATGCCGGGCGTGTTCAACCTCGGCGGCGACCTCGACCTCTTCAAGCAGCTGATCGACGCCCGCGACCGGCAGGGGCTGCTGCGCTACGGGCGCGCCTGCATCGACGTCCTCTACCGCAATTACGTCGGGCACGACCTGCCCGTCACCACGGTTTCCCTGGTGGAGGGCGAGTGCCTGGGCGGCGGCTTCGAAGCCGCGCTGTCGAGCGACGTCATCATCGCCGGGAAAAGCGCCCGCTTCGGCTTCCCGGAAATCCTGTTCAACCTGTTCCCGGGCATGGGCGCCTACTCCTTCCTCGACCG
>CAYSRR010000087.1:0-380 GCA_964433375.1 uncultured Streptomycetaceae bacterium
GGCAGACGACGATCCGCAACCCCGACGGGAAGGTCGCCGCCATCGTCACGCAGACCCAGATCGTCATTCCCGCAAAAACCGTAGAATGAAACCGCCGATGAACGCAGATGAACGCGGATAAGATCTGGCATTTCGCTTTTGATCGGCGTGTATCGGCATTTATCTGCGGTTGATGGGTGTTAGGATTCCGCCTGCCGCAACAGCTATAGAAGGAATTGTGATGATGATGAGCAAAGTCACTCTGGTTGTCCCTGAAGCGCCGGTGCCGGCGCCCGCGGCGGCGGCCGCGAGCCGCAAGGTCGGGAAGGGCGGCCTGCGGCTTGGCGTGCTCGACAACAGCAAGGGCAACGCCGACCACCTGCTGCGCTTCATCGTCGAGG
>CAYSRR010000087.1:390-10487 GCA_964433375.1 uncultured Streptomycetaceae bacterium
AGCACCTCGGCCGGTCGCGTCGGTGGTGATGACGCGCAAGGGCAGCGTCAGCCTGCCGGCGCCGGCCGAGGTACTCGATCAACTCGCGCGGGAAGCGGACTTCGTCGTCACCGCGATGGCCGATTGAGGTTCGTGCACGTCGTGGAGTGTCCACGACATGTGTGAGCTCCGGAAACGCGGCCTGTCCGCCGCCGTGATTCTCTCCGGGCCCTTCCTCAGCCTGGGGAAGAACCAGGCGCGCGTGTTCGGTGTGCCGGACCTGCCGCTGCTGCTGATCCCGCACCCGCTGGGCGGGCTCGACCTCGAAGGCGTGAAGGGACGCGCCGCGCACGCGGTGCCGCAGGTGCTCGAACTGGTCAAGGAAATGCAAAAATAGACAGGATTAACAAGATTAACAAGATCATGGTTGCCAGCATTTCCGAACTGTTGAAGGCGCCGGGTGCGAGCCTCGAAGCGGAGGACGATTTCGACGCGGTGAATGAGCTGATGCGTGCCCGCGGCTGGAGCGACGGGTTGCCGATCGTTCCGCCGACCGCGCAGAAGGTCGAGCGGATGCTCGCGTACTGCGACCGCCCGTGGGACGAGCCGGTCGCGAAGATCGCGCCGCGCTACGGCGAGGCGACGCCGCTGCGGCTCGCCGCCAACGCCGTGATGGCCGGCTGCCGGCCGGAATACTTCCCCCTGCTCACGCTCGCCATCGAGGCGATGTGCGAGGAGCCGTTCAACCTCTACGCGATCCAGGCGACCACGCACCTGTGCGCGCCGCTCGTGCTCGTCAACGGCCCGGTGGCGAAGGAACTCGACGTCAACTGCGGCCACAACGCGTTCGGGCCCGGCTGGCAGGCCAACGCCACCCTCGGCCGCGCCATCCGCCTCGCGCTGGTGAACATCGGCGGCGCGATCCCGGGCTCGGGCGACATGTCCACTTTCGGCGCTCCGTCCAAGTTCAGCTACCTCGCGGCGGAGAACGAGGCGCAGAGCCCGTGGGGGCCGCTGCACGTCGAGCGAGGCATCCCGCGCGAGGCGAGCGCGGTGACCGTGATCGGCGCGGAGTGCCCGCACAACGTCAACGACCACGAGAGCATCACCGCCGAGGGCATCCTCACCACCATCGCCGGCACCATGCTCGACGCCGGCGCCAACGACGTGTTCTACGAGGCGCAGCCGCTCGTCGTGCTGGCGCCGGAGCACGCGAAGACCGTGGCCGACGGCGGCTTCGGCAAGGCCGACGTCAAGCGCTTCCTCCACGAGCACGCGCGCCTGCCGCTGGGGCGCTTCTCGAAGGAGAACATCGAGCGGCGGCTGCGCGTCACGTGGAAGGACCGGCTCGGCAGCGCCGGCCTCGACGCGCCCGTGTACATGGTGCAGAAGCCGGAAGACATCCTGGTCGCGGTCGTCGGCGGTGCCGGCAAGCATTCCGCGGTGATCAACACTTTCGGCGCCACGAAGGCCGTCACCCGCGCCCTTCGGCGCCGCGACGGAAGTTTCGCCAGGTCTGTCGAAGACTTCCGCCGTCGGTAATGCGCCTCAGATAAAACGTCTCAGATAAGGCGTCTCAGATAAAGCGTCTCAGGTACTGCGCCTCGGGAAAAGCGTGCGACTATATGTTGCTTGCAACGCCTTACCTGCGACGAAGTATCTGAGACGCACCACCTGCGACGCAGTTAAACAGGAGGGAAAAATGAAGTGCTACTACATCAACTCCGTCAACGGCAAAACCGTCTACGAGTCGCGCGAGATGCCCAGGCCGCAACCGAAGGCGGGCGAGCTGCTGGTGAAGGTCAAGGCGGCGTCGCTGAACCGCGGCGAGATCATGGCCAGCATCAGCCTGCACAAGGTGCACGAGGCGCATCCCGGCGGCGGCGACTGCGCGGGCGAGGTCGAGGCGGTGGGCGAGGGCGTGACCGCGTTCAAGCCCGGCGACCAGGTCCTGGGGCGCGCGCGCGGGTCGTACGCCGAGTACGTCGTGATGGCGGCGGCGCAGGCGGCGCCGAAGCCGCAGCGCCTGTCGTGGGAGCAGGCGGCGGCGGTGCCGATCGTTTCCGTCACCGCCTACGAGGCGATGTGCCAGTACGGGAAGCTCAAGGCGGGCGAGACGCTGCTGGTGGCGGGGGCCGCGTCCGGCGTCGGCATGATCGCCGTGCAGGCCGGGAAATACCTGGGCGCGAAAGTGATCGGCCTCTCGCGCTCGAAGGAAAAGCTCGACAAGCTGAAGGCGATCGGCATGGACGCCGGCATCGTGGCGTCCGGCGGCGGCTTCGCCGACAAGGTGCTGGAAGCGACCGACGGCAAGGGGGCCAACCTGTCGCTGAACCTCGTCGGCGGCACCGTTTTTCCCGACCTGGTGCGCGCGGCTGCCAACCAGGGGCGGATCGCGATCGTCGGCTACGTCGACAATACCTACAAGGCCGAGATCGACCTCGAGATCGTGCACGGCCGGCGCCTGCAGATCTTCGGCGTCTCGAACGCGCTGCTGCCCGCGGCGCAGCGGGTGGAGGCGATGCGCGGGTTCGCGAAGGAGCTGCTGCCGGGATTCGTCGAGGGCAGGATCACCCCGGTGGTGGACAGGGTGTTCCCGTTCGACGATCTGGCGGTTGCGAAGGCTTACGTGGAGAGCAACGCGCAGCTGGGCAAGGTCGTCGTGAAGATGCCCTGACGACGACCTTGCCGAAGGATGAAGGATGAAGGATGAGGGATGACCCCGCGCTTCGCGCGAACGAGAACAGTCCTTCCCTTTCGCTATCGCCCGGTCAGGGAACCGGCGCACGAAACAAGACGGCGGCCAGTTGGCCGCCGTTTTTTCTACTGCTTTTCCGATCGGACGTTAGTGAAAGGGAGGGATTCGCAGTCTCAGGCGGAGCCTGGGATCATCCCTCATCCTTCATCCTTCATCCTTTGATCGAATGAGACGCGTCAGCGTGTCATTCGATCTTCGCTCCCGCGCGCTTGATCACCGCGGCCCATTTCGCGCTCTCGTCGCGGATGAATTTCGCGAACTGCTCGGGCGGGCCGCTCATCGGCTCGGAGCCGATGGCGTTCACTTTATCCTTGAACTCGGGCGAGGCGGCCATCGCCTGGACTTCGGCGTTGAGGCGCGTGATGAGGGGTTTCGGCAGCCCCACCGGCGCGACGAGCCCGGTCCAGGTCGTCGCTTCGTAGCCCGGCACGCCCGCCTCGGCGATCGTCGGGATATCGGGCAGCACGGACGCGCGCTTCGGCCCGGTCACCGCGAGTCCGCGCACCCGGCCCGCCTTCGCATGCGGCGTGATCGAATTCGTGCTCTCCAGCATCAGCTGCACCCGGCCCGCCATGAGGTCCGCCGTGCCCGCCGCCCCGCCCTTGTAGGGCACGTGAACGATGTTGGTGCCGGTCATGTGCTTGAACAGCTCGAAGCCGACGTGACCCGGCGTGCCGTTGCCGGAGGAGGCATAGTTCAACTTGCCCGGGTTCTGCCTGGCGTGAGCGATCACCTCGTTCACGCTCTTGAAGGGCGAGGAGGGCGTTGTCGCGAGCAGCATCTGGCCGGTGGTCGTCTGCGCGATGGGTTGCAGGTCCTTGAGGACGTTGAGCGGCGGCTTGCTCACCAGGTTGGGGCTGATCGCGAGCGCGCCGATCATGGCGTAGCCGATGGTGTAACCGTCGGGGGTCGCCTTGGAGGTCAGGTCCAGCCCCAGGAGCAGCGCGCCGCCCGGGCGGTTGTCCACCACCACCTGCTGCTTCAACCGGCTGGTGAGGTCGGCGGCGATGATGCGCGCGACCGTGTCGGACGCGCTGCCCGGCGCCTGCGGCACGATCATGCGGATCGGCCGGGACGGGTAGGGCTGGGCGATGGCGGTGCAGCACAGGAAAAAGAGCAGGAAGGCGAAACCGCGCGGTAGCCGCATGATGTCCTCCGTGAGCGTCGTTATGACGCCAGCGTAGCATAAGGCGGAAAGCAGAAGGCAAAAGGCAAAAGGCAAAAAGCGGGATAAGGGATAGGGTTTCCGCAGTGCGGGGGTCGAGAAACGAGCCACCCTTTCCGGCAAGGCAGAAGGCGCCGAATCACGCTAAGCTAGCGGCTCTTTCCAAACGCACTAGACACCCATCAAGACACATGAATGTCGCTGACGCGGCCTGGCTCGATACCGCGGGCACGCTCCTGATCGTGGGGTTCTTCGTGGCCGCGGGTCTCTACAACCTGGCGCCCGCGCAGGTAAAGAGCCATGTCGAGCGCCTGAGGGAGCTCGGCGTGCCGCTGCCCGCGGCCGCGTTCTGGTCGGGGCTCGCACTGCAGTTCACCGGGTGCGCGCTGCTGCTCACCGGCTGGCACGCCGACGTCGGCGCCCTGTGCCTGATCGTGTTCACGATCCTCGCCAACGCACTCTTCCACCGCTACTGGAACGAGGCCGACCCGGCCCGCCGCGACACGCTGCGCCTGCTGTTGCTCAACGGCGTCGCCATACTCGGCGGGCTCCTGCTGCTGCTTCGCAACGTCTCATGATGGTGCTCAACATGGCGCGCAAGGAGCTGCCGCCGGGCAGGGAGCCGCTCAGGCCGTTTCCGTCCTGAAGGCAAGGATGAAGGATGAGAGATGAAGGATGACCCCACGCTGCGCGTGAGTGTTGTTGTCCCGGTCTTTCACTGACGTCCGACCGGAGGCAACGAAAGGTCGGGACACGTGCTCATATCGCGTGAAGCGCGAGGGTCATCCTTCCACGTTCATCCTTCATCCTTAGAATTGCTGCTGCCCCCCGTCCACGTAGATCAACTGCCCGCTGATCATCGCCGCGCCGGGCGAGCAGAGAAAGCGCACGGTGCTGGCGATTTCCTCGGGCTCGACGCGGCGCCCCAGCGGCACGTTCGTCACGTCGGGGCGCGCGCTACGGTCCGCGGCGCGCGAGGTATTCATCTGGCCCGGCGCGACGCAGTTGACGTTGATACGGTGCTCGCCCAGCTCCTTGGCGAGCGCCCGCGTCATGCCGTAAAGGCCGAACTTGCCGACCGAGCCGTGCACGCGCTTCTTCGCGCCGGAGAGCGCGCTCATGCCGCCCAGCGTGACGATCGAGCCGCCGCCGGCCTGGATGAGGTGCGGCAGGCAGGCCTTGACGCAGTGGAACGAGCCGTCGAGCGTGATCGAGAGCAGGCCCTTCCATTCGTCGAAGCTCATGTCCTTGAACGGCGTTTCCTTGCGCACCGACGCGTTCAGCACGAGGATGTCGAGGCGGCCGAAACGTTTCACCGCGCCCTCGACCATCGCGTTGACCGCTTTCGGGTCCACGATGTCCGCGAGAAAGGCCTCGGCCTGCCCGCCGGCCGCGCGAATCTCCTGCACGACCTTGTCCGCGTCTTCCTTCGACGTGCGCGCATTGACGGCGACCGCGGCCCCGCCCGCCGCGAGGGCGAGCGCGATCGAGCGCCCGATGTTGCGCGAGGCGCCGGTGACGAGCGCGACCTTGCCGGCGAGCTCGCCTGGATGATTGGATGCAGCCATATCGTGGAACTCCCTCGTCTGGTTGGTGCCGAAGGATAGCCGATTCTGCCGGCTGGCGTAATTTCCGTTACCATGCGGGGCATGAACGAGGAGGCGCCCGGCGAGAAGAACGTGCTCGGCGGGCCGCTGCGGGCCTGCAGCTTCGCGCCGGTCACCGGCTATTTCCGCGACGGCTGCTGCGCGACGCACGGCCACGACGGGGTCGCGCACCTGGTCTGCGTCAGGGTCACGGCCGAGTTCCTCGAGTTCTCGAGCGCCCGCGGCAATGACCTCTCCACGCCGCGCCCGGAGATGCGGTTCCGCGGGCTGCAGCCGGGCGACCGCTGGTGCTTGCACGTGCTACGCTGGGTCGAGGCGTGGGAGGCCGGCATGGCGCCGCGGGTCGTGCTCGAGGCGACCCACGAGCAGGTGCTCAGGTTCGCGCCGCTGTCGGCGCTGAAGCGGCATGCGCTGGACGTTCATTGAAAGGCGTGAATCGTGAGTCGTGAATCGTGAATCGAAAACCCAACATTGCGGGCATCGCCCTGATTTCGGCGACGCTGCTGCTGGGGGCGGCGGGCGCGGCGGCGCAGGACGTGAAGATCGGCTACGTCAACCTGCCCCGGATCGAGAAGGAGTCGGCCCTCGGCGTGCACGGGGTGGAGACGCTCAGGCAGGCGTTCGAGCCGCGCCGCCTGGAGATACAGGAGCTGCAGAAACGCATAGCGGCCGATCGGGAGCGGTTCGCGCGCGAAAAGGAGAGTCTTCCGCCCGCCGACGCCCAGGCGCTCAGCCGCGAGATCGCCGACATGATGCGGCAATCCGACCAGATGGTGTTTCGCTTCCAGGAAGAGCTGGAGCAGCGCCGCCGCGAGCTGCGCACCGGCTTCATCCAGGAAGTCAGGGCCGCGATCAAGATCGTGGGCGACGCCGGCCAGTTCGACCTGATCCTGCAGGAAGCCATCTTCGCCCGCCCGGCCATCGACGTCACCGAGCAGGTGATACAGGAAATGAACAAGAAGGCGCAGTAAAACAGTTGCAAGTTGCAAGTCGCAAGATGTTTGAATCTTGTAACTTGCGTCTTGCAACTTGAATCTTGTAGCTAGCTCTTCGGTATCCCGGCCCCGCGCGCGACTTTTTCCCACTTCTCGAGCTCGCTGCGGAGATGCCGCGCGAATTCCTCCGGCGTGTTGCCGACCGTGTCGACCGCGTCCGCGGCAAAGCGCTTTTTGATCTCGGGCGATTGCAGCACCTGGACCGTCGCCGCGTGCAGCCGGTTGACGATGTCCCGCGGCGTGTTGGCGGGGGCGAGCAGGGCGTACCACTGCACCGACTCGAAACCGGGCAGGCCCGCTTCCGAAACCGTGGGGATCTCAGGCGCCACGTCGCTGCGCTTCAGGCTGGTGATGCCCAGCGGGCGCAGCCGTCCGGACCGGATGTGGGGCATTCCGGTGATCACGGTGGCCGCCATGGACGAAACCTGGCCGGCGATCATGTCGATCATGGCGGGACCGGTGCCCTTGTAGGGGATGTGCTCCATCTTCAGCTTGGCCATGCTGAGAAAAAGCTCGTAGGTCATGTGCGGGTAGGTGCCGGTGCCGGCCGACGCGTAGTTCAACTGGCCGGGCCGCGCGCGCGCGAACGCGATCAGGCCCTTCAGCGTTTTCACCGGCAGCGACGGGTGCACGACCAGGATGCTGGCCGACGTGGTCGTCACCGTGATCGGCGCGAAATCCTTGATCGGGTCGTACGGCACCTTTTTGTAGAGCGCCGAGTTGATCGCCAGCGTGGACAGGCCCATCAGCAGCGTGTAGCCGTCGGCGGGCGATTTCGCCACGATATCGATGCCGATCATGGTGCCGGCGCCGGGCCGGTTGTCGACGACCACCTGCTGGCCGAGGTGCTTCGAGAGGCCGGGCGTGAGGGAGCGGGCGACGAGGTCGGTGCCGCCGCCGGCCGAGGAAGGCACGACCACGCGCACCGGCTTGACGGGATAGGCTTGCGCAAACGCGGCGCCGGCCGCCGTCGAGCCGAGCACGGCGCAGGCAATGCATGCGGCATGATGCAGTTTCATGGGTTCCTCCTCCTTATGTTTATGTACTGTATATCATACGGGACACGTCCCATATGGGAAAAGGGCAACCGGGGAGAAGGCGATGAAGCTGATGTTTTTCGATGATTTCAGGCTGGGCGTGCTGAAGGGCGACGCCGTGGTGGACGTGTCCGAAGTGGTGCGCGACATTCCGCGCGCCGGGCCGCAGGACGTGATCGCCGGGCTGATCGCCCGTTTCGCGGACTACAAGCCGGCGCTGGAGAAGGCGGTGGCCGCGGGGAAAGGGGTGCCGGTTGCGGGCGTGCGCATCCGCCCGCCGCTGCCGCGCCCGCACAACATCGACTGCATGGCGGTCAATTACATGGAGGACGGCACGCGCGCGGAGCCGGCGCCGATCAACGCCTTCCACAAGTCCCCGAGCGGCGTCATCGGCGACGGCGACACCCTGGTGCTGCCCGACGTGCCCGCCACCATTTTCGAGGGCGAAGCGGAGCTGGCGCTGGTGATCGGCAAGCGCGCCTCCAACGTGCGCGCGGCGGACGCGATGAGCCATGTCTTCGGCTACACCTGCTTCATCGACGGCTCGGCGCGCGGGCTGCCGCCGGCCGGCAACACCTTCTATCAGATGACGTCGCGCGACACCTTCGCGCCGCTGGGCCCGTATATCGTCACGGCGGACGAGATTCCAGACCCGCACAAGCTGCAGGTCAGGCTGTGGGTCAACGGCACGCTGATGCAGAATTTCAACACCGACGACATGGCGCACAAGATCCCGCGCTGCATCGAGTGGGTGAGTGCTATCCACACGCTCGAGCCGGGCGACGTGCTGGCGACCGGCACCAATCACCGGGGGCTCAACCCGTTCCAGGACGGCGACCGCGTGGAGGTCGAGATCGAGCGGATCGGGCGGCTGCGCTTCGGCGTGCGCGACGACTGGAAGCGCACCTGGGCGCGGGAGACGCGCCTGCAGCGCCAGGAGAAGGGGCTGGAAGGACAGACGCCGCAGCTCACCGGCAAGTATGCGAAGCAGTGATGGTTCTCGTGAAACGTGAATCGTGAAACGTGAAACGTAAGGCGGGTGAGCGAGGGTCCGATTCACGTTTCACGATTCACGGAGCAATTTCTCTTGAAGCATGACGTCATCGTGATCGGCGCCGGCGCTGCCGGCCTCGCCGCCGCCGCGGAGCTGGCGCCATCGGGACGCAAGGTGCTGGTGCTGGAGGCGCGCGACCGCATCGGCGGCCGCGCCTGGTCGCTCGACGTGCCCGGGCTGCCGGTCCCGGTCGAGATGGGGGCCGAGTTCATCCACGGGCGCCCCGAGGCGACTTTCTCGCTGCTGCGCCGCGCCGGTCTCGCCGCCGTGGACCGCGCCGGCGACGGCTGGTTCACCGGGCGCGGCAAGCTCGAGCCCACGGGCGAGATCTTCGCGGAGATACGCCGGGCCATCGCGCGGGCGGGCGCGCCGCGCAGGGACGTGTCGTTCGACGCTTACCTCGAGCACGACCTGCGCGGGCTGCCGGCGCGGGCGCGGGCTTTCGCGCGCAGGCGCGTGGAGGGTTACGACGCCGCCGACCCGGCTCGCGCCAGCGCACGCGCCATTGTGGAGGAGTGGGCCGGCGAGGACGACGCGACGGGTGCGTCGCATTACCGGCCGCTGGGCGGCTACGGCGCGTTGATGGCCGCGCTCGCGCGCGAGACAGAGGGATCTTCCGTCGTGCTCCAACGGCAATCCGTGGTGCAAACGGTTCGATGGCGGCGCGGCACGGTCGAGATCGAGGGCCATCGCCGCGGCAGGCCCTTTCGGGCAACGGCGGCGCGGGTCATCGTCACGCTGCCGCTCGGCGTACTGCAACAGCCGGCGGGCGAGCCGGGCGCCGTGCGCTTCGCGCCCGCGCTGGACGGCAAGCGGGCGGCGCTGCACGGTCTCGCGCCGAGCCCGGTCATCCGGGTCTCCCTGCTGTTCCGCGCGGCTTTCTGGGACGAGCTCGACGGCGGGCGTTATGCCGGCGCCGCGTTTTTCCGCGCGCTCGCCGCGCCGTTCCCGTCGTTCTGGACGGCATTGCCGGTGCGCGTGCCGCTGCTGACCGCCTGGGCCGGCGGGCCGAATGCGCTGCGCCTCTCCGGCCTGCCGGCGCGGGACATCATCCGCCGCGCGACCGCGAGCCTGGAGACCGTTTTCGGCAGGCGCGCGCGGGTCGCCTCCCGGCTGTCTGCCGCCTGGCTGCACGACTGGCAGAGCGACCCGTATGCGCGCGGCGCCTACAGCTACGTCACGGTCGGCGGGCACGGCGCGCGCAAGGCGCTGGCCGCACCGCTGCAGGACACGCTCTACTTCGCCGGCGAGGCCAGCGATTACCAGGGCGAGCACGGCACCGTCGCCGGCGCGCTGAGGAGCGGGATCCGGGCCGCCAGGCAGGTCATGCGTGACGGGTGATTGAGTGATTCAGGGATTAAGTGATTGTCGGTATTTGCTCTGAGCGACGCATCAATCACTAAATCACACAATCACTCAATCACCAGTATTTTTCCTGATCCCTGCCCCCTGATCCCTGATCCCTGTTTTTGGCGGTAGACTACGCATACCGCACCGGGAGG
>CAYSRR010000088.1:0-10468 GCA_964433375.1 uncultured Streptomycetaceae bacterium
GGCCGCACGGGACGTACCCGTGAGCGCCGCGAGGGCGAGCAGCATGCAGCCGAGATAAGCGGTGAATTTCACGGGTTTGCGCTTCGGTCGGGGGTGATTTCGGGCTAGAATTGTATCCACTCGCGGCTTGGCCGGGCGAACTTTCTTGTCCGGCGCGGCCCGCGGATTTCCTACCGCCTCTAGACTGCGCGGCCCTTGTTAAGTTTCCTCAAATCATCCAAAGACGGCACCGGCTGGCTGGCGCGCCTGCGCGGCGGTCTCGCCAGGACGCGCGAGCAGCTCGGCAGCCGCCTTGCCGGGTTGTTCGGCGTCTCGCGCCCGCTCGACGAAGCGTTCTACGAAGAGCTGGAAACCGCGCTGATCTCGGCCGACGTCGGGGTGGCGGCGACCGAACACCTGCTGGACGAACTGCGCCGGCGAGTGCGTCGCGAAGGCATCACCGACACGGCGCAACTCAAGCAGGCTCTGCAGGCTGAGTTGCGCAAGCTGCTGGAGCCGGTCGCGGCGCCGCTCGACGTCGGCGCCCATCGCCCGTTCGTGATCATGCTCGCCGGCGTCAACGGCAGCGGCAAGACCACTTCGATCGGCAAGCTCGCCCATTTTTACCAGGGCCAGGGCAAGTCCGTGCTGCTGGCCGCCGGCGACACCTTCCGCGCGGCGGCGCGCGAGCAGCTCGCCGCCTGGGGCGAGCGCAACAACGTCACGGTGATCGCCCAGCAGTCGGGCGACGCGGCGGCGGTCATCTACGACGCGGTGAACGCGGCGACCGCCCGCGGCATCGACGTGGTGCTGGCCGACACCGCGGGACGGCTGCCGACCCAGTTGCACCTCATGGAAGAGATCCGGAAGGTAAAGCGCGTGATCGCCAAGGCAGCCCCGGGCGCGCCGCACGAGGTGCTGCTGGTGCTGGACGCCAATACCGGCCAGAACGCGCTCGCCCAGGTGCGCGCGTTCGATGACGCGCTGGGCGTGACCGGCCTGGTGCTGACCAAGCTCGACGGCACCGCCAAGGGGGGCGTCATCGCCGCCATCGCGCGTGAAAAGCCGGTCCCGGTGCGCTTCATCGGCGTCGGCGAAGGCCTGGATGATCTGCGTCCGTTCGACGCGGCCGAGTTCGTGGCAGCCTTGCTCGATTGATCCCGGGCCGCCCGGAAACCGGCACAAGCCACGGTTCAGCCCCTCCAGTAAGCGCCCACTAACCCCCGCGGCCCCGGATAACTCCATGATTTCGTTCAGCCAGGTCACCAAGCGCTACCCCAGCGGGCTGGATGCCCTGAAAGGCGTCACGCTGACGATCGAGACCGGCGAGCTGGTGTTCATCACCGGGCATTCGGGCGCCGGCAAGAGCACGCTGCTCAAGCTCGCGGCGGCGATCGAGCGCCCTACCAGCGGCAGCGTCGTCGTCAACGGCCAGAACGTGGGCGCGCTGCGCGCGCGGGCGGTGCCGTTCCTGCGCCGCAATTTCGGGCTCATCTTCCAGGACCAGAAGCTGCTGTTCGACCGCAACGCCTTCGACAACGTCATGCTGCCGCTCGCCATCACCGGTTTCGACCGGCGCGAGGCCGCCCGGCGCGTGCGCGCGGCGCTGGACAAGGTCGGCCTGCTCGCCAAGGAAAGGATGTTCCCGGTCGCGTTCTCCGGCGGCGAGCAGCAGCGGCTCGCCATCGCGCGCGCCATCGTGCACCGCCCCGCCATCCTGGTCGCCGACGAGCCGACCGGCAACCTCGATGCCGCCTACGCCGCCGAACTGGGCGAGCTGTTCCGGTCGTTCAACCAGGTCGGCGTCACCGTAGTCATCGCCACCCACGACGAGGCGTTCGCCGCGCGCCTGAAGCCCCGGCTGGTCGCGCTGAAGGAAGGGCGTCTCGCGCCATGATCAAAGCCTGGTTCTGGCACCACCTCGACTCCCTGCGCGTGACGCTCGCGCGCCTCGCGCGCACGCCGGTCGTGACGCTGCTCAACGTCGGCGTGATCGGCATCGCGCTCGCGCTGCCGGTCGGGCTCTACGTCGCGCTCGTCAACCTGCAGGGCCTCGCGCACACGCTCGCCTCCGACCCCCAGCTCTCGGTATTTCTCGCGCTCGACGCCGGCCGTGCCGACGCCGACAAGATCGCGGCGCGGCTGAAGGGCCACGCCGGCGTGCGCGAAGCGCGCTTCGTGCCGCGCGAGCAGGCGCTGAAGGAGCTGAAGGCGAGCACCGGGCTGGCCGACGTCGTCGACAGCCTGCCCCAGAACCCGCTGCCCGACGCTTTCGTGGTGCTGCCGCGGGACTTGCAGCCCGACGCGCTCGAGAAGCTGCGCGACGAGGTGCGCGCCTGGCCCGGGGTCGCGCACGTGCAGCTCGACACGGCCTGGGCGCGGCGCCTGGAGGCGGGACTGAAGCTCGCGCGCCTGGCGGTCTGGCTGATGGCGACGCTGTTCGCGTTCGCGCTGGTGGCGGTGACCTTCAACACCATCCGGCTGCAGATACTCACGCGCCGGGAGGAAATCGAGGTCTCCAAGCTGATCGGCGCGACCGACCCTTTCATCCGCCGGCCTTTCCTCTATTTCGGGGCGCTGCAGGGACTTGCCGGCGGCATCGCGGCCTGGGTCATCATCTGGGCCGGGATAGGCCTGCTGAACGGCGCACTCGCCGACCTGGCCCGGCTCTATGCCGCCAGCCTCGAACTGCGTCATCTCGGCCTGGAAGACAGTCTGTCCCTGCTCGCCTTCTCGGCCGGCCTCGGCTGGTTCGGATCCTGGCTTTCGGTCAACCAGCACCTGGCGGGTATCGAGCCCCGGTAGGATTTCGCCGTCCCCGGCGAAATCCTAAAAGTACCTGATTTTGCGTCAATTTTTGTCCCATTTCTCCATTCTAACCAACTGACTATACGGAACTTTCTCTGGTTCTGGCACTCCCATTCCGTGAGTGCTAAACTGGATGGCATAGAGAGGGCTTCCATATGAATATCGCCTTACCCGTACCGTCAGCCACCGGCAGCCTGGAGTCCTACGTCCAGGCCGTCAACCGCTTCCCGCTGCTCACGCCGGAGCAGGAGGCGACCTACGCCCGCCGCTACCGCGACACGGGCGACCTCGAAGCCGCCAGGGAACTGGTGGTTTCGCACCTGCGCGTGGTCGTCGCGGTCTCGCGCGGCTACCAGGGCTACGGCCTGCCCCAGTCCGACCTGATCCAGGAAGGCAACATCGGCCTCATGAAGGCGGTCAAACGCTTCGACCCCGAGCGGGGCGTGCGGCTCGTCTCGTTCGCCGTGCACTGGATCCGCGCCGAGATCCACGAGTTCATCCTGCGCAACTGGCGCATCGTCAAGGTCGCCACGACCAAGGCGCAGAGGAAGCTCTTCTTCAACCTGAGGAGCCTCAAGCAGAGCTTCAACACCCTCGGTACCGAGGACGTCAAGGCGGTCGCGCGTCAGCTCGGCGTGAAACCCGAAGAAGTGGTCGAGATGGAAACGCGGCTGACCGGCCGCGACGTCGCGATCGAACCCACGGGCGACGACGAAGAGGAGTCGTTCGCGCCGATCGCCTATCTCGCCGCGGAAAACGCCGAGCCGGGGCGCCTCCTCGAGCACGAGGAAACCGCGCGCCTGCAAGCCCGCGGGCTCGAGCGGGCGATTACGAGTCTCGACGCGCGCAGCCGCCGCATCATCGAGGCGCGCTGGCTCGCCGGGAAGGAGTCCGCGACCCTGCACGATCTCGCGGCGGAATTCGGCGTTTCAGCCGAGCGCATCCGGCAGATCGAGGCAAAAGCGTTCGTCAAAATGAAAGGCGTCATGGGGCAGATGGCCGGGTAATCCGGCTTTTCCGTAAAAAAGCCGCGGCGGCGCCGCGGCTTTTTTTATACGCCTGACAGCAGCAACCTTATATCGTGCAGCAGCGCCGGGGCGCCCTGGCCGTATTGCGCGAACAGGCGCAGCCGTCCCTCGCGGTCGAGGATGAACGTGCCCGCGCCGTGGTCCACGCTGTAACTGCCGCCCTTGACCGGCTGCTTCTGGAAGAAAACCTTGAATGACTTCGCCGCGGCGGCGGTTGCGGCGGCATCGCCGGTGAGCCCGAGAAACGAAGGATGGAACGAGGGCACGTACTGCTTCAGCACCTGCGGCGTGTCGCGCTCGGGGTCCACCGTGACGAACAGCACCTGCAGCTTGTCGGCTTCGGGGCCCAGCGCTTTCGCCACCTGCGCCATTTCCGCGAGCGTGGTCGGACAGACGTCGGGGCAGTGGGTGAAGCCGAAAAACACCGTCACCACCTTGCCGCGGAAGTCCGCCAGCGTGCGCGGCTGCCCGTTGTGATCGGTGAGATTCAGCTCTTTTCCGAATCCCGCTCCCGTCACGTCGGTGAGCTTGAACCCGGGTTTCGCCTGCTCGCCGCCGCAGCCCGCGAGCAGGACCGCGAACGCCACGGCCAGGAAAATCTTCATCGGGGTTGCTACAGCGGCACGCGGAAATAGTGGTCGACCAGCAGCGCCGCGAACAGGGCCGTGAGGTAGGCGATGGAGTAGCGGAACGTGCGCCGGGCGAGCCGGTCGCTGTAGTCGACGTAGATCCTGACGGCGTACCACAGGAACACGGCGTCGAGCACCACGGCGACGGAGAGGTAGATCGCGCCGCTCATGCGCGTGACGAACGGCATCAGCGACACCGCCGCCAGGATCACGGTATAGAGCAGCACGTGCAGGCGCGTGAACTTGTCGCCGTGAGTGACCGGCAGCATCGGCACGCCGGCCTTGGCGTACTCGTGCTTCTTGTAGAGGGCGAGCGCCCAGAAATGCGGCGGCGTCCAGGCGAAGATGATGAGGAACAGCAGCAGCGCGTCGGGCGCGATCTCGCCGGTGACCGCGGTCCAGCCCAGTACCGGCGGCATCGCCCCGGACGCGCCGCCGATCACGATGTTCTGCGGCGTCATCGGCTTGAGCACCACGGTATAGACCACGGCATAGCCGACGAAGGTGGCCAGCGTCAGCCACATGGTGAGGGTGTTGACCCACTGGTAGAGGATGCCCAGCCCCGCGCCGCCGACGATGCCCGCGAAAACCAGCGTCTGCAGGGGCGTGACATGGCCGCGCGGCAGCGGCCGCCAGCTGGTGCGCGCCATCACCGCGTCGATCTTCTGCTCGACCAGGCAGTTCACCGCCGCGGCCGCGCCCGCCGTCAGCGCGATGCCGAGCGTGCCCGCGATCAGCACTTGCAGCGGCACCATGCCGGGCGTGGCGAGGAACATGCCGATCACCGCCGTGAAGACGATGAGCGAGACGACGCGCGGCTTGGTGAGCTGGTAGAACTGGCCCGCGCGGGAAGCGAGCGACTGGCTGGCGAGGCTGGAGGACATCAGCTCAAGATCAAAAAATGGACAGGATTAACAAGATTTACAGGATTTACAAGACTGAAAGAAGCGAACGCAAGACCGTTTCGAGGCTGTTGTTAATCTTGTAAATCCTGTCTATTAGCGCTGTTGAAGACGACGAAGTTTATCACCACCAGCGCGGCCAGTAACAGCGCGGCGCCGGCGTTGTGGGCGGCCGCCAGCACGAGCGGCAGCCGCAGCAGCACGTTGGCGATGCCGAGGCCGGCCTGGGCCAGGACCAGGACGATGATCACCGCGCCGGCGGCGCGCAGCACCGGCTCGCGCAGCGCGCGCAAGGCCAATCCGCCGACGACCGCCAGCGTCACGAGCGCTCCCAGGCGGTGGCTCCACTGGATCGCGTTCAACGCTTCCTGGGAGAGCGGCGCGCCGGCCGCGGTCACGCCCAGCTCGCGCACGACGTGAAACGCGTTCGCGAAATCCATGTCCGGCAGCCAGCGCCCGTGGCAGGCGGGGAAATCGATGCAGGCCAGCGCCGCGTAGTTCGTGCTGACCCAGCCGCCGAGCGCGATCTGCGCGACGAGCACCGCCAGCGCGGCGACGGCCCAGGGCCGCAGCGCGCGGCCGCTCGCGACCGGCGCCGGGTCGATCTCCCGCAGCGCGAGCCACACCAGCAGCGCGAGCGTCGTCATTCCGCCCAGCAGGTGCAAGGTCACGATGGCGGGCTTCAGCAGCATCGTCACCGTCCACATGCCGAGCGTCGCCTGGAACGCGACGACCCCGACGAGCGCCGTGGCGAGCCAGGGCGGGCGACCGTTCGCGCCGCGGCCGCGCCAGGCCAGCACCGCGATGGCGAGGATCAGCAGGCCCAGCGCCGCGGCCAGGTAGCGGTGGAACATCTCCTTCCAGGCGCGCCCCACGTCCACCGGCTTGCCGGGAAAGGCCTGCTCGGCCCGCGCCACTTCATGCGGCTCCACCGGCACGCCGAGGATCTGCCCGTAGCAGCCCGGCCAGTCGGGGCAGCCCAGGCCGGCATCTTCCAGCCGCACGTAGGCGCCCGCTACGATGACGATGAAGGTCAGGACGGTGGCAGAAAGGACGAGGGCGCGGTACATGAGTGCTTATCCGAGCTGAGACGCCTTCAGCAGGCGCGCAAGGTCCTTGATCATCAGCCGGGGATCGGGGTCACGCGGGAAGCGCATCATGAGATTGCCGAGGGGATCGACCAGGTAGATGTGGTCGGATGGCGCCCCCGCGGCGGGAAGCCGGCCGAGCAGCGCGGCCCCGCCGGCGCGCACGACCCAGGTTCCCCGGTATTGCGCGACCGTCTCGTTGCCCGGCACGGCGTCGTCGCTGACCAGCCAGACCCGTTCCACGCGTTCCGCGTTCTTGCCCTGGGTGAGACGCAGTTGCCGCATGTACAGAAGCTTCCGGTCGCATTGCGCGTCGCACTGTCCCGAGTCCACGCTCACCAGCAGCCACCTGCCCTTCAGTTGCGAGAGCCGGAACGGCGCCCCGTCGGCCAGCGCGAGCTGCGTGTCCGGCAACGGCAGCGGCTCGATCAGCTCGCCGTAGTTCACGGTACGCGCGGGCTGCCAGAAGTAGTACAGCAGGTACGACGCCGCCACCGGCGCCACCGTCAGGGCGATGAGCAGCCACAGCGTGGTCAGCTTCTTCTTATTCGGTGCGGCGTCTGACATGGGTCACGAGATAAAAAACGAGTATCGTCGCGGCGAGCGCGAGCCACTGGAACGCGTAGCCGTAGTGCTTGTCCACGCCGAGATCGGGCGGGTCCCATTCGCGCGCGAGGCCGTCGTCGAGCGCGCTTTCCTGCTGGATCACCACCGGCTGCAGCGGGATCGGAAACGCTTCGCGGTAGCGCTCGAGCGTCAGGTTCTGCCACACCCGGCCTTCCGCGGTCCGGGACGAAAGCTCCAGGAAACGGCGACTCGGCACGACCGCGAGGCCGGTGACCTCCACCGTTCCCGCGGGCGTCCTCACCTCCGGCAACCGGGCGCGCTCGGGGTTCCCCGCGATCCAGCCGCGGTTCACCAGCACGTAGCGGCTGGCGCCGCCGCCAGCATTGCCTATCTCGAGCGGCATCACCACGTGGTAGCCGGCCACGCCGCGGCGTATGCGGTTGTCGACGAGCACGCCGTAGCGCGGCTCGAACCGCCCGCGCGCCGTGACCTGCCGCCACTCGACGTCCTCCGCTTTCACCGCGGCCGCGGCGAGCGACACCGGCCTGTCCCGGGCGAGCGCCGCGAGCCGTTCCGCCCGCCCTTCCTTCTCGTGCGCGCGGTTCAACTGCCAGTTGGCCAGCGAGAGAGTCAGCGCGATGCCGGCCGCTGCGGCGAGCGCGGCAATCCATCGGGGACGGGAACGGGCGCGGGCGGACAATGTGGTCAGGGGTGGCAGCCTGGACTACACTCGGCTTCGACCGCCATGAAAATCGCCGCCATCCTGTTCCTCGTCTTCATCGTCGGAAGCCTGTTCTCCGCGCTCTATTTCATGGTGCGCGACAGGGGCCAGGGCGAGCGCGTGGTAAAGGCATTGACGGTGCGCGTCGTGCTGTCGGTGGTCCTGTTCGCCCTGCTCATGCTGGGCATCTACACCGGCGTCATCACCGGCAAGCTGCAGTAGGTTCTCCAAAAAAAACACCGCGCCGATCGCGAAATCGGGCGCGGCGTTCGTTTCCCTGCCGGGCCACCCTTTGCAGTATCGCGCCTCGCCTTGTTCGTGCGTCGTGGTTGACGTCCCGCCTTCGGCTTACAGCATATAGACGAAAACGAACAGCCCGACCCATACCACGTCGACGAAGTGCCAGTACCAGGCAACCCCCTCGAATCCGAAATGATGCTCGGGCTTGAAATGGCCGGCGACGCAGCGGAACAGGATCACGATGAGCATGATCGTGCCCACCGTGACGTGGAAGCCGTGGAAGCCGGTCAGCATGAAGAAAGTCGCCCCGTACGCGCCGGTGGTGAGCTTCAGGTTGAGATCGGCGTAGGCATGTGCGTATTCGTAGACCTGGAAGCCGAGGAAGGTGATGCCCAGGCCGATCGTCGCGAACATCCACGCGATCAGCTTCTGACGGTCGTTGCGAATCAGGGCCCAGTGCGCCAGCGTGATGGTGACGCCGGAAGTGAGCAGCAACGCCGTGTTGAGCGCGGGGATACCCCAGGCGCCCATCGGCGTGAAGGGATCCTTGATGCCGGGGCCGCTCACCGGCCAGCCGGCCGCGAAATCCGGCCAGAGCAGCTTGTGCTCGAGGTCGCCCAGCCAGGGCACCGACAGCACGCGCATGTAGTACAGCGCGCCGAAGAACGCCGCGAAGAACATGACCTCGGAGAAGATGAACCAGCCCATGCCCCAGCGGAAGGAGACGTCCACCTGCTTGTTGTACTTGCCGCTCTCGCTCTCGTGCGAGACGGTGTGGAACCAGCCGACGATCATGTAGGCCAGCACCGCGAGGCCCGCGAACAGGACGAACTTGCCCGGCGACCAGCCGTTGAACCAGGACGCCGCGCCCGAAGCCATGGCGAGCAGCGCGATCGAGCCGAAGATCGGCCAGGTCGAAGGATCCGGTATGTAGTAGCGTGCCGACTGGTTCAACATTCTGCTGTCTCCCTGTTTCCCTGTCAGCTGGTGATGTACCGCACCAGCGTCACCAGGCTCAAAACGAATATCGCCGCGAAGATGATGCCCGTGACGATCACCTGCAGCGGCGTGATCGTCACCGCGTCGTGCTCGTGCGCCGCGCGCCTGCGGATGCCGACGAACGCCGACAGCACCGCTTTCGCCACCTGCAGCGCGGACGCCTTGCGCACGACCTTTTGCTGCAGCTCGGTCATCAGCATCAGCCTTCCTTCCCCTTGTTGCCCTCCACTTCGAAGAAGGTGTAGGACAGCGTCACCGTGCTGACATCCCGCGGGAAGTCCGGCTCGATCACGAACACCACCGGCATGATCCTGACCTCGCCCGGCGCCAGCGTCTGCTGGGTGAAGCAGAAGCAGTCGAGTTTCTTGAAGTAGCGGCCCGCCAGCTGCGGCCCGAAGCTGGGGATGGCCTGCCCGGTCACCGGGCGGTCGGAGCGGTTGCGCACCTCGTAGGTGACCTGCGTCAGTGCTCCGGGATGCACGCTCACGCTCTTCTCGACCGGCGTGAAGGTCCACGGCAGGTTGCTGCGCAGGTTCGCGTCGAACTCGATCGTGAGCAGCCGGCCGGTGTCGACCTGGGTATTGACCGGCTGCGGGTCGGCTTTCACCACGTTGTTGAGCCCCAGCGCGTCGCAGATCGCGCGGTAGAACGGCACCATCGCGTAGCCGAAGCCGAACATCATGACGGCGACGACGAGGAGCTTGACCAGCGTCTGCTGGTTGGCCTGCGCCGAATTCACCATGAGGTCACCATAAAAATCACCGCGGGCTCACCATACCCAGTGCCGGATCACGACGCCGATGAAAAAGGCGGCCGCGATGGACGCGAGTATCAGCGCGGTCCGGGTCTTGTTGCTCATCTCGGCCTGCATGCCGTTGGTTACTTGACCGTCGGCGGCGTTTCGAAGGTGTGGTACGGCGCCGGCGAAGGCAGCGTCCATTCCAGCCCGTCCGCGCCTTCCCACACCTGGCTGGTCGCCTTCGCGCCGGCGCCCTTCACGCACTTCCAGACCACGTAGACCAGGATCAGCTGCGACAGGCCGAAGCCGAACGCGCCGACGGTCGAGATCATGTTGAAGTCGGCGAACTGCATGTTGTAGTCCGGCACGCGCCGCGGCAGCCCCGCGAGCCCGGTGAAGTGCATCGGGAAGAAAGTGATGTTGAAGAAGATCATCGACAGCCAGAAGTGCAGCTTGCCGGCGAACTCGTCGTACATGTACCCGGTCCACTTCGGTATCCAGTAGTAGACGCCGCTGAACAGGGCGAACAGGGAGCCCGCGACCAGCACGTAGTGGAAATGCGCGACCACGTAATAGGTGTCCTGTAACTGGATGTCCACCGGCGTGATCGCCAGCACCAGCCCGGTGAAGCCGCCCATCGAGAACACGAAGATGAAGCCGCAGGCGAACAGCATCGGGGTCTCGAACGTCATCGAGCCCTTCCACATGGTCGCGATCCAGTTGAACACCTTCACGCCGGTCGGCACCGCGATCAGCATCGTCGCGTAC
>CAYSRR010000089.1:0-10391 GCA_964433375.1 uncultured Streptomycetaceae bacterium
GTTGGTGACCGCCCCGCCGAGGCCTGGCAGCGCGCCGATGACCACGCCGAGCGCGGAGCAGCGCAACATCAGCCACTTGTGCTTCAGCGTTTCGCGGAATCCCTGCAGCGTGCCGGCGCCGAGTTCGGGAATCGACGAAATGCTCGTCCGCTTGCGCATCACTTCAACGATCTCGGGGATCGCGAACATCGCGAGGCCGACGACCACCAGCGGCAATCCGTCACTGAGGTAGATCGTGTCGAAGGTCATGCGATCTTCAGCCGTCGCGGGCGCGGCGCCGATGCTGCCGAAGAGCAGGCCCATGCCGCACATGATCAGGCCCTTGATCGCACTGGTCCCCGTCAGCATGCCGACCATCGTCAGCGCCAGCACGACCAGCATCAACTGCTCGCCGAATCCCACCGCCAGTATCAGCGGTCGCGCGAACTGGATCGCCAGCGTCAGCATCAGCGCGCCGAACAGCCCGCCCAGCAGGGACGCCGAGAAGGCCGCGCCCAGCGCGCGCGCGGCCTCGCCGCGCCGGGCCAGCGGATGGCCGTCCATGATCGTCGCCTGGGCGCTCGAGGTGCCGGGAATGCCGATCAGCACGGCGGGGAAGGTGTCCGAGGTGTTGGTGACCGCCAGCAGGCCGATCATCATCGGCAGCACCAGCGTCGGATCGCCGCCGTAGACGAAGGGCAGCAGCAGGGAGAGCGCGGCGATGCCGCCCAGGCCCGGCAGTATGCCGACCACCAGGCCGAGCAGCACGCCACCCACCAGGGAAAGCAGGTGCTGCACGCTGGCGAACGTGTACAGCGCCTGCAGGAGCTCCGCTTGCATTTACGCGATCGCGACGCCTGAACCCGGATTATTCGATCGTGACGTTGTGGTCCGACTTGAGGTAGTTCTTGAGCCAGGCCCAGGCCTCGGGTCTAAAGGAGGTGGCGTCCTTGATGATGGGCATCGCCGCCTCGCCGATGAACTGCGGATAGCCCTCGATGATCTGGCCGGCGTACTTTTCGAACTCGGGGTCCTTCAGGATGTTGGCCACTGCCGTGCGCCAGGCCTCGACGATCGGCTTCGGCGTGCCGGCGGGCAGAAAAATGCCCTTGTTCAGCATGGTCATCATCTTGTTGACTGACTGCCAGGCGTCGAAGCCGGGTCCCGCGGGTTTCTTGCCGTGCATCAGAGCGTAGGCCTCGCCGACATGGGGCAGGTCCGGCGCGTTCGGATCGCGCACCAGCGTGCCCTTGCTGTCGGTGATACCCATCGTGTACAGCGGCACCGCCTTGCCGGCCTTGACGAGCTTTGACGCGGCGCCGAGATAACCGGGCATCGAGTCGTAGTTGATGTTCAGCTCGCCGCGCTCGAAGGCCAGACGCACCGGTCCGCGGTTCATGCCCCAGACGTACTTCGGCTTGAGACCGAGCAGTTCGAAGCTGATCACGGTGCGCGCCTCGCCGGAGCTCGCGGTCTGGCCGCCGAAGACCAGCGGCTGGCCCTTGAGCTTCGCGATGTCCTTCGCGCTGCGCAGGCCGAGCGCGGGCGTGGAGTAGACCACCGCGCCCTGCGGCGACAGCAGCACCGGCACCCACTTGTCCAGCTCGAACTTGACCCGGGAGCGCTCGAACACGAAGCTGCCGACCGTCGTCGCCGAGATCACGATGGCATGGGTGCCGTCAGGGACCGCGCGTTCCTGGAAACGGGTGGCGCCGGGGATCGAGCGCGCGCCCGGAACGTTGAGCACGATGATCGTCGGGTTGCCCGGCAGGTGCTTTTCGAGGAAGGGCTGGAGCGCGCGAATGTAGACATCCGAACCCCCGCCCGGCGCAAACGGCACGGTCACCAGGATGCGCTTGCCCGCGAAGCTGACTTTCTGCGCGGCGGCCTGTGTCGCCGGCAGCAGCGCGGCGCAGGCGGCCACGCACAGGGATATGACTTGCTTCAACGGAAAATGCAGGTTCATGATGAGCTCCTCGTCGTTTCGTTGTGAACGAACCGGATCAGCCACGGTCATGCACGGCTGTCCTGGCGATCCGTGTCGCCGCGGTCGCTTGACCGACTGCACTCTAGCCCGTGTTGTCCTGACGGTCAATTCTCGATGCCGGGCCGGGATGCACGGCGGCCAGGAAAACCGGGGGCAAGCCACGGTTTTCGCGAGCAGAAAAAGCGCGCGCACGACACGCGCCGGCGCATCGAGGTCGCCCGCCGGGCGGAGATTGACGCGTCGGATCGGACACCGCACTCCTCCGCGATCACCAGCGGTAGAAAACCGAGAGATCGGAGCCGCGGTCGAGGCGCCAGACCGCGTCTATCAGCTCGCGGCAACGTTTCGCGCCCACGATGGCCTCGCAGTTAGCCATGAATTTTTCGGCGAGATCCTCGTCGCTCATCGGGTTCTCACCCTCCCCCTTCGGATCGAGGACCCGCTCCTCGAACACGGTACCGTTCTTGAGCTCGACTTTCGCCACCCCGGAACGGCGTCCCGGGTAGATGCGGTCGCACTCCTCGTCGACGTAGACCTCGGTCACGTCAATCAGCCTGCGGATGTCGGGACGGTCGAGGTTGGCGCGGTCGAAGCTCGGCACCGTGACGTTGCCGAAAACCATCGCCAGCGCCGTGGTCACCGGCGCGCTCATCTGGGCGTCGAGCAGGGTCTCGGCGGTCTTCTGGTCGTGGCCGGCGGCCCCCGCCTCGTACATGCCGATCCGTACCGACGCGACGTCGTCAATCCTGAACGGCACGCGCGCGCCGATCGCCCGGACCGCGTCGAGCGCGGCGTGAAAATGCCGGCAGGCCGGGTACGGCTTGAAGTAGACGCTGCAGATTTCGTAACGTTCGCCCAGGGCGCCCACGAGCCGCTCCCACTCCGGCGTTCCGCCGGTCGCGACCGCCTGAATGAAGCCGTAGCGCCCTTCGATGACGCCCGCGGGCCCGGTCAGCCCGCGCTTCGCGAGCTCCGCGCTGACGATGCCGTCGCGGGCTGCCTTGCCGGGATGGATGCGCTTCACTTCCGTGCCGTCCTGCAGGAAGGCGCGCAGGCCGCTGGAAAAACTGCCGGCGAGTCCGAGCGCGTTCAACGTGGTCGCGGCGTCGAGCTTGAGCAGCCGCGACGCGCCCGCCGCCGCGCCGAACACGCCCGAGGTCGGCGTGTTGTGGAAACCGCGGCGCGTCGAGTGCGGGTGCACGGTCGAAGCGATGCGCAGCGTGACGTCGTAGGCGGCCACCCCGGCGGCGATGAGGTCCTCCGCGGACGAACCGAGCTTTTCGGCCATGGCGAGCAGCGCCGGAAACGCGGTCCCGGCCGGATGCACCGAACCGCGCGTCATACCGTCGTCGAGATCGAGACCGTGCGTGGCGGTGCCGTTGACGAAAGCGGCGTTCTGCGCGGACAGCCGGGCGGACGAGCCCACCACGCCGGCCTCCGTCGACTTGTCCCAGGACTGCAGGTAGTCGAGCACGATGCGGGTCGACTCCACCTTCGATCCCGCGATGGCGCAGGTCAGGTAGTCGAGCAGCGCGCGGCGGAAGGACTGTGCGACGGCGGCCGGCAGCTTGCGGCTGTCGATCGCGGCCACGTACGCGGCCAGCTTGCGGCTGGCGCCCTTCGCGACCTCGGGCAGAGGAGCAGGAGCGGCTATCGGAGCGTTCATGTCGTGGTTCTCCTCGATTGATCGATGATTCGTGATTGCGGTTGCCCGCGTTTATCGCTTCTGCGGCACCAGCAGCGCATCAACGGCGACGACGCCGTCGGTCTTCACCAGCAGCGGGTTGATCTCGGCCTCCTCCACCGGATTCTCCTTCACGCAGGCGAGCAGCGAAAGCGCGCGCACGGCGCGCGCCAGCGCATCGAGGTCGCCCGCCGGACGGTTGCGGTAGCCCTTCAGCACGGCGAACGCGGGCACCTCGGCGATCATCTCCCGGGCCGTTTCCAGGCTGACCGGGGCGAGGCGCACAGTGTGGCCGCCGCCGAGTTCAGCAAGGACACCCCCGACCCCGACCATCACCACCGGGCCCGCGTCGCGGTCGCGGCGGTAACCGACGATCACCTCGCCTATGCCCTGTTCCATCCGCTGCACCAGTACGCCGTCCAGCTTCGCCTGCGGCAACTGGTTGCGGATGCGGGCCAGCATGTCCCGGACGGCGTTCCGAAGCGCTCCCGCCGACGCGATACCGAGCACGATGCCGCCCGCCTCGGTCTTGTGCGGCACGTCCGCCGAAAGAATCTTCGCCACCGCGGGGAAACCGGTGACGGTCTCCTCGTCGCCGGTCCGCATCACCTGGGACGCGGCGAACGGCACGCCCAGCACGGAGAGGACACTCGCGGCGTCGCGTTCGTTGAGCGCCCTCCCCCGGACAGCTTGCAACGCCGCGTCGAGCCGGCCAACCATCGCGGCGTCGGCCGCGGGATGCTCCAGCGGCGCGCGCCATTCGCAATAGGCCCGCACGGCGTCGGCGCAGGCCTCGGGCGTGCGGAACCCGGCCGCGCCACCCTGCTGCAGTATGCCCAGCGCCTCGTTGGCGCTGGGACCCAGAAAAGTCGCGAGCGGCTTCGCGCCCAGCTTCGCGGCGAGCACGCGCGTGCGCACCGAGTCCGGCTTGTGGGCGGCGGTGGAACCCTGCACGGCGACGATGGCGTCGCAGTGATCGGACTCGAGCAGCGCGTTGAGGATCGTGGGATAAACCGCCCCTTCGGAGCGTCCCATCGGCATGTCGGTAAGCGGCGCGTCCGTGATCGCGATGCCCTGCTTCGCGAGGTTCTCGATCACGCGCGCGGGCGGGGGGACTACCTGGATGCCCGCGAGCCCCAGCCGGTCCACCACCATCGCCGCCGCGCCGCCGCTGACGGTGAGCACCGCGACGCGCTTGCCCCCGGGCGGCCGGTAGCCCATCACCAGTTGCGCGGTTTCGATCAGCGCCTCGAAGGTTTCCACGCGCAGGATGCCGTGGTCGCGGAAGAACGCGTTGGCGATGTCGTCGCCGCCCGCGATCGCACCGGTGTGCGAGGTCGCGATCTCGCGTCCGATCGCGGAACGGCCGAGCTTGAAGGCGATGACGGGCTTGCCGGCCTCGAACGCGCGACGCGCCGCCGCGCCGAGGCGCGGGGCATCGCGGAAAGCTTCGAGGAACAGCAGGATGCAGCGCGTGTCGGGATCGTCTACCATGACGTCGACCAGCTCGCCGACGCCCACGTCGCACTCGTTGCCGACCGAAACCAGCTTCGAGAAGCCCAGCCCCCGCTCCTGCGCGCGGGTGATGATGGCCCCCATCATGGAGCCGCTCTGCGAGACGAGGCTCAAGGGCCCCGCCCGCAGCGTCTCCCGCTCCAGCACCGCGTTCGCGGACAGCACGGTCTTGCCGGTCACGTTGACCACGCCGAGGCAGTTCGGGCCGATCAGCCGCACGCCGGCGGACCGGGCGACCCCCACCATTCTTTCCTGGGTTTCGCGCCCGGCTTCCCCGGTTTCCGAGAAACCGGCGGTGAAGATGGTCGCGGCGCGGACACCGGCACGCGCGCAATCGGCGATGACGCCCGGAACGGCCGCCGCCGGCACCATGATGAAAGCGTGATCAACCTTGCCCGGAACGGAGCGGAGGTCGGGCCAGGCCTTGTCGCCGCCGATCTCGACGCGGCCGGGATTAATCGGCACGATGGTGCCGGTAAACCCATGCTTGCGCAGAACGCGCTGCGGCCGCGAGGCGAGCTTGGCGGCGTCCGCGGAGGCGCCGACCAGCGCCACCGTCCTCGGGTTGAACAGCGCCTCCCCCAGGGAGCGGCGCGCTTCGGTGGAGATTCCTTCCATGTCAGCGTTCCCTGAATTCTCGAGGAACACGTTCACTTCGCCCCCTCGGCGGGACGCGGCGGGCGCTGCGAGAAGCGGCGCTCGAAGATGATCTCGGCGAGACGATTCTTCATCATCTCGATCGAGCCGCCGGCGAGCATCCAGCCCCGGCAGCGGCGCAGGCAGTACTCGACCAGCGTCTCCTGCGTGTAGCCCAGCCCGCCCATCACCTGCATGGACTCGTTGGCCACCTCGAATCCGGTCTGGTTGCACATCAGCTTGGCCACCGTGGTCTCGTCGGCCGCGGGGAAGCCGCGGTCGGCGTTGACCGCCGCGCGGTAGAGCAGGAGCTGCGCGGCTTCGAGCTTCAGCTTCATGTCGGCGAACTTCCATTGCAGTCCCTGAAACTCGCACAGCGGGCGGCCGAACTGCCGGCGCGTCATCGCGTATTCGCGGGCCACCATGTAGCAGTAGCGGCCGTAGGCCAGCGAGCGCGCGGCGTTGCCGATGCGCTCAGCGTTAAAGCCGGCGATCTGCTTCTTGAAGCCCCCCGGTCCCAGCAGCACGTCCTCCGGCGGCACGTACACGTTGTCGAAATAAAGCATCGCCCAGTCGTTGCCCGACATGAACTTGGACGGTTTTCCGGTGCTGAAGCCCTGCGCCGTGCGGCGCAGCATCACGGAGCCGATGCCGTCCACGCCCGGGCCGTAGCGCACGTAGACCAGGTACTGGTCGGCGTGGGGATTCGGGAACACCTTGCGGCCGTTGATGCGGTAGCCGCCGCCGTCGGGCGTCGCGCTGGTCACGAGATCGGTCGTGGCCGAGCCCGCCTCGGGCTCCGTCATCGCCACAGCGATGACCTCCTCCCCCTTCAGCAGCGGCGCCAGGTAGCGGCGCTTCTGGTCCTCGTTGGCGAAATGCGCGAGCACGCGGATCGCGCCGAAGTTGCCCTCCTGGATGACGTCGGCGCTGCGCGGACAATACGCCGCCACGGCCTCGATCGCCAGCACGGCGTCCATCAGCGTCCCGCCGCCACCGCCGTCGGCCTCCGGCATCGTGATGCCAAGCAGCCCCGCGCCGGACATCTTTTTCGCCACGTCGTGCGGAAACTTCGCGCGGTGCGCGCGCTCCAGCGCCCCCTCGGCGAGTTCCTTGCGCGCGAAGGCGGTGACGGAATCACGGAACATCTGCTGCTGATCGGTCAGATTGAAATCCATGCAGGCTCCATCCAGAAATTCCCCCCCGTCGCGGCACGATGGCCTGCGTGCCACGCGGGGGGTGTAAGAAGATTTGTGTAAACGCTCATTGCTTTCAGGCTTTTATTCGCTAACAGGATTCTAACGCCCAGCGGACGGTCGGCTCGGTCTTGCGTATCCACACGCCGAGACCGAGGAAATAGAAATTTCTCTGCAAGCGTGCGCGATACCATGCCGCAGGCCGCATGTTGACGGCGCGATCGGTGCACGCGCGGTCGCAATTCCTGCGCCAATCCTCGATCGTGAGCGCTGAAAAATACAGCGCGACGCGCGACAGGCGCCCGAGGTTCGCCATCGCCCGCGCCGCCTCACGGTCATCCAGGTATTGCAGCACGTCGTAACAGACGACCAGGTCGAACGGCTTCGCGGGCTTGAAGTCCGCGACCGACCCCTGGATCCAGCCGTAGCGTCGGCACAGGTACTCACTCGCGTCGAGGCCCACATAGCGCGCGCGCTTCAGCACGCGCGCGAAGGCAGGCTTGAGCATTCCGATGCCACATCCCGCATCCAGGATGCTGCGTGTGGGATGCTGCGCGTCGCGCAGGATTGCGGCGATCAATTCGGCCCGGGCGCTCATTTCCTCGCGTGTAACCACCTTCGTCCGGCGATCGAAATAAAAGCGCTTGAAATAAGCGACGTCAAACTTTGTCGGAGAGTGCATGGATGGCGGAAGGAAGAAGACGCTAAAAGGCGTCTCAGATAAAGCGTCTCAGATGAAACGTCGCAGGTAAGGCGTTGCAAACATCGCCGTAAGGTCGTAAAGCCCCCGCGCCGTCTCGAACAGCTCTTCACGCAGTCTCTTGTTTGCCACATCGCACCTCGATCAGTTCCCCCGCCAAGGAGAGCTCAGGGACAGACCCCATTGTAAGACGCCATACCTGAGACGCTTTATCTGAGACGCATTATCCGCAACGCTTTACCTGCAACGCCGTTCAGGCTCTTGAGATATCAGCCCACAGCTTGTCCAGCCGCTTGTAGGAGACTGGATAAGGCGTTTTCAACTCCTGAGCCCACAACGACACCCGCAGTTCCTCGATCCGCCAGCGGAAATCCTCCAGTTGCGGGTCGCTCTCCCCTGCCTTTTTCAGCTTGATCGCCCGTTCCTCGTAGCGCTTCCAGATCGCGCCGACTTTCGCGGCGTGCTCGGCGTCGCGCTCGAAGTAGCGCGGGTACTTGTCGAGCCGCATCTGTGTCGCCTTGAGGTAGCGCGGCAGGTCGTTCAGGTGCTCCCACGGCGTGGCGCGCATGAAGCCCTCGTAAATGAGGCGCCCAACCTGGGCGCGGATGTCGGCGACCGCCTGCGGCGCCGGTTTCGCAGCCGCAGCCATGCGCTGCTGCGCGCGCTGCCATTCCTCGGCGATGACGACGATCAGCCGGGACGCCGCGTCGCGCACCACCGGCAGGCGCGTGCGCGCGCGTTGCTTGAGGTTCTCGAATTCCTTCGCGTTGCGCGGCAGCGGGTCTTCGCCAACAAATGCCCGGTCGGTGATGGCCGCCAGCACGTCGTTCCTGAGTTCGTCGGCCGACATCAGCGTGCGCAGGTGCAGCGCCGCCGGCGTGACGCCCGGCAGGTTCTTTTCCAGCTGGCGCATCTGTTCCTTCAGCGCCAGCGCCATCAGTCGCACCACCCCGCCGCGCATCGACGCATCCGCGGCGACCGCGGTGTCGAACAGCTTGATCGAGACGCTGTCGCCGTCGTCCTCCAGCGCCGGGTAACCGGTAAGCTTCCTCCCGCCGCGCGTGAACGCGATCGTCGCCGGCAGCTCGCCGAAATCCCAGGCCTTGATGCCGCTCTTCTCGATGCCCGGCTCCGCCGCTGCAAAGGTGAGCTGTGCCGCCTGCCCCAGCTGCACCTTCAAAGCCGCGAGGTCGCGCCCCGTCGCCAGATCTCGGCCAGCTTCATCTATGACGCGGAAGTTCATGAGCAAGTGCGCCGGAATGTCGGCACCTTCCAGCGCGTCCGCCGGCACCGGCTCGCCGGCGGCGCGATGCGCGTAGCGCAGCACCGCTTTAGTCAACGAATTCCCCCCCTCGACACTCGACACCCGACCCTCGTACTCCGTCAGGAACGCGGTGACGTGCCGCGTCGGAGGAACCAAGTGACGGCGGAACGTTTTGGGCAGCGCCTTGAATAGCGCAGCGACCTTCTCGCGGATCATGCCCGGCACGAGCCACTCGAACTCCCCGGGGTCGAGCTGGTTCAGGAGATGCAGCGGCACGGTCGCGGTGACGCCGTCGAGCGGATGGCCCGGCTCGAAGCGATAGGCGAGCTTCAGGTCCGCGCCCGAGGCCTGGATGCGCGCGGGAAATTGCGCCTCGGTGATGTCGGCCGCGGTGTGGCGCATCAGGTAATCGCGCGTCATGTGCAGCAGGCGGGGGTTGACGCGCTCGGCCTCCTCCCGCCAGTGCTCGAAGCCGGCGCCGTTGACGATCCCCTCGGGTACCACGCCGTCGTAGAAGCCGAAGATCGCCTCCTCGCTCACCAGCACGTCGCGGCGGCGCGCCTTGTGCTCCAGCGCTTCCACCTCCCTGACGAGCCGCTGGTTGTGGCCGAGGAAAGCTGCGCGCGTGTCGAACTCGCCCGCCACCAGCGCGCCGCGGATGAAGACCTCGCGCGCCTCCTTCGGGTTGATCGGGCCGTAATGCACCCGCCGCCGCTGCACCAGCGTGAGCCCGTAGAGCGTGACGCGCTCGTACGCGGCCACCATCGCGCGGTCTTTCTCCCAGTGGGGATCGACGTACTGCTTCTTCACGAGATCGCCGGCAGCGGCCTCGACCCACTCCGGCTCGATGCGGGCGGCGCAGCGCGCGTAAAGCCGCGTCGTCTCGACCAGTTCCGCCGCCAGCACCCAGCGCGGCGATTTCTTCCTCAGCACCGAGCCGGGGAAGATGAAGAACTTGATGCCGCGCGCGCCGAGGTATTCGCCCGCCTCCTCTCCTTTTATCCCGATGTTGCCGAGCAGGCCGGCGATGAGCGCGCGATGCAGCTGCTCGTAGGTCGCGGCCTTTTCGTTCACCTTCATCTTCATCTCGCCCACCAGGGCGGCCAACTGCTTGTGCACGTCGCGCCACTCGCGCATGCGGCGATGGGATAGAAAGTTCTCGGAGAGTGCCTGCGCGAGCTTGCGTTGGGATTGACGATGCTTGATCGCGTCCTCGAACCAGTCCCAGATCTTCAGCAGCGACATGAAGTCCGACTGCTCGTCCTTGAACTTCTCGTGTGCCCGGTCGGCGGCTTCCGCCTTGTCGAACGGCCGGTCGCGCGGGTCGTCCACCTCCAGCACCGCGGCGATCACCAGGATTTCCGCGAGGCAGTTTTCGTGCTCGGCGGCGAGGATCATGCGCGAGATGCGCGGGTCGATGGGGAAGCGCG
>CAYSRR010000090.1:0-10357 GCA_964433375.1 uncultured Streptomycetaceae bacterium
CTGCCCGAGTGCGGACCGGAGCGGGCGCGCAGCGCGATGTCGAAGGCGCGCGACTTCTCCAGGCCGAACGCCGGGTTACCCAGCTCGTACGAGCCGGTGGCGGCATGCGGGCCGTTGGCGTACAGCTCGAAGTAGGTCGGCGCGCGCTCGGTATAGGCCGCGTTGGCCGCCAACGCGAGCGAGGGAGTGAAGCCGTAGACCGCGCCGAACGCCCCGCTTCTGCCGCTGAAGGAGCGGGTTTGCGCGGGATCGAAGCGCGGCCCCGTGCCGCCGAACGGCACGACGCCGCCGCCGTCCGAGCGCACGTCGGTACGCTCGTAACGCCCGCCGAACGAGAGCTTGAGCCGGCCGATGGGCAGCTCTTCGTAGAGGAACGCCGCTTTCGCGTCGGTGTTCGTGGACGGCACGAAAGCCTCGTCTCCGAGCGCCGAGAAATCGAACTTCGTCAACTGCACGCCGAAGGCGCCTTTCATGCCGCCGATCGCGCCGTGCAGGGCCTCGACGCGCGCGTCGTAACCCTTGCTGTTGAAGCGCGTGGCGGGCATGCCGGCGTCGAGTTCCGTGTGCTTGTAGTCGGTGTGGCCGAGCTTCACCTTGACGCCGGTGATGACGCTGCCGAGATCGCGCGCCTCGCCGGCCAGATCGAAGCGCTGGCTGCGCATGTCGATCGTCACCTCGGGCTCGGCGACCGCGCCGTACTTCGAGTCGAAGCCGGAGTACGAGAGCCCGAGCATGCCCTTGCTCCAGTGGAGCGCGCCGCCGAGCGCGCCGCCGCTGGAGTTCGACGCGCTGTTGGGCAGCGTGCCCGTCACCACCGGCAGCGTCGGGTCCTGCGCCTGCAGACGTGAAGAGACGTTGGGCCCCTTGATCCTCAGGTCATCGGTGTCGCGGGCGTAGGCATCGGCGTGCAGCGCGAAACGCCCGTTGCCCGCCTCGAACACGGCGGCGCCCGCCTTCTCCCGCTCGGCGCCGCCGAGACGGCCCTCGATCCGCCCGCCGGCACCCTGCACCGGCGCCAGGGGAATCCGGTTGTCGATCACGTTCACCACGCCGCCCACCGCGGCGCCGCCGTAGAGCAGCGCCGCCGGGCCGCGCACCACTTCCGCGCGCTCGACGATCAGGGGATCGACGGTGGTCGCGTGATCCTGGCTGAGTGACGAGGCATCGATCATGCCCGCGCCGTTCTGCAGGATACGGATGCGATCGGAATCGAGCCCGCGGATCACCGGGCGACTCGCGTTCGGGCCGAAATAGCTGGAGCTGACGCCCGGAAGCTCGTTCAACGTTTCGCCGAGCGTGCTGCGACGCAGGAGGAACAGGTCCTGCCCGAACAGCACGGAAGTCGGCGACACGAGTTCGAACAAATCGCTGCCGAGCGGGTTGCCGGTCACCACCACGGGCGGCAGGACCGCCGCAGGGGCGCCCGGCGCGGACTTCCCGGTGGTCTGCGCATGAACAGGAACGGAAAGCGCCGCCGCGACGGCGAACGCCATGGGTTTAAGGAAAGATTTCATCTGCTGCTCCCGAGTTGTGGGCGCGCGCACGCGCGCGCATGGCGCGCGGCTCACGCCGGATCAAGTACGCGAAATATCAGCGCCGGTCAGGCAGGCGCGACGGACTGCGGCTCAGGAAAGCGCGGGAGGAGCGCGGGGCGGAGGGGTTGTTGTGGATTGCGTGAAGCGCCGGGCGATAGTGGACGCCGTCAGCCCACGCACGATCTCCGGCGTTGCAAGCGCAGGCTGCCCGCCGCAATCGCCGGCGAGCAGCGTACCGAGGGCGGAATGCAGATCGCACAGCCGGGACTGGGACGAGTGCTCGTCGTCGTGATGCCCGCCCGCGCCGGCACGATCGTGCTGCTCGTGCGCGGGAAGATGATCGTGGAGGTGCCAGACCGCGTGCGTAAGCGCGCTCTGCTGCGCGACGAGCAGCAGGAAAATGCAAGTAAGTTGCAACAAGGAGCGCTTCATGGACGGTCCGGGACAGCGGCTGCGGTGTTTATTTATTGCGCGACGGCGACGGCGTCGGTGAGGCGGTAGTAGAGCCCCATCGGGTCGTCCTTCAGTACGGTGAACCGGCCGGAGATGACGACGGGCTCGAAGCCGTACTTGACCGGAGTTCTGGCGACCACTTCCACCAGCTGGTCGGGACCGCCCGGCAGGCAGAACGCGCACGAAGGCGGCATGGCCACGAGCAGAAAGCGCTTCTGCCGCTCGCCCATGTCGAGCGGCATCATGAAGCCCTGCAGCTTCACTTCCTTGCTGTCGAGCGCGGAAATCCCCTTCGAGAACTGCGGCACGAAGCGGTCCTTCTGCTTGACCGGCTTCACCTCGGCCAGCGTCCTCCACGACACCACCCCCTTCAGCTCGGGGAGCGGCTTGGCGGCATAAGGGGACGGCGGCAGCGGCGCATCCATCGCGCCCATGCCCTTGCCGGGGATGCCCTTCTGCTGGGCCCATGCCGCCGTGTGGATACTCACCAGCAACGCGATCAACCAGGCGAAGTGTCTCATCGAAACCTCCATCCGCTTACGGCGCCCATTTTACTCCCGCCGACCGGGAAAACATCAATGCCGGTGCCTCATCCCGCAGTATTTGCCGACCGCCAGCCCCTTGCAGTCCTTGGCGAGCTGGGCGTGGCATTCCTTCTCCGACTTGCCCCCCTCCAGGCATTTGGCGGCGTTGAGATGCGCCTCGGCCATGGCGCGGTGGTCGGCGACGTCTTTCTTGACCTCGTCGGCGCTGTGAGGCTTCTCCTTCTTCTTGCCGTCCTGCGCGGCGACCGGGAAGGCCAACGCCAACGCGAGCACTGCACCGCCGACACCCATCATCCATTTCGTCTTCATTGCCATTTCCTCCATCATTGGTTGAAAAAACCTATCCCCTCGCGAGCGTGCCCGCGATGTCCGTGCGGGACGCGCGCCACGCCGGCAGCAACGCGGCGAGCACGCCCACGCCCAGGGCCAGCGCGACGACCCACAACTCGTCATTGATCCATGTCATGCCGCTGACCGCGACCTGCCGCGCCTGGGTCAACGCAAAGCCGAGGGCCTCGGTCAGCACGTGCCCGAGCGCGATCCCGAGAAGCGCGCCCAGCGAGGCAAGCAGCAGCCCCTCGAACAGCAACAACGCCATGAGTTTCGCCGGGGAAGCGCCCAGCGCGCGCATGACGGCCAGGTCGTAGCGCCGCTCCGAGAGCGCGTTGTAGAGCGCGATGAAAACCGACAGCCCGGCCGCGACGATCAGCACCAGCGCGAAGCCGCGCAGTACGTCCACGCCCACGCCGATGATCGAAAACAGCCGTGCCGTCTCGTAGGCCGGCGAGGCGGCCTGCATCTCGCTGTTGTTGTTGATGTAGCGCGGCAGCGTCGCCGCCGCGATCGGCGTCGCGTACTGGATCAGCAGCGCGGTATATTCCTTCTCTTCGTCGGGCAGCAGTTCCGCCACCCGCGCGACGTCCTTGATGTCGTACTGGTCCGCGTGCACCGCCCATACGCTTGCGACGTCGGTCAGGATCACCCGGTCCACGACAGTGCCGGAAGGCGCCAGCACCCCCACGACCCGGTAAGGGTGCTCTCCGTGCATGTGCTCTCCTGCGCTGCCGCCGAGTCCGTGGGCCCCGACGAAGTTCGCACCCGGGCCCAAGCCCGTCCGAGCTGCAACGTCGGCGCCCAGCACCGCTTCCAGCGGTTTTTCCCACAGCCGGCCCTGGGCGAGACGCGCGCCGTAGTGCACCACGTAGTCATGATGGGTGCCGACGATGCGGAAGCCTTCGTGGTTGTCGCCCAGCGCGAGCGGGATCATCTTTTTGACCATGCGGTGGCGGGCGAGCTCCTGTGCCTGCTTCCACGACACGTTGCCGGTAGGCACGTCGAGGTGATAGATGCTGGACAGGATGATCTGCATCGGGCTGCCCTTCGCGCCCACGACCAGGTCGATCCCGCGCGCGTCGCTCTGCATGCGCTCCTCGAGCTGCGACGTGGTGAGCAGCAGCAGCGTGATCATCGCCACCCCGAGCGCGAGCAGCAGCACGTTCAACGCCGTGTTCAGGCGCCGCGCCTTGAGGTAACCCAGGCCGATCGTCGCGAGGTTCACGCCGCGTCTTCCAGCACGTATTGATTGGTGACGCGCGCCTTGACCCGTTGATCGTGGGTGGCGATCACCAGTGTCGCGCCGCAGGACCGCGCCTGGGCCTCGAGCAACTCCAGCGCCTGCGCGCAGCGGGCGTCGTCCAGGTTGGAAGTCGGCTCGTCGGCGAGCAGCAGTTGCGGGCGGTTCACCACCGCGCGCGCCACCGCCACGCGCTGCGCCTGCCCGAAGGACAGCTCGTGCGGATAGGCATCGGCCTTTTCCGAAAGGTCGAGGCTCGCAAGCACTTCCCGCACCCGGGACGCGTCCTGCGCGACGCCGGCCAGATACTGGGCAAGCGACAGGTTATTCATGACGGAGAGGCTGCCGATGAGATGCAGCCGCTGCATGACGATGCCGATGTGCCGGCCGCGAAAGCGATCCAGCTCGCCGGACCTCAAGGCGCCGAGCTCCTGTCCCGTCACCACGACGCGGCCTTCGGTCGGGCGCAGGATGGCGGCCAGTATGTGCAGCAGCGTGGTCTTGCCGCTGCCCGAGGGTCCGAGCATGAGCCAGTGCTCGCCCTGGCCGGCCTGCCACGCATCCACCCGCAGCACTTCCTTGCCGCCGTATGCATGCCGCAAGCCGTGTAATGCAAACATAGATCTCCTCTGGCGCGGTGCCGTCGCTTGGAGCGCGGTGCATTCTACTGGTTCCCGTTTCCCGTCGTCCGCGCCGTCAATGCGCGTGATACAGGCCGTGCGGCACGGCGATCGTCGCGACGCCCGCGGCGATCAGCGCGATCTGCCATGCGGTGCTGCGGACGTCGTTGCTGCGATGCAATCCGGGGATGAGGTCCGCGACGGCGATGTAGATAAAGCTCGCGGCGGCCAGGACCAGCACGTAGGGCAGCGCCGATTGCGCGCCGGCAAGCGCGAAGTAGCCGGCAATGCCGCCGCCGACCGAAGCGAGGCTCGACGCGAAGTTGACCAGCAGCGCCTTTCTCCGCGTATACCCCGAATGCAGCAGCACCACGAAATCCCCCACCTCCTGCGGTATCTCGTGCACCACGATCGCGATCGTGGTGGCCACGCCCAGCTTCACGTCCGTCAGGAACGCCGCCGCGATCAGGACGCCGTCCACCAGGTTGTGAAAACCGTCGCCGACCACGATCAGCGTGCCGGTGCGGCGATGGCCCGCGTGGCCCTGCGCGGACGCCTCTTCGTGGCGGTGCCGCCACAAGGCCGCCTTCTCCAGCAGAAAGAAAGCCAGGATTCCCGCGAGCGTCACCGCGAACAGGCCCTCGATGCTGTCGGTCTGCATGAACGCCTCCGGCAGCAGATGCAGGAATGCGGCCGCCAGCAACACGCCCACGGCGTAGCTCACCATGCGCGGCACCCACGCCGAGAGCACGGCAAACGAGATCGCTGCGGCGGCCGCCAGGCTCAATGCGCCGCCGGCAAGCGTCGCGCCGATTATCCAGATCAACGTTTCGATGGCGCATCACCTTCGGGATGAAGCAGGTTATTCATGCAACCAGGTTGCAATTGAGGACAAAAAAACCGTTCATGCGTGCCTGCGCGCCGGAACGCATTCGATGCAAAGACCTTTCACCGTCAGCTCGACTGCCAGCGGACGGTATCCGGACGGCAGCCGCACGCTGCGGGCCGCCTTCACCTCGTCCAGGCAGATGACTTCTCCACAGCCGTTGCACTTGAAATGCGCGTGGGCATGGCCGTGTCCGGGCTCGTCGTCCGCCGCGTTGAAGCGCCACACCCGGTCGTCTCCGGCAATCTTGTGGGCAAGGTCGCGGGAGGTCAGCCATTCCAGCACCCGGTAGACCGTTACGCGGTCCATTCCCACGCCGCGATTGACGAGCTTTTCGACCTCATGGTGGGTCAGCGCGCGCGGTGCCGCGAGCAGCACGGCCAGCACCTCGACGCGCTGGCGCGTCACGCGCGCGCCGGTGCGCTGCACCAGGGCCTCGGCACGATCGTGAAACGTCGGCGTCATCGGCGGCATTACACCACGGCCCGCGTGTTTTCGCAACCTTGTTGCATCAAGAGCGACGCTGTATATACTCCCAGCGATGAAAACCGTTCTGCTGATGCTCATCGACGGCTACAAGCTGCTGCTGTCGCCCTTCTTCGGCAGCCAGTGCCGCTTCTATCCCACCTGCTCGACCTACGCGAAAGAAGCCATCGAGATACATGGCTCGCTCAAGGGCTCGTGGCTCGCGGTAAGACGCATCCTGCGGTGCGGGCCGTGGCACCCGGGCGGCGTGGACCCTGTCCCGCCTCCGAGGGACGAGGGTCGAGGGTCGAGGGGATAGCGGGCGCGTAGCGCTCATCACTCGACACGCGACCACGACACACCCGACACTCGACACCCGACACTCAGCCGGCCACCCGGCAAATGAGCCCTTTCAGGTAATCACCTTCAGGAAAATTCAACGCGACAGGGTGATCCGCACCGGCGCCCATCTTCTGTATGAGCTGCGCTTGAACGCCAGCGTCAAGCGCGGCTCCGGCGACGATCTTCTGGAACAGGTCGGCGCTGACGCCGCCTGAGCAGGAGAACGTCATCAGCAGCCCGCCCGGCCGCAGCAGCTTGAAGGCGAGCAGGTTGATATCCTTGTAAGCGCGCGAGGCTTTCTCCGCGTGGGCGGCGGTCGGCGCGAACTTGGGCGGGTCGAGCACGATGAGATCGAAGCTGCGCGCCTGGTCGCGGAAGCGGCGCAGCAGCAGGAACACGTCGCCCTCGATCCATTCCGGCTGCGCCAGCTGGTTCAATTCCACATTGCCGCGCGCGAGCGCCAGCGCGTCGGCCGAGCTGTCTACGGCCGTGACCGATTTCGCCCCGCCGGCAACCGCGTTGAGCGCGAACCCGCCGCTGTAGCAGAAGCAATCGAGCACGTCCCGCCCGCCGGCCAGCGCCCGCAACTGCTGCCGGTTGTCGCGCTGGTCGAGGTAGAAGCCGGTCTTGTGCCCGTGCTCGAGGTCGATGCCGAACCGCAGCCCTTCCTCGTCGACGACGATCCGCGTCGGCTCGCGCGCACCGCGCAGCGCGGCCGTCACGGGGGACAATCCCTCCAACTGCCGCACGTCCGCATCCGAGCGCTCCCAGACACGGGTGGCGCCGCTGGCCGCCAGCACCGCGTCGGCGATCGGCTCGCGCCAGCGGTCCGCCCCGGCGCTGGACAGTTGCAGCACCACCGTATCGCCATAGCGGTCGGCGACCACCCCCGGCAGGCCGTCCGATTCGCCGTGGATCAACCGCATCGCCGCGGCCTCCCCCATCAGGGCGCGCCGCTGCCCGATCGCCCGCTCGATGCGCTCCTTGAAGAACGCGCCGTCCACGGCGCGTTCTTCCCAATCCCAGGCGCGGGCGACGATCTGCGACTCGGGGCTGTAGGCGGCGACCGCCAGGAACTCCCCGGTGGCGGACCAGACGCCGACCGTCTCGCCCGGTCCCGGGCTGCCCTGCACCTTCGCCACCGCGCCGGAGAACACCCACGGATGGCGGCGCTTCAATGACTTCTCGCGCCCGGCCTTAAGAATCAGTTTGTTCAAATTAGCCGCCAGGACACCAGGAAAAATCAGGATTAATTAGCCGCAAAGACGCCAAGACGCGGAGATACTAACATAATAAAATCAAATAGATAGTTTATTTCTGTCGGATTCGGATCGTAGCGCGGGTTTCTGGCCCTGGATATTTCCTGCCGCTACGGTCGATTTTATTTCTGATTGCTTCGCGACTTTGCGGCTTTGCGGCTAATTCAGGATGTCTTGGCGACTTGGCGGCTATTTCAGCTTTTCTTCCGCGCGCGCGGGTGTGCCGCGTCGTAGGCCTTCGCCAGATGCTGGAAGTCCAGATGCGTGTAGACCTGCGTGGTGGAAATGCTCGCGTGCCCGAGCATCTCCTGAACCGCGCGCAGGTCGCCGCTCGACTGCAGCACGTGAGAAGCAAAGGAATGGCGCAGCACGTGCGGATGCACGTTCGCGTTGACCCCGAGCTTGATAGCCCATTGCTTCATGCGAAGCTGGATCACCCGCCCGGTAAGTCGCTTGCCTTTGGGATCGACGAACAGCGCCCTGGGATCGGCACCCGCAATTTCACCGCGAATTTCGAGCCACTGTCTGAGCGCATTGATCGCGCGGCTGCCCACCGGCACGATGCGGGTCTTGCTGCCTTTGCCCGTTACGCGCACGGTCGCATCGCCGAAGTTGATATCGCCCGGCGCGAGTCCGGTCAGTTCCGACAGTCGCAGCCCCGACGAATAGAAGAGTTCCAGCACCGCCTTGTCGCGCAGCGCAAGGTCGTCGTCACCTTCTATCGCCATCAAGCGGTTTGCCTCGTCGGGCGACAGCGCATGCGGCAACCGCTTGACGGCCTTGGGAGCCCGGATACTGAGGCAGGGATTGGTCGGGTAACCGTGATCGCGCGCCAGATAGTTGTAGAAACCGCGCCACGCCGAGAGCATGCGCGCGAGCGACCTGCCGTCCAGGCCCCGTCCGTGCAGTTGCGCGATGAAGCGGCGGATCTCTTGAACACCCAGCTTGTCGAGCCGGGTCGGGCCGGCCAGCTCGAGCAGCGCGGCGATATCCCGCGAGTAATTCGTGACGGTATGCCAGGAGAGCCGCCGCTCGTTCGACAGGTGCTCGAGGTAGCCGCGCAACAGGGGATGCACGGCCGGTTTCGCGGGTTTTTCGCCCTTGGAGTTAGTGCCCACTTACGTATCGTAAGTAGCTGAATAAAAAAGTGCATTAGCGATCGGTTCGCGACACTTCCGCCTTTCGCCTTCCGACTTCCGCCTTGTCATTTCAGGTGCCGCGCGACCGCCGCGCCGACCAGCTCGCCCAGCCGCTTGAGATAGAGCGTGCCCATCTCGGGGTAGAAACGCTGCGCATCCTCGCTCGCCAACGCGAGCAGGCCGAAGGTCTCGGTATCCCGCAGCGGCATATAGGAGAACGAGCGCAGGTGGCTGGCGGCCTCGCCGAACAGGCCGGCGGTATCCACCATGGCATGCGCGCTGCAATGGGGATGGGCCAGACTGCCCGCGAATTCGCGCGTGGCGTCGCTCACCGGATCGAGTTCCTGCAGACCGGCCTGGCCGTTGGCGCGCCAGGCCCGCAGCGCGACGTGCGGCACCGCGAAGTCCTCGCGCAGATTGAGGTAGACCGTGTTGAGCACGCCGTGGATGTCGGCGGCCGCCAGCAGCGCCGTCGAGATGCGGTGCACCTTCTCGCTGATCGCGTCGTTCTCCTCGCCAAACTGGATCACCTCGCGCAGCTTGGCTTCGAGCTGCCGGTTCTTCTCGCGCAGGGACAGCGTCTGGCGCTCGCTGATCGGGATCGCGCGCCCGCCGTGCGGATGCGGGATGGTGATCTCCGCCAGTTCGTCGGCGTACTGCTCGAAAAATTCCGGGTGCTCCTTCAGCCAGGCCGCGACCTCTTCGGGTTTCATCATGCTCCCTTCAGTTCCATCTCGCCTTCGAATACCGTGACCGCCGGTCCCGTCATCATCACCGGCCTGCCTTCCCCCGCCCATGATATACCGAGGTCGCCGCCGCGCGTCGTCACGGCGACCTCGCGATCGAGCAGGCCGCGCTGGATGCCGGCGACGACCGCGGCGCACGCGCCGGTGCCGCACGCGAGCGTCTCGCCGGCGCCGCGCTCGTGGACGCGCAACAGGATGCGGCGGCGGCCGACGACCTGCATGTAGCCGGCGTTGACCCGTTGCGGAAAACGCGGATGGCGCTCGATCAGCGGACCCTGGGCCGCCACCGGCGCGCGCTCGATATCGGCCACGACCTGCACCGCGTGCGGGTTGCCCATGGACAGCGCACTGATCTCGACCCGCCCGTCGCCGGCATCGAGCACATAGGTGGCGGCGTCGATTTCCTGACCGGCCAGAACCAGTTGTCGACCCGGCGGGTCTGGGACGACGACCGCTACACGGCGACCCGGCTCACCGGTGAGATCTCCACCCGTGCCACCGGCCTGACCGTGGGTGTGCTGGCCCAGCCGCAGCCATGGTTGCAACTGGCCGGCTCGGTGCAGCGGTTGGGCGATCTGGATGTCCGCCAGGATTCTCAATCCACGGCCACCCGGATCCCCATGCCGACGACGCTTACCGCTGGTATCCGGGTGCAGCCGTGGTTGGGCATCTCCGCGAGCGGGATGGTGACCTCGCGCTCATGGAACCGGGGCGATTCGGCGGTCCAGGCGCTGCACGGTGTCGGCGCGGCCCGCACGCTCGAGGTGGCTGCTGGCCTGGAGATCGCCCGGCAT
>CAYSRR010000091.1:0-10310 GCA_964433375.1 uncultured Streptomycetaceae bacterium
GGAAATACAAGCAGTGCCACGGCAAGCTCGCCTGACGGCGACCTTGCCGTATCAAAGCCGCCTTTTTCGTTTGGTTTTCGGGGTGAGCACGCGTTGTCGCGGGGATGATGACACTCCCGATATAATCGTTCCGGCCTGAAATCGAGCGCGCCCCGAAAACCATGCCGGTCAACCTGAAATCACCCGACCCGAAGAGCCTGCTGCCGGTCGGGGGCGTGAGCCTGGGCGTGACGGAGGCCGGCATCCGCAAACCCGGCCGTAAGGACCTGCTGGTGATGAAACTCGGCGACGGTGCGCGCGTCGCGGGCGTATTCACGCAGAACCGTTTTTGCGCCGCGCCGGTGGTGGTCGCGCGCCAGCACCTGACGATGCTCGATCCGGACGCGTCGATTCGGGCGCTGGTGGTCAATACCGGCAATGCCAACGCCGGGACCGGCAAGGAGGGCATGGCCGCCGCGCGCCGGACCTGCAACGACCTGGCGAAGCTCATGGGCTGCTCCTCGACGCAGGTGCTGCCGTTCTCGACCGGCGTCATCATGGAGCCGCTTCCGGTGGATCGAATCGCCGCCGGCCTGCCCGGCTGCCTGGCCGATGCGCGGGAGGACAACTGGTTTGCCGCGGCGCAGGCGATCATGACCACCGACACTCTGCCGAAGGCCGTCTCGCGCCGCGTCAAGGTCGGGTCTGCGGAGGTCACCATCACCGGCATCGCCAAGGGCGCCGGCATGATCCATCCCAACATGGCCACCCTGCTCGGTTTCGTGACCACCGATGCGAAGCTGACGCTGCCGCTGACGCGCGCGCTGGTTGCGCGGGCCGCGAACCGTTCGTTCAACTGCATTACCGTGGACGGCGATACCTCGACCAATGACGCCTTCCTGTTGATTGCCACCGGCAAGGCCGACATGACGGAGATCGATGATGCGAAGGGCACCGCTTACGCCGAACTGACGGAAGGCGTCATAACGGTGGCGGCGGAGCTCGCGCAGGCCATCATCCGGGACGGCGAGGGCGCGACGAAGTTCATCACCGTCCGCGTCGAAGGCGGGCGCAAGGAAGAGGAATCCCGCAAGGTCGCCTATGCCATCGCGCATTCACCGCTGGTGAAGACCGCGTTTTTCGCGTCCGATCCCAACCTCGGCCGGATACTCGCGGCGGTCGGCTACGCCGGCATCGCCGACCTCGTGGTGGACAAAGTGGACCTGTATCTCGACGACGTGCTGGTGGCGAGAAACGGGGGACGCAGCCCCGACTACCGGGAGGCCGACGGACAGCGGGTGATGAAGCAGTCCGAGATCACGGTGCGGGTGCTGCTCAACCGCGGTTCCGCGGCGGCGACGGTCTGGACTTGCGACCTGTCGCACGACTACGTGACCATTAACGCCGAATACAGGACCTGAAAAACGAACCGCAGAGGCGCAGAGACGCAGAGGAATCGCAAAGTTTTCCGACAATAAGAAATGCGGATGCTTTGCGCGTTCTTTGCGCCTTCGCGCCTTTGCGGTTAGTCTTTGACTCTTTATGAGCGATGCTACCAAGCTGATCAAGCAGGCCGAGGGGCTGGTCGCGCGCCTGGAGCGGCTGCTGCCGCAAGAAGCGCCGCCCACCGACTGGAAGGCCTCGATCGCTTTTCGCTGGCGCAAGAAGAACGGCAGGGGCCATATCGAGCCGGTGCGCCACGTTCACCACATCGCGCTGCGCGACCTGCAGGGCATCGACGCCCAGAAGGAACTGGTGGAGCGCAATACGCGCCAGTTCGTCGAGGGGCATCCCGCCAACAACGTGCTGTTGACCGGCGCGCGCGGCACCGGCAAGTCCTCGCTCATCAAGGCGCTGCTCGACAAGTACGCACCGAAGGGGTTGCGGCTGATCGAGGTCGAGAAGCAGGACCTGGTGGACCTGCCGGACATCGTCGACCATATAGCAGGGCGGCCCGAGCGCTTCGTGCTTTACTGCGACGACCTGTCGTTCGAGGCCGACGAGCCCGGCTACAAGGCGCTGAAGGTGGTGCTCGATGGCTCGATCGCCGCCGCGACCGAGAATTGCCTGATCTACGCCACGTCCAACCGCCGCCACCTCATGCCCGAGTTCATGCAGGAGAACCTCGAGTACAAGCACGTCGGCGAGGAGATCCACCCGGGCGAGACCTCGGAGGAGAAAGTGTCGCTGTCCGAGCGCTTCGGGCTGTGGACCACGTTCTATCCCTTCGACCAGGACGACTACCTCAGGATCGTCGGCGTGTGGCTGGATCACTTCAAGGCGCCGGGCGCCCGCTCGGAGGCGGTGCAGCGCGCGGCGCTGCAATGGGCGTTGCAGCGCGGCTCGCGCAGCGGCCGCGTGGCGTGGCAGTTCGCCCGCGACTGGGCGGGGAAATCAAGGCTGAAGGATGAAGGCGGAAGAAAGCGCTAGCCGTCAGCCGTCAGCCGTCAGCCAGCCGTCCTCCCGCGTCGAAGTCGTAGCGGCCGTGATCCTGCGCGAAGACGGTGGCTTTCTTCTGGGCCAGCGGCCGGCCGGCAAGGTCTATGCCGGTTACTGGGAATTCCCGGGCGGCAAGATCGAGCCGGGCGAAGCGCCGCTGGCGGCGCTGAAGCGCGAACTGCACGAGGAACTCGGCATCGAGGTCGAGCGCGCCCATCCCTGGCTCACGCGCGAATACGACTACGCGCATGCCGCGGTGCGCCTGCATTTTTTCCGCGTGGTCCGCTGGTCGGGCGAGCCGCACGGGCGCGAGAACCAGGGCTTCGCCTGGCAGTTTCCGAGCGCCATTTCGGTCGATCCTCTGCTGCCCGCCAACGGGCCGATCCTGCGCGCCCTGCGGTTGCCCCCGGTTTACGCCATCAGCAACGCGGCCGAGCTCGGCGAGCGGGAATTTTTCCTGCGCCTGGAGCGGGCCCTCGCGGGCGGGTTGAAACTGCTGCAGGTGCGGGAGAAGCAAATGCCCGCGGACCAGTTGTTTCGATTCACCGGGCAGGTGGTCGAGCTCGCGCATGCGCGCGGCGCGCGCGTCCTGGTGAACGGCGACGCGGCGCTCGCGCTGCGCGCCGGCGCCGACGGCGTTCACTTGACTTCCGCGCAGTTGATGCAGGCGCAACGGCGGCCGGAAGGCGGGCTGGTCGGCGCTTCCTGCCACGATGCCGGCGAGCTTGCGCGCGCGTGGGAGCTGGGCGCGGATTTCGCGGTGCTGGGACCGGTGCTGCCGACGCCGAGCCATCCCGGCGCGGCCGGGATCGGCTGGGACCGACTCGCGGCGCTGCTCGGGAATTGCGCGCTGCCGGTCTATGCCCTGGGCGGGCTCAGGGCGGACGATCTCGATGCCGCGCAACAGCGCGGCGCGCACGGCATCGGCATGTTGAGAGGGGCCTGGGACGGTTCCGGGCGCCGGTAACGTTCAGCGCGGCGCTGGCGGGTCGTCCGCAGCGGGTGAGTCGAGATCGTCCTTGTCCTCCGCGACCGGGACGCGGTACTTTTCCGAGGCCCACGCGCCGAGATCGATCAGCCTGCAGCGCTCCGAGCAGAACGGGCGCCAGGCGTTGTCCGGCGTCCATAAGACCTGCTTGTCGCAGGTCGGGCAGGAAACAACTCGCGGTTCGGAATGCATGCGCGGCAAGGAATTCGCCGGCAGGCGCCGGCGAATTCCTACAGGTTACAAAACGTCAATTCAAATTCCACGTCGGCTTCGGCGGCCTTGTGCCGCTGCATGCCTTCCTGGGTGGTGAAGCGGATGTTGAGCGCGTACTTGTTGGCGCTGATCTCGGGGACGCACTGGTACTCGCGCTTGAGCCGGATGCGCAGCATCTGCGACATGCGGCCCGCCATCATCTGCTGGTAGACGCCCTGGTGGGCGACCTGGATGGTCGTCTTGCCCGATTCGCGCAGCAGCCTCAAAACGATCGTGATGCCGTCGCGCATCGGCAGGAACGGCGCGAGCCACAGTTGCAGGTCGTGGCGGTGCTGCTCCGGCGCCTGCTGCAGCCAGTAGTGGTAGGACGGCAGGTCGAACTCGCAGACGCCGCCGGGAATGTTGGTGCGCTGGCGTATGCCCATCAGCCACTCGTTTTCGCGCAACTCCTGGCCGACCTTGCCCGAGGCCTGGAACAGGCGGGAAGAAGCCTGGTCGATCTGCCACAGCACGTTGTCGAGCGCTTCTTCCGACACGTCGGGGTTCTCGCGCAGCGACTCGAGCGTGTGCTTCTGCCGCTCCAGCTCCTGCAGCAGGTCCGACTTGAGATCCGCCCGTCCCGACACTTCGAGTATCTCGAAGATCGACAGCAGCGCGACGTGGTGCTCGTGCGGGTCGTTCTTGTGCAGGAAATAATCGACGCGCTCGAACAGGTCTTCGAGCCGCAGCAGCGTGCGCACGCGCTCGCTCAGGGGGTACTCGTAGCTGATCACGGCGTCAGAGACCTGTCAGGGGTGCCCTAGGGGCTCGGCGTTGGCCAAGTATTGACCAAAAGCCGAAAAAAATAAAGGGCTTACCCCCTCATTGGCCGAGAGCGGGGCGACGGCGGAAAGGAGCCTGGTTTTCACGCGCCGCGCGCCAGCAGAAGGTATTTGGCGTGGAGTTCTCCGACCTGGCCGCGCAGCGCGTCCAGGCCGCCGTCATTGTCGATCACGTCATCCGCGCGCGCGCGCCGCGCCTCGCGCGGCAGTTGCGACGCCATGATCGCGCGCACCTCGGCATCCGACAGCCGGCTGCGGCGGGTGGCGCGCTCGACCTGCCGCGCCTCGCCGCAGTCCACCACCAGCACGCGCCGGACCAGGTCGCGATACGCGCCGGTTTCCAGCAGCAGCGGCACCACCAGGATCACGTAAGGCTGCCTTGCCGCGGCGACATCCGCGCGCGACCGCTCCCGGATCATCGGGTGGAGTATCGCTTCGAGTTTCGATTTCGCGGCCGGGTCGCCGAATACCCGTTCGCGCATGCGCGCGCGATCGAGGCTGCCGTCGGCCGTGACGTACCCGTCGCCGAACGCCTCGCGTATCGCGCCGATGGCCGAACCGCCCGCCCGTGTGAGTTCGTGGGAGATGGCGTCGGTGTCCACCACCGCCGCGCCGAGGTCCCCGAACAGCTTCGCCGCGGTGGATTTTCCCGATCCGATGCCGCCGGTAAGTCCGACACAGAACGGCATCACGGCAGCAGGGGATAGTGTTTCATGATCGCCTGTCCCCAGAACAGCGCGATCACGCCGGCCACGGCGAGGTACGGGCCGAACGGGATCGGCTTGTCGCGCGAATGCCTGGCGAACACGATCAACGAGATTCCAATGGCGGCGCCCACGAAGGAGGACAGGAGTATGACCAGGGGAAGCATCGTCCAGCCGAGCCAGGCGCCGATGGCGGCGAGCAGCTTGAAATCGCCGTAGCCCATGCCTTCCTTGCCGGTCGCCAGCTTGAAGCTCCAGTACACGGTCCACAGGACAAGGTAGCCGGCCGCGGCGCCGATCACGGCCGAGCGCAGGTCGGTGAAAACGCCGCCGGCGTTGACGAGGAGACCCAGCCACAGCAGCGGCAAGGTGATGCTGTCGGGAAGATAGAACGTGTCGAGATCGATGAAGGTGAGCGCGATCATCGCCCAGACGAAGACCAGGGCCCAGAGCATCGCGGCGGAGAGCCCGTAGCGCCATGCGATGTATCCGGCCAGCAGCCCGGAGAGGGCTTCCACCGCCGGGTAGCGCGGCGAAATCGGCGCGCGGCACGCCGAGCACTTGCCGCCGAGCGCGAGGTAACTCGCGATGGGTATGTTCTCGATCGCGCTGATCCGGTGTCCGCATTTCGGACAGGCGGAGCGCGGCACCACCAGGTTGTAGCGTTCGGCGGGCGGCGGCGCGGTCCCGGTGAAATCGGCGCACTCGGCGCGCCATTGCCGCTCCAGCATGCGCGGCAGGCGATGGATGACGACGTTGAGAAAGCTGCCGACCATCAAGCCCGCCACCACCGCGGTGGTGATCAACAGCCAGGGAGAGCTTTGATAGACCTGAAGAACTGACATCAAGGATCAGGAACCGGGATTCAGGAAAACCCGGTTTCCTGAGTCCCGGCCGAGAGGGCTAGACCGCCGCGCCCAGCTTGAAGATGGGCAGGTACATCGCGACCACGAGGCCGCCGATCAGCGTGCCGAGCACCACCATGATCATGGGCTCCATCAGGCTCGACAGCGCCTCCACCGCCTCGTCGACCTCGGCTTCGAAGAAGTCGGCAACCTTGGACAGCATCGCGTCGAGAGAGCCCGCTTCCTCGCCGATCTGCACCATCTGGATCACCATGCTGGGAAAGACCGAGGTGCCCTGCATCGAGGAGGTGAGGCTGGAGCCGGTGGAGACTTCGCCCTGGATCTTCTTGGTCGCGACGTAGTACTCGTAATTGCCGGATGCGCCGGCCACCGATTCGAGCGCCTCGACCAGCGGCACGCCCGCGGCGAACATGGTGGACAGGGTGCGGGTCCAGCGCGCGATGCACGATTTGCGGACCAGGTCGCCGAACACCGGCAGGCGCAGCATCACGCGGTCCATGAACATCTGCACTTTCAGGGAGCGCTTCCAGATCCACAGGAAGCCGTAAATCGAGCCGCCGAGGATGCCGAAGATGGCGTACCAGTAGTCCACGAAAAACTCGGAGATCTGCATCACGATCAGCGTCGGGGTCGGCAGGTCGGCGCCGAAGCTCGAAAACACGCTCTTGAACGCCGGGATCACAAAGATCATGATCACCGCCGTGATCACGAACGCGACGATGATGATCGCGACCGGATAGAACAGCGCGGACTTGATCTTGGACTTGATGGCGAGGATCTTTTCCTTGTAGGTCGCGAGCCGGTCGAGCAGGGAATCCAGGATGCCGGCCTGCTCGCCCGCGCCGATCAGGTTGCAGAACAGGGCGTCGAAATAGAGCGGGTGCTTCTCGAACGCCTGCTTCAGGCTCGACCCGGTTTCGACCTCGGTCTTGACTTCCATCAGCAACCGGGCGACCGCGGCGTTGGTGTGGCCCTTGCCGACGATGTCGAAAGCCTGCAGCAGCGGCACGCCCGATTTCATCATGGTCGCGAGCTGGCGGGTGAAGAGCGTGATGTCCTTGTCGCTGATCGAGCCGCCGCGGCCGAGCCTCTGCTTCTTGATTTCGTCGACCTTGATGCCCTGGCGGCGCAGCGTGGCGTTGACCTGGGCCTCGCCGGTCGCCTTCATCTCGCCGCGGACGGTCTTGTTGGACTTGTCCTTGCCGACCCAGGTGAAATTGAATTCCTTGATGTCGGACGCCGGTCTTCTGGCCGCTGCAGCAGCTGTCGCCATTTGATTCTCCCGATTACCCTAACGAACCAACAGGTTAGGTGATTTTGTCAGCAATGATGCCCCTGTTGCCGGGCTTTGTAAAGCCTAATCTTCCACGCTCTTCGGCAGAGGCGGGCCCCTTCAGGCCTGCTTGGGGGGGTAAACCCGCACCGCTTTCACCACCCGGCCCTGGGTCTGGACGATCTCCAGCGGGTACCCGGCGATCTTCACGCTGGTGCTGGGCTCGGGCATGGCCTGCAGGTGCTCGAGGATGAGCCCGTTCAGCGTCTTCGGGCCGTCGACCGGGAAACGGAATCCCAGCTTGCGGTTCAGCTCCCGCAACAGGGTCGCGCCCTCCACGAGATAGCTGCCGTCGGCCTGGCGGGTATAGCCGCCGGTCTGCAGCGGGGAATGCGTGGTGAATTCGCCGATCAGTTCCTCGAGCAGGTCCTCGAGCGTGACCAGGCCCATGAGCTCGCCGTACTCGTCCACCACCAGGCTCACGCGATCCTGGTGCTCCTGGAAGTTCTGCATCTGGGAGAACAGCGGCGTTCCGGCCGGAACGAAGTACGGCTCGCGGATGATTTCCCTCAACCGTTCCTTGGTGAGCTCCTCGTGCTGCACGAGGTTCAGCACGTCGCGCACCCGCAGCGTGCCAATCACCTCGTCGAGGTTGTCGCGGTAGACCAGCAGGCGCCGGTGGTGGGCGGTGGCGATCTGGTGCCGGATCTGCTCCAGCGGCGTGGACAGGTCGACCGCCTCGATGTGGTTGCGCGGCACCATCACGTCGTCCACCGTGATGGACTCGAGGTCGAACAGGTTCAGCAGGATCGTCACGTGCTTCTTGGGCAGGAAGTTCGAGGACTCGAGCACGATCGTGCGGATTTCGTCGACCGACAGCGACTGCGCGCCTTCCTGGTGCTCGATGCGCAGCAGCTTGAGCAACGGCTTGAGTATCGCGTCGGTCGAGGCGGACAGCAGGTACACGAACGGGCCGGAGGCCGTCGCGAGCGTGCGCATCGGCCAGGCGACCAGCCGCGCGATGCCTTCCGCGTTGTGCTGGCCCAGGCGCTTGGGGACCAGCTCGCCGACGACGATGGAGAAGTACGTGATGACGAGCACGACGACGGCGGTGGCCGCGATGCCGCTTGTCTTGACCTCCATGCCCATCGACTGGAGCCAGACGGCAAGCGGCGCGGCCAGCACCGCTTCGCCGACGATGCCGCTCAACAGGCCGATGGAGGTGATGCCGATCTGGACGGTGGACAGGAAGCGCGTCGGCTCCTCGGCCAGCTTGACGGCGGCCGTCGCGAGGAGGTCGCCGTTCTTGGCGAGCGTCGCGAGGCGGGGTTTGCGCGAGGTGAGCAGCGCCACCTCGGACATGGCGAAAAGACCGTTGAGGAGGATCAGGCTGGCCAGAATCAGGATTTCCATGGGCTTACCCCGTCTTGTTGGTCAGGTCCCGGGCTGCGCCGGACGAGCCGGCACTTACTCAGGCGCGACCGAGTATGACTTCGAGCACGAACTTGCTGCCGATGTAGGCGAGCACCAGCATGAGGAAGCCGGCCAGCGTCCAGCGCACGGCGATGCGCCCGCGCCAGCCGTAGACGTGCCGGCCGCCGAGCAGGGCGGCGAAGATGATCCAGGACAGCATGCCGAACACGGTCTTGTGGTTCAGCTTCGCCGCCTGCCCGAACAGCTCCTCCGAAAATACCGAGCCGCTCGCGAGGGTGAGCGTCAGCAGGATGAAACCGGCCCAGATGATGCGGAACAGCAGCGTTTCCATCGCCAGCAGCGGCGGCAGCCCGCGCAGCGCGCGCGGCAGGGTGCCGTCGTGCAGGCGCCGCTCGAGCAGCGCCATCAGCAGCACGTGCAGCGACGCGATGGTGAACAGGCTGTAGGCGAGCATGGCGATCAGCAGGTGGGCCTTGAAGGCCAGCAGGCCGGTGTTGGGCAGGGGCTTCAGCGACGGAAACACTGCCGGCAGCAGCGAGGCTGCCGCCGCCACCGGCAGCACCAGCGATTGCAGGCCGTCGAGGCGGTAATGAAAATTGCCGAGCCAGTAGATCAGCACCGTGAGCCAGAGTATGGCCGAGACGGCGTTGCCGACGCCGAGATGCAGCCCGTCGGGCGAGAACGTGGCGCCCGCCAGCAGCCACGTGTGCAGCGCGAGCGGCACGAGCACCGAGTAATGCTCGAAGACGTTGAACGAGGCGCCCGCGGCGGGGGCGCCGCCCGCCGGGCTCCAGCGCGTGCGCCAGAAGTAGAAAGCGAGCGCCGCGTAGAGCAGGGCGTTGACCAGATAAGGTAGAATTTCCGGCACGTTGCGAGTGTACACCAACCCCCTCATCACCCTGATCGTCCACCCGTGTTCGACAACCTGACCGGGCGCCTCTCGCGCGCGATGAAAACGCTGCGCGGCGAAGCGCGGCTGACCGAATCCAACGTCCAGGAGGCGCTGCGCGAGGTGCGCCTGGCGCTGCTCGATGCCGACGTCGCGCTGCCCGTGGTGCGCGCCTTCATCGAGCGCGTGCGCGAGAAGGCGCTCGGCCAGGAAGTGATCGGCAGCCTCACGCCGGGCCAGGCGGCGGTGGGCGTGGTCCATCGCGAGCTGGTCGCGCTGATGGGCGAGAAGAACGACACGCTCAACCTGGCGGTCCAGCCGCCCGCGGTGATCCTGCTCGCGGGCCTGCAGGGCGCGGGCAAGACCACCACGGCGGGCAAGCTCGCGCGCTGGCTCCAGTCCGAGCTGAAGAAGAAAGTGCTGTTGGCGAGCTGTGACGTCTACCGGCCGGCGGCGATCGAGCAGTTGAAAACGCTCGCCGCCCAGGTCGACGCGGAATTCTTTCCCTCGACCGCCGGGGAGAAGCCGCTCGACATCGCCACCCGCGCGCTCGACTACGCGCGCACGCACTACGCGGACGTGCTGATCGTGGACAGCGCCGGGCGGCTGGCGATCGACGAGGCGATGATGCGCGAGATCGGCGAGTTGCACGCGGCGCTGTCCACGATCAGCACGTCCGCGTAGTGCGTGCGCGCGTAGTCGAG
>CAYSRR010000092.1:0-10307 GCA_964433375.1 uncultured Streptomycetaceae bacterium
CGACCAGTACCGCGACCAGGCCTACCACGGCGGCATCTTCGCGCTCGGCTTCATCGGCAACTGGTGGCTCACGCACACCGCGCACCACCTGCTGGGGCGGCCCCGCGCCCACAACCCCGACGCGTTCCAGAACGACATGCTGTGGAACATGATGAGGAACGACCTTGACTCCGAGTACTGGCGGATGAGCAGCGCGCGCTGGGATCGCATCACGGTGCCGCTCTACAGCGTGGGCAACTGGGGCGGCTTCTCGATGCACCTGCGCGGCAACACCGAGGGCTACATGAACGCCGCCTCGAAGCACAAGAAGCTCAGGATCCACGCCGGCACGCACTTCCACCCGTTTCACTCGGAGGAGGGGCGCATGGATCAGTTGCGCTGGTTCGACCACTGGCTGAAAGGGATCGACACCGGGATCATGGACGAACCGCCGGTCAAGCTCGAGATCCGCACCGGAGGCAGCCAGAAGCCGTACGCGTTCCGTCACGAGGGCGAGTGGCCGATCGCGCGCACGCAGTGGACGAAGTTCCACCTGCGCATCGAGCGCGAGGCGACCGGCGACGAGCACGCCGTGGAGGGGCGGCTCGCGCCCGAGGCGCCGAAGCCGGCCGCGAAGCTGAGCTATTCGGCGAGCGGCACGACCAAGGCCGGCATCGCCTCGGGCTCGTCGCTCGCCACGTCCCACGGCAACACCGGGCGCACCGGCGTGTCGTTCGAGACGCCGCCGCTCGATCGCGACACGGAGGTCACCGGGCCGATCGTCCTCAACCTCTGGGTGGAGAGCACGTCGGAGGACATGGACATCTTCGCGACGCTGCGCAATATCGGCCCCGACGGCAAGGACGTGTGCGAGGTCGGGCAGCACGGCCAGCCCGTGCCCTGCGTTACCAAAGGCTGGCTGCGCGCCTCGCACCGCAAGCTCGACCCGGAGAAATCGCGGCCGTACCGCCCGTACCACGCGCACGACGAGCGCCGCTGGCTGAAACCCGGCGAAGTGGTGGAGTGCCAGGTCGAGATCTGGCCGACGTCGATGGTGTTCGCGAAAGGCCACCGCATCCGCCTGGACATCCAGCCGCGCGACGGCGTCGGCAGCGCGCCCTACACGCATTACCACTGCGACTACAACGCTGGAGCCACCAACACCATTTACTCGGGTGGGGACAGGCCGTCGTGGCTGATGCTCCCCATCATTCCGGCGAAGAAATAGTGACGAGTGACGGGTGATGAGTATAGTCTGATGAATTTAAAGGAACTATTTGGGCTACTGGCAGGCTGATTGAAGTTTCCCAAATCGGGGTTTACTATACCCATAATGGGAAAGAAGAAAAGATCCAACCAGAAGGCGGATGCGCGGCCGTACAGCCTGGCCGATGCCCTGTTCTCGAAGGTCCAGCAGCGGGTTCTAGGAGTCCTGTTCGGCAACCCGGACCGCAGTTTCTTCGCGAGCGAGGTGATCGCGCTGGCGGGCACCGGCACGGGTGCCGTGCAGCGTGAATTGACGCGGCTTGCGGAGACGGGGCTGGTGACCGTCAAGCGAATGGGCAGGCAGAAGCATTACCAGGCCAACCCGGCGACCCCGGTATTCACCGAACTGCGCGGGCTGGTTGCGAAGACGTCCGGAGTGGGCGACGTCGTTCGCGCCGGGTTACTGCCGTTGCGGGACCGGATAGTTGCCGCGTTCGTCTACGGATCGATTGCCAAATCCGAATACACCTCGACGAGCGACGTGGACCTGATGGTGGTGAGCGATGAGTTGACCTACGGCGATGTATTCGGCGCGCTGGAAGAGACGGCAAGACAGCTCGGACGCAAGGTGAATCCCACGGTGTACACGCGGCGCGAATTCCAGGCCCGGCTGAAGCAGGGAAATGCCTTCGTCACGCGCGTGATGACGCAGCCCCGAATCTGGCTGATCGGAGACGAACATGCCCTCCGCGCTTGAAAGTCTGAGCGGGCCGGGCAAGGCGTTGCGGAAAGAGCCGCCGGACGCGAAGGAATTCGCGGGGCTGAAGCGGTCGGCGCTGGCCCGCCTCCGGGATGCGGGCAAGGGGGACAACTCGCTGGAGAGTCGCTTCGACCTCGGCTACAACGCGGCGCACGCGCTGTGCCTCGCCGCCCTGCGGTGGCACGGCTACCGGGCGGCGAATCGCTATATCGTGTTTCAGGTTCTCCCGCATACTCTTGGCTTGGGGCCGGAAGTGTGGCGGGTGCTGGCGAAATGCCACGATATCCGCAACCTCGGGGAGTACGAGGCGACTTGAACGTGGACGAACGGTTGGTCACGGACTTGATAGCCGCCTGCCGGGCGGTGGCCGACCAACTCGAGAAGTTGGCGCCGCCGGCGGAGAAATAGAGTGGGAAACCCATGAGTGAATTCAAGAGCGAAATTCGCGACGGCATGCGCATCGACTGGGACGTGCCGGTCCGCATGGACGATGGCGTCGTGCTGCGCGCGGACGTGTTCCGGCCGGTGGCGGAGGGGAAGTACCCGGCGCTGGTGAGCTACGGCCCGTACGGCAAGGGACTCGCGTTCCAGGACGGCTACAAGACGGCGTGGGAGATCATGTCGCGCGAGAATCCCGACGCCGTCAGCGGCACCACCAACCAGTACCAGAACTGGGAGGTGGCGGACCCGGAGAAGTGGGTGCCGGACGGCTATGCCTGCGTGCGCGTGGATTCGCGCGGCGCGGGGCGCTCGCCGGGGTTCCTCGACCACAACAATGCTCGAGAGAACAAGGATTTCCACGACTGCGTCGAATGGGTCGCGGCGCAACCCTGGTGCAGCGGCAAGGTGGGGTTGAACGGCATTTCCTACTACGGCAGCAGCCAATGGCGCTGCGCGGCGTTGCAGCCGCCGCACCTCGCCGCGATCTGCGTGTGGGAAGGCTGGGTGGACTACTACCGCGATTCGGTGCGCCACGGCGGCATCGCCTGCACCTTCCGCAAGAACTGGCAGGAGATGCAGGTGAAGACGGTGCAGCACGGCCGCGGCATCTACGGCCCGAAGAGCCGCGTCACCGGCGAGCTGGTGTGCGGGCCGGAGACGCTGACCGACGAGGAACTCGCAAAGAACCGCACCGACATGTGGGCGGGCGTGCTCGCCAATCCCCTCGTCGGGCCCTACTATCAGGAACGAACAGCCGATCTCGATAAAGTCATGGTGCCGCTGCTTTCCTGCGCCAACTGGGGCGGGCAGGGACTGCACCCGCGCGGCAACTTCGAGGGCTTCATGCGCGCGGCGTCGAAGCAGAAGTGGCTGGAGGCGCACGGCGGCTCGCACTGGGCGCCGTTCTACACCGATTACGGTGTGGGGCTGCAGAAGCGTTTCTTCGATTACTTCCTCAAGGACAAGCCGAACGGCTGGGACCGGCAGTCGAAGGTCACGCTGCAGGTTCGGCATCCGGGTGAAAAATTCGTCCAGCGGCACGAGGATGGATGGCCTCTTGCGCGTACTCGCTGGACGAATTTTTATATCGATCCGGGTACGATGGGATTGTCATCGACGCCGCCGAAGTCGGAGGGCAGCGTCACGTACGACGGCCTGGGAGAGGGGGTCACCTTTACCGCGCCGCCGATGGAGTCGGAGACCGAGATCACCGGCCCGATCGCGTTGAAGCTGTGGGTGTCGTCGTCCACCGCCGACGCGGACATCTTCGCCGTGCTGCGTGTGTTCGATCCCGCGGGCAAGGAGCTGGTGTTCCAGGGCGCGCTCGATCCGCACACCCCGATCGCGCAGGGCTGGCTGCGCGCCTCGCAGCGCAAGCTCGACCCGCGCCTGTCATTGCCGTACCGGCCTTATCACGCCCACGACGAGAAGCAGCCGTTGAGGCCCGGCGAAGTTTACGAACTCGACGTCGAGATCTGGCCGACCTGCATCGTGGTGCCGAAGGGCTGGCGCGTCGCGCTGACGATCCGCGGCAAGGACTACGAGTGGGAGGGCGAGGCGACGACGCTCTCGAACATGAAGAACCCGATGCGCGGCTGCGGGCCGTTCGTCCACGACGACGAAACCGACCGGCCCCCGGACGTCTTCGGCGGCAAGGTCACGCTGCACTCAGGGCCGGACCGGCCGGCGCACGTCCTGTTGCCGGTGATTCCACCGGCAAGGTGAGTCTCCGCGTGTTGAACGGCGGGGAGCCGTCCGTTCGAACACGCGGAGTTAAACCGGTGCGAAGCGTCCGGGTTTAACGCTAGTTCGAACACGCGGAGTTAAACCGGCGCAGGGCGCCCGGGTTTAACGTTATTTGATCGTTACGCCCGCATCCTTGACCAGCCGGGTGATGCGCTTCCTCTCGTTGCTGCGGAACGAGTCGAGGTCCTTGCGTCCCCCGGCGATGATTTCGATGCCCAGCGCCTTGAGCCGCTCGCCGAACGCCGGTTCTTTCGCCGCCCTGATCACTTCCGCGCTGGCCTTCGTCAGCACCGCTTCGGGCGTGCCCCTGGGCGCGACGATGCTGTACCAGCCGAACATCGCGTAGCCGGGCACGGCTTCCGCGATGGCCGGTACGTCGGGCAGCGCCGGGGAGCGCTTCGGCGTGGTGACGCCGATGGCCCTCAGCCTGCCGGACTCGACGTGGGGCCGCGCAGCGGGATAGACCGCGTAAGTGAGCTGCACTTCTCCCGCGATCGTGTCGAGGATCGCCTGCGCGACGCCCTTGTAGGGCACGTGCAGCATCTGGGTGCCGGTCGAGCTCGTGAACAGGACGCCGGACAGGTGCTCGGATGCGCCGGTGCCGGCCGAACCGTAGCGCAGCTTGCCGGGCTGCTTCTTCGCGAGCGCGATGAGCTCGCTGATGTTCTTCGCCGGCACCTGCGGGTTGACCAGCTGGACGAAGGGCACCGAGCCGATCAGGGCGATCGAGACGAAATCCTTGTCCAGGTCGAACTTGAGGTCGGGATAGACCGAGGTGGCGACGAACAGCTGCGAGGTCAACATCATCCAGGTGTAGCCGTCGGGGTTCGCGCGCAGGGAGAGTTCCGCGCTGATCACGCCGGCCACGCCGGGCCGGGAATCGACCACGACCCGCTGGTTCCACACGCCATACAGGTGATCGGCCACGAGGCGCGCGATGATGTCGGGTCCCGAGCCGGGGGCGCTGCCGATGATGAGCCGGACCGGCTTGTCGGGGTAGGCCGGTTGCGCGTGTGCCGCGGGCGCCGTCAACATCACCGCGACCGTCATTGCGGTCAAAAGTCCATTAGTACGCATTTCGATTCTCCTCTGTCTGGTTGGTGGGCTCTTCCGGCCCCTGGATTGCGTGATTATCTCCCGGCGGACCGCGCTCAGGGAATTTGTATCTTGCCGCCGCCCCCCGGCATGCCGCCGCCGGGAAGCCCTCCCATGCCGCCCTGCGGCACGACGATGGAGGACGCGGCCTGGCGGCGCATTTCCTGCAGGTCCTTCATGGTGCGATCGACCGCTTCCTTGGCCGCGCCGGCGAACTTCGACACCGCCTCGTCGAGCGTCTGGGCTTCCAGCTCGAAATTGATCGGCAGCGTGCCGACGCTGGTCAGAAGCTGCGCCTCGCCGATGTAGATCACGGCGCGGCTGGCGTCGGCGGCGCCGTCGCTCTTCACCGGGGTCAGCACGCGGATCGTGCCCACTTTGCGGTCGGTGATGATTTCCTCGCGGTAGAGGGACTTAGGGTCCATCGTCGGGTCCCCGGCCCTCTCCTCTGGTCTGCTAGCCATGTTCGCCTCTCAGCTGATGTCGAGTTTCAGGCGGAAGCGTAACAGAAATTCCGGGCGTTTTGGCGCGCCACTTCCCGCGGGTTGCCCGGAATTTCTGAAATGGAAATCCTGTTGCAGGCTCCGGTGACACCAGGCAGGGAAATCGCCGCCTGGCGATGCGGTTTCGCGGCGATAAGGAATTCTCCGGTTCAGGTCCGGAGAATTCCTTCCAGTGCGTCGGCCGCCGCGCGCGCGCCGTCTTCCCGGGCGATCGTCGCGCCGACCGCGCCTGCCCGCGTCGCGATGGCGCCTGCGCCCAGCAGCGATTCGAGCTCGCGGGCCATGGCCGCGGCAGTGGCCTTCCGGAACGGGAGGGCGCGAGCCACGCCGAGCGCGGCGGTGCGCCGCGCGTTGTCCGGCTGGTCGAACGCGACCGGCACGATCAGTTGGGGGCGGCCGGCCGCGAGCGCCTGGGCGAGGGTGCCGATGCCGCCCGAGTGGACGACCGCCGCCGCGCGCGGGAACACGGCGGAATAGGGCAGGTAGTCGTAGACGCCGACCGTTGCGGGCACGGTGCCCAGGTTTTCGGGCGGCGTCCCGGTCAGCAGGATCACCCGGCGCTTCAGGCCTTGCGCCGCGTCGATCGCGGCGCGCCAGAATTCTCCCGCGACCATGACCGCGGAAGAGCCCAGGCCGAACACGATAGGGGGGTCGCCGGCGGCGAGAAAGGCATCGAGCTGCGCTTGCGTGCGGGCACCGGGCGGCGTGCCGTCGTAGCGCGGAAAGCCGCAGACGACGGTGTTGGCCGGCCAATCGGGCTGGGGCCCGGCCAGCCTCGCGGAAAATAACGCGAGGTGCAGCCGCGGCGAGAATTGTCCCTCGATCTCCGCGAGGGCGTCGGTCGGCGGCAGGCCGAGCGCGGCGCGGAATTCGCGCAGGGGCTGTTCCCACTGCCGCACCATCGCGCGCGGAATGCGAAATAGCCAGCGATAGGGCGCGACGCCGAGCCTGCGCATCCACAGCATCCACGGCGCGGCGGGGAACACCGAGGGGTCGTGGGCCGAGAACATCGTCATCGGCGACAGCGCCGACGAGGCCCAGGCCAGGCCCGTCTTCTGCGCGAGCAGCGGCCCGGCGAACGTAAGCGGGTGCGTGACCAGGAGGTCCGCGCCGCCGCACGCGCGCTCGAGGTCCTCGTAGCTTTCGCGCAGGCGCGGCATGAACATCTCGCGCACCATGTACTCCGGCCCGCGCCAGGGGTCGACCAGCTTCTCCATGATCGCGGTCTTGTCGCCGAAATCGGCCATGCCGGGGCGCATCGGGGCGAAGCCGACGCCGGCCGCCTCGACGTTCTCCCGGTATTCCTCGAACGTCGCGATCAGCGGCCGGTGGCCGCGCGACTGGAGCTCGCGCGCGATGGCGACGTAGGGATGGAGATCGCCGAGCGAGCCGAAGGTGGCGAAGACGATGCGCTTCACTGGCAAAAAGCGTGAGTCGTGGGTCGTGATTCGTGATTCGAAGGCGCGAACAAGGGCCGATTCACGAATCACCAATCACGCCTTTGAGGTATTCCGGCGCATTGCCGGAATGCCGGCCCGCCCGCCGCGGCGCCGCTGCTCGAGGATGAATTCCGCCAGCAGGTCGGTGTCGCGCCGCCGCGGCGAGGTGCGGCGCGTGGCCAGCACGATCGTGCGCGACGGCGCGGGTGAGGCGAACGGACGCGCGACCAGTTTCGTGCCCTTGAGCGCGCCGGCTTTCAGCATCAGCTCGGGCAGCAGGGTGACGCCCAGCCCGCCATCGACCATCTGGATCAGGGTGGGGATGCTGGTCGCCTCGACCTTGGCTTCCCAGGCGCCGCGGCGCGGCCCGCAGGCGGAGATCGCGTGATCGCGCAGGCAATGGCCTTCTTCCAGCAGCAGGACCTCGTCCGTGTCGAGCTTGCGCAGGGCGATTTCCTTCTCGCGCGCGGCGGGATCGTCCTCGCGCGCCACGAACCAGAATTCGTCCTTGAACAGCTCGCGGACGTACAGGTCTCCGGTGTCGTAGGGCAGGGCGATGAGCGCGACGTCGAGGCTGCCCGCCCGCAGGCGCTCGAGCAGGCGGTCGGTGAGATCTTCCCGCAGGAACAGCTTGAGGCCGGCGTGCACCCGTCTCAGCGGCGGCAGCACCTCCGGCAGCAGGAACGGCGCGATCGTCGGAATCACGCCCAGCCGCAGCGGGCCGGACAGCGGCGCGACCGATCTGCGGGCGACCTCGGCGAGGTCGGTCGCGCCGGCCAGGAGTTCCCGGGCGCGCGCGACGACTTCCTCGCCGACGGCGGTCAGGCGCACGTGGCGCTTGTCGCGCTCGACCAGTTGCGCGCCGAGCACGTTCTCCAGTTCCTTGATCCCGGCCGACAGCGTGGACTGCGTGACGAACCGGGCTTCCGCCGCGGCGCGGAAGTTGAGGCGCTCGGACAGCTCGACCAGGTAGCCGAGTTGGCGCAGGGAAGGCAATGCCGGCATGTGGGCTTCGCTTGAAAGTGTCGAGGGTCGAGGGTCGAGTGTCGAGGGTCGAGTGAATAGTGAGAGGCGCATTACCCCCTCGACACCCGACGCTCGTCCCTCGTCAATCGATATTTCCGATTAGTCTAACTCAAATTAATCGTTGGAGCGATCAGAACGGATGCGGCACACTCGCATCCGTTCTGACCATTATCCAACCGATCAAGGAGACGCATATGCTGACCGTAGGCGACCGCATCCCGAATTTCGACCTCCAGGCGGTGGTTTCCACCGACCAGGACAAGGCTTTCACCCGCATCAACGACCAGTCCGACGCCGGCAAGTGGAAGGTGATCTTCTTCTGGCCCAAGGACTTCACCTTCGTGTGCCCGACCGAGATCGCGGCTTTCGGCAAGCTGAACCGCGAGTTCAACGACCGCGACGCGGTGGTCTACGGCGCGTCCACCGACAGCGAGTTCGTGCACCTGGCGTGGCGCCGCAACCACCCGGACCTGAAGGAACTGCCGTTCCCGATGCTGGCCGACATCAAGCGCGAGCTGTCCGCGGCGTTCGGCATCCTGGACAGGAAAGAGGGCGTGGCGCTGCGCGCGACCTTCATCGTGGACCCGCAGGGCGTGATCCGCTTCGCTTCGGTGCACGACCTCTCCGTCGGCCGCAACGTCGAGGAAGTGCTGCGCACGCTGGACGCGCTGCAGAGCGACGAGCTGTGCCCGTGCAACTGGCAAAAGGGCGATTCTTTCCTCAAAGCGGCCTAACTGCTTAAAGCCACAGAGATCACAGAGAACACAGAGAATTCCAGGGAGGCCAATGGGTAAGGTTTTTCTCTCTGTGAACTCTGTGTTCTCTGTGGCTAATATTCTTTAACGGAGACGAACATGTCGTTGCAAACATTGAGAGACCGGCTGCCGGAGCACGCCAGGGACATCAAGCTGAACCTGGGCTCGCTGGCGGCGGAGACTTTGCTGAACGAGAAGCAGAGGGCCGGGACGTTCATCGCGTCCGCGCTCGGCGCGCGCAACCCCGAGGTCGCCGAGGCGATCCTGGCCGAGTTCGCGCCCAGGCTCGACGCAAAAGAGCTGGCCGCGGCAAAGGCCGCTGCCGCGGTGATGAGCATGAACAACGTCTACTATCGCTTCCTGCACTTGGTCGGCAACGAGGAATACTCGAAGTTGCCGGCGAAGCTGCGCATGAACGCGATTGCGAATCACGGCATCGCCCGCGCCGATTTCGAGCTGTGGAGCCTGGCGGTCTCCGCGATCAACGGCTGCGGCAAGTGCCTGGAGTCGCACGAGAAGGCCGTGCGCGAGGGCGGCATCACCGCCGAGCAGGTGCAGGCCGCGGTGCGTATCGCGGCGGCGGTGAATGCGGCGGCAGCGATTCTGGACGCGGAACCGGCGGGCATGCCCGCTGTCGCACTGGCTGCCTGAGGTCGCCAGCGAGCCGGGTGATTGATCTGGTGATTGATCTGAATCAAGCCGGCCCCCCTGCGGTCGCTCAAGATGGCCGATACTGAAGTTCGTGAGCCCAATGCCAACGAGACTGTCATGAAGAAGCCGCAAAATCTTCGCGTCGCCTGGGCAGGACGCCCAAGCTCCGCCATGCTGGTGGAGCTGCTGGCCCTGTACGCGCAGGGCAAGTAGCTCCTCCTCTGCCCAGATACCCAAAGGAGCCATACCATGAGTAACGAGAAGACCGAAGCAAAGTGCCCGTTCAACCACACCGCCGGCCTCGGCCGGACGAACCGGGACTGGTGGCCGAACCAGTTGCGGCTGGAACTGCTGCACCAGCATTCCTCGAAGTCCGACCCGATGGGCAAGGGCTTCGACTACGCGAAGGAATTCAAGAGCCTCGACTACAAGGCGCTCAAGAAGGACCTGGTCAAGCTGATGACCGACTCGCAGGACTGGTGGCCGGCGGATTTCGGCCACTACGGGCCGCAATTCATCCGCATGGCCTGGCACAGCGCCGGAACCTACCGCATCAACGACGGCCGGGGCGGCGGCGGCCGCGGCCAGCAGCGTTTTGCCCCGCTCGACAGCTGGCCCGACAACGTCAACATCGACAAGTCGCGCCGCCTGCTGTGGCCGATCAAGCAAAAGTACGGCCAGGCCCTCTCCTGGGCCGACCTCATCA
>CAYSRR010000093.1:0-10297 GCA_964433375.1 uncultured Streptomycetaceae bacterium
TTGACGTCGTCGTCGGTGACGATGATGAACTTGGTGTAGAGGAACTGGCGCAGGAACGACCAGATGCCGAACATCACGCGCTTGGCGTGCCCCGGGTACTGCTTCTTCATGGCTACGCAGGCGATGCGATAGGAACAACCCTCGGGCGGCAGGTGGAAGTCCGCGATCTCGGGAAACTGGCGCTTCAGCAGCGGCACGAACACCTCGTTCAGCGCCATGCCCAGCACCGCCGGCTCGTCGGGCGGCTTGCCGGTGTAGGTCGAGTGATAGATCGGATCACGACGGGTCGTCATCCGGTCCACGGTAAGAACCGGAAATCGCTCTTGTTCATTGTAGTAGCCGGTGTGGTCGCCGAACGGCCCCTCGAGCGCGGTCTCGCCAGGGTGTATCACGCCCTCCAGCACGATCTCCGCGCCGGCCGGCACCTGCAGGTCGCTGCCGAGGCACTTCACCACTTCCGTCTTCGATCCCCGCAGCAGGCCGGCGAACTGGTACTCGGACAGGGCGTCCGGCACCGGCGTCACCGCGCCCAGCATCGTGGCGGGGTCCGCGCCCAGCGCCACCGCCACCGGGAACGGCTCGCGCGGATACGCCAGGCAATGATCGCGGTAGTCGAGCGCGCCGCCGCGCTGCGCGAGCCAGCGCAGAATCACCTTGTTGCGCGCGATGACCTGCTGGCGATAGATGCCGAGGTTCTGCCGGCGCTGATTGGGGCCGCGCGTGACCGTCAACCCCCAGGTGATGAGCGGGGCGGCGTCCCCGGGCCAGCAGGTCTGGACCGGCAGTGCGCCGAGATCCACGTCCGCTCCCTCGCGCACGATCTCCTGGCAGGGCGCGCCCGACACCGTCCGTGGCTCCATCGCCAGGACCTGCCTCAGCAGCGGCAGCTTGTCCCAGGCGTCTTTCCAGCCCCTGGGCGGTTCGGGTTCCTTGAGCGTCGCCAGCAACTCGCCGAGCTCGCGCAGCGCGGCGGTCGGGTCATCGGCATCCACGCCCATCCCGAGCGCGACGCGCTTGACCGTGCCGAACAGGTTGCCGAGCACCGGCATCGCATGGCCGCGCGGCTTCTCGAACAGCAGCGCCGGCCCGCCGGCCCTCAGCACCCGGTCGCATACTTCGGTCATCTCGAGACGCGGGTCGACCGTTGCCGCGACGCGCTTCAGCTCGCCGCGCGTTTCGAGCTGCGACAGGAAATCACGCAGGTCGCGGTACTTCATCGGGGCAGCGTCAGCGTCACGCGATTGTTCAGCATCAGGTCGAGGACCAGCCCCGCGAAAATCGCCGCGCCGACCCAGTTGTTGTTGAGAAAAGCCCGGAAGCAGCCGTCGCGGCCGCGCGCCCGGATGAGCCGGTACTGGTAAACCACGAGAGCCGCGGCGGCGGCGAGCCCCGCGTAATACAGGTAGCCGAGACGCTGCCATGCGCCCACGGCCGTCATGACGGCCAGGAACGCCGCCTGGCAGGCCATGACGGCGGCAACGTCGTAGCGGCCGAGGAAGATCGCCGAGGAATTCACCCCGACCCTCACGTCGTCTTCCCGGTCCACCATCGCGTACTCCGTGTCGTAGGCGACGATCCAGAAGAAGGTTGCGGCCATCAGCACCCAGGCCATGGTAGGCAGCGTGCCCAGCTGGGCGGCGTAGGCCATCGGCACGCCGAAGCTGAACGCGATACCGAGCCCGGCCTGGGGAAACGCGACGGTGCGCTTCAGGAAAGGATAGATCACGGTGACGGCCAGGCCAATGAACGAAAGGTACAGGGCGAGCCGGTTCAGCTGCAGCACCAGCGCGAAGGACAGCGCCGCGAGGACCAGCGCCAGCGCGACCGCTTCTCCCGGGGTGATCTCGCGCGCGGCGAGCGGCCGCGCGCGGGTGCGCTCGACGTGGGGGTCGATGTCGCGGTCGGCGAGATCGTTGACGATGCAACCGGCGCAACGCATCAGCACCGTGCCTACCAGGAAGATCAGCAGGATGTCGACGTCCAGCCGCCCCGGCGCCGACAGCCACAGCGCCCACAGCGTCGGCCACAGCAGCAGCAGGATGCCGATCGGCTTGTCGAGCCGCATCAGCCGCTCGTAGGCGTCGAGTCTCTCGACCAGCGTCACAGTTCCAGGATCTCCGGCAGGAAGATTTCGGTCACCAGTATAGGGGATTTGCCCAGGGTGAATAGCGAACGCCGCGCCCACAGCGCCGGCAACCGCCTGCCCGCAGCGACGCATGCCCGGGCATGAAGTTCGTCGCGCGGACCGAGCTTGCGGTAGCGCAGGGGGCGCCGCCGCACTCTCGGGTCGGCGAACAGGACGGCGCCCAGCGGACGCGCGCCGAGGCGCGCGAGCCCGCGCCACGCGCCGCGCAGGCTGGCGAGCCGCGTCACGCTGTGCGCGAACACCACCCGGGTCCGCCCGCAGCGAAGAAAAACCTCGCGCACCAGGGCGCGCTCGCCCCGGCCGCCGGCGAGAAAACGCTCATCGCGCGTGGCGCGGCGCGGTTCCTGGAACACGAGCTCGACGCTGAAGGCCGCGCAACGCTCCCGCAAGCGGTCGGTCAGCGATCCGCAATTGATCAACCAGGGCCGGTATGCGCCCGCGCCCGGGGCGGGACGGCGGCGCCAGTCGCGGTCGCGCAGAACGGTCCTGCTGTCCCGGTTCTTCCCGGCCATAACGCTTTTCGCTATGCCCTGAGATATTCGTGCTTCGCGCCCAGCCAGCGCGCAAGGTGCGCGCGAGCGCGGTCGGGCTCCTCGCGCAGCAACGTCTCCGCCGCCTCGCGCGCGGCATCGAGCAGGTCGAGATCGCGATCAAGGTCGGCGAAGCGCAGCAGCGGCGCGCCGCTCTGGCGCGCGCCGAGGATTTCCCCGGGACCGCGCAACCTCAGGTCGTGGCGCGCGATCTCGAAGCCGTCGGTGTTCTCGTAGATGATCTTCAGCCGCTCGCGCGCGGCCGGCGTCAGCGGCTGCTGGTAGAGCAGGATGCAGGTGCTGGCGCCGGCGCCGCGGCCGATGCGCCCGCGCAGCTGGTGCAGTTGCGAGAGCCCCATGCGTTCGGCGTGCTCGATCACCATCAGGCTGGCGTTGGGGACATCGACGCCGACCTCGATCACGGTGGTCGCCACCAGGAGCTGGATGGCGCCGTCCTTGAACGCGGCCATGACCTGCGCCCTTTCGGCGGGTTTCAGCCGCCCGTGCACGAGCCCGACCTTGAGCTCGGGGAAGGTTTTCTGCACGGTTTCGTGGGTTTCCAGCGCCGTCTTCAGTTGCAACGCCTCGGACTCTTCTATCAAAGGACACACCCAGTACGCCTGGCCGCCGTCCATGCACGCGTCGCGGATGCGGCTGACCACTTCGGCGCGCCGCGCGACGGACACGAGCCTGGTCGCAACCGGCGTGCGTCCCGGCGGCATCTCGTCGATCACCGACACGTCGAGGTCGGCGTAGTAGCTCATCGCCAGTGTACGCGGGATCGGCGTCGCGCTCATCATGAGCTGGTGCGGCTGCGCGCCGCGGTTCGCGCGCGCCCCTTTCATGCGCAACGCCAGGCGCTGGTGCACGCCGAAGCGGTGCTGCTCGTCGATGACCGCCAGCCCGAGGCTGCGAAAGCGCACCTCCTTCTGGATCAGCGCATGGGTGCCGACCACGACCGCCGTCTCGCCGGATGCGACCCGGGCCAGCGCTTCGCGCTTTTCCCCCGCGCGCTGGCTGCCCGAGAGCCAGGCCACGTCCGCCTCGAGGCCGGTGAGCCAGTCCCGGAACTTGGCATGGTGCTGCTCGGCGAGAAGCTCGGTGGGCGCCATCACCGCGACCTGGTGGCCGTTCTCCACGCATTGCAGGGCGGCGAGCGCGGCGACGATGGTCTTGCCGCTGCCGACGTCGCCTTGCAGCAACCGCTGCATGGGGTAAGGCTGGGCGAGATCGTGGCGTATCTGGGCGAGCGCCTTGTTCTGCGCCGTGGTGAGCCTGAACGGCAACCGGGCGAGCAATTCCTTCGCCAGCAGGCCGCGCGGTTTCAGCGCCGGCGCGCCCGCGCTCTTCCGCCGGCGGTAATGCACCCGCATCGAGATCTGCTGCGCCAGCAGCTCGTCGAACTTGACGCGGCGCCACGCCGGGTGGGTACGGCCGGCCAGCGTCGCCTGCGGCGTCTGCGGCGGCGGGTTGTGCAGCAACAGCACGGCGTCGCGAAAGCCCGGCAGCCCGAGCGGACCGATGATCCCCGCAGGCAACGTGTCGGCCAGCTCGGAGCCGGCCAGGGCGTGCGCTATCAACCGCCGTAATTCCTCCTGCGCCAGTCCCGCCGTCGTCGGATAAACCGGCGTCAGCGCTTGCGCTACCGGAACGCCTTCGCGCACCAGGCGGTACTTCGGGTGAATCATTTCCGGGCCGTGGAAACCGTGACGGATCTCGCCGAAGGCGCGCACGCGCGCGCCGGGCGCGAGCTGCTTCAACTGGCTTTGATAGAAATTGAAGAAACGCAGCGTGAGCGCGCTGCGGCCGTCCTGGACGTGGCAGACCAACTGACGGCGCGGGCGGTACTTCACGTCGGACTCGACCACGACGCCCTCGACCTGCACCGGCTGCCCGGTCGGCGCCTCGTCGAGGGCATGCAGCCGGGTCTCGTCGTCGTAGCGCAGCGGCAGATGCAGGACGAGATCAAACTGGCTGCCGACGCCCAGTCGGGCGAGCCGTTCCAATGTGGAACGGCTCAGTCCCGACAGAGAGGGGTGAGGGGTGAGGGGTGAGGCGGCCGGCTCTTGCCGCTTTTCGCGTTTCACTCCTCTCTCCTCACACCTCTCCCCTCACTCGATGTACAGGATGGCGTCGATCTCCACCAGCGCCCCGCGCGGCAGCGATGCCACCCCGACCGCGGCGCGCGCGGGGTACGGCGCCTGGAAATAACCCGCCATGGTCTCGTTCACCAGCGCGAAATTGGCGAGGTCGGTGAGGTAGACCGTCAGCTTGACGGCGTCCTTGAGATCGCCGCCCGCGGCGCGCGCCACCGCCTGCAGGTTCTGGAACACGCGGTGGATCTGCGGGCCGACGCCCGCGACCATCTCCATCGTCGCCGGGTCGAGCCCGATCTGGCCGGCGAGGTAGACCGTGCTGCCTGCGCGCACGGCCTGCGAGTAGGTGCCGATGGCTTTGGGCGCCGCGTCGGTGTGGATAGTCTGTCTGGTCATGATGCCTCCTTAGCTCGGGAGCTTGAGCACGTATTTCGCGAGGATGTTGCGCTGGATCTCGCTCGAGCCGCCGTAGATGGTGGCGGGACGCGAGTAATAGTAGGGATTGAGGAAATCGGTCTCGACGCCGGCCACGTCCTGCACGCCCGCGATCACGCCCTCCTCGGCGCCGGCCTCGACCAGCAGCTCGGTCAGGCGCTGCCACGTCTCCATGGTCCAGACCTTCAGCATCGAGACGTCCTGCCCGAGCGGCTCGCCGCGCTTCACCTGCCCGACGAAGCGGCCGTAGAGCGCCGCGCCGTCCTCGATGTCGAGCTTGAGCGCGATGAAGCGGTCGACGAAGCCGGGGTCCTCAAGCAGCCCCTTCGCGCGCGCCACCATCTCGAGGCGCTGCAGCGCGTACTGCGGGCGCCGCGGGCTGCCGATGCCGAGCCGCTCGAAGCCGAGCAGCGCCTTCGCCACCGTCCAGCCGTCGTTGAGCTGCCCCACCAGGTTCTCGCGCGGCAGCCGCGCGTTGTCGAAGTACACCTGGCAGAACTCGCCGTGACCGGCGAGGTTGGTGATCGGCCGCAGCGAAATGCCGGGTGTTTTCATGTCGGCAAGGAAGAAGCTGATGCCCTGCTGCTTCTTCGCCGCCTTGTCGGTGCGCGCCAGAAGATAGATGTGGGTCGCATCGTCGGCCAGCGTCGTCCAGATTTTCTGGCCGTTGACGACGAAATCACCGCCGTCCGGCACCGCGGACGTCTGCAGGCCCGCGAGATCGGAACCGGCGTTGGGCTCGGAATAGCCCTGGCACCAGATGTATGCGCCCGAACGGGTGCGCGGCAGGTAATGGCTCTTCTGCGCCTCGGTGCCGAAGCGCATGATGAGCGGCCCCACCTGCGTGATGCCCTGGTCCGGCGCGCGCGCGACGCCATGGCGCTCCAGCTCCTCGAGATAGATCACCATCTTGCCGGCATCCAGCGCCATGCCGCCCCATTCGCGCGGCCAGTTGGGAGCGATCCAGCCCTTCTCGTCCAGCTTGCGCCACCAGTCCTTCATCTCGAGCCAGCGCGCGCGGTGCAGGATATAGCGCAGTTGCGGGGGGTACTCCGCCTCGAAAAACGCGCGGACCTCGCGGCGGAAGTCCTCGTCGGGCATGGCGTTGTAGTCGCGTCCGGCGGCGCTGCTCATGCCGTCACTCCCGCCGTCATTCCCGCGGCGAGCCGCGCGTAGCGGCGGCGATGCCAGGCCGGGTGCCCGAGCCACGCGGCCAGCGTCAACGCGCGCTTCAGATAGAGCCCCGCGTCGTACTCGTCGGTGAAGCCGATCGCGCCGTGGAGCTGGATCGTCTCGCGCGTGATTCTCAGCGCGGCGTCGGCGCAGCGCGCCTTGATGCGGCTCGCCAGCTGCGCGCGCAGGGCGGGATCGGGGCCGCGGTCGAGCTGCGCCAGCGCCTCGTCGAGCACCGCGCCGGCCAGCTCCTTGTGGATGTGCAGGTCCACCGCGCGGTGCTGCAGCGCCTGGAACGCCCCGATCGGCTTGCCGAACTGCACGCGGGTCTTGAGATACTCGAGGGTCATCTCGAGCGCCCGCTCCATCACGCCCGCGAGCTCGGCGCCGGCGATGGCGGCGCCGTGATCGAACGCGCGCGCGAGCACCTCGCGGGCGCCGGCGCCGGCCGCCACCACCTGCGCCCTGGGCACCAGCGCATCGTTCAGCGTGAGCTTGCCGAAGCTGCGCCCGTCGGCGAGCGGCTCGAGCTCGAGTCGCGCGCCCGCCGTATCCCGCGGCAGCCACAGCAGCACGGAGCCGCTGTCCGCGCTCGCGCTGACCAGGAACGCATCGGCCTGGGCCGCGCCCGGGATGAAACGCTTTACGCCGGAGAGCTTGAAGCCGCCCTCGAAGGCCACGGCACGGGTGCGGCTCACGCCGGTGTCGAGCGCGCCCGCCTCCTCCTGCCACGCCAGAGCGGGCAGCATCTCGCCGGCGGCAAGGCGCGGCAGCTCGTTTCGTTTCAACGTCTCGTTCTCGCCCGCGATGAGCGCGGTGGCCGCCAGCACCGCGGCGGCGTTGAGCGGCTCCGGAGCGAGGACGCGCGCGAGTCCTTTCGCCACGATCGCCATTTCGGCAAGCCCCAGCCCGAGCCCGCCGTGGCTCTCCGGCACCAGAATGCCGAGCCAGCCGAGTCCCGCCATCTGCTTCCACACCACGCGTTCGTATTCGCCGGCCGTTCCCCGCAGCCGCCGCACGCGCGCGATATCGGTGCCGCGCGCGGCGAAATCGGCAACACTGTCGGCGAGCATGCGGCGGTGCTCGGCGGCCGTCGTCGGGGTGGAATGGGAACCCGTCATGGCTTTGACCCTACCAGCGCAGCGCCCTTAAAGAAAGTGCCGGCCCAGCCACCAGGCGATGGCGGCCATGAACGCCGAGCAGGGAATGGTCAGCACCCAGGCCAGCACGAGGTTGCCGGCCACGCCCCAGCGCACCGCCGACAGTGACTGCGTCGAGCCCACGCCGACGATCGCGCCGGTGATGGTGTGCGTGGTGGAAACCGGGATGCCGAGCGCGGTGGCATAAAACAACGCGGCCGAGCCCGATAATTCCGCGCAGACGGCGTTGTAGGGTTTCAGCTTGGTAATGCGCTGCCCCATGGTCTTCACGATGCGCCAGCCGCCGAACGCGGTGCCGAGCGCGATGGTGAAATAGCACGCGATCACGACCCAGGCGGGCGGCGCCGCATCCGTGGCGCTGGTCATGCCGGCCGCGATCAACAGCATCCAGATGATGCCCACGGTTTTCTGCGCGTCGTTGCCGCCATGGCCGAGGCTGTACAGCGAGCAGGTGACGATCTGCGTGCGCCGGAACCACTTGTCGACGCGCGCCGGCGTCGAGCGGGCGAAGATCCACGACACCGCCACCAGCAGGGCCGCCGCCAGGATGAACCCCAGCAGCGGGGAGATGACGATAAAGGCGACCGTTTTCAGCAGCCCGGGCGCGATCAGCGCCCAGATGCCGGCCTTTGCAACGGCGGCCCCCACCAGCCCGCCGATCAGCGCATGCGAGGAAGAAGACGGAATGCCGTAATACCACGTGATGATGTTCCAGGCGATGGCGCCGGCCAGCGCGCCGAACACGACGTAGTGGTCCACGACAGCCGCGTCGATGATGCCCTTGCCCACGGTGGCCGCGACGCTGAGATGGAACACGAACAGCGCCGCGAAGTTGAAGAAGGCGGCGAGCAGCACCGCCTGGTGCGGCTTGAGCACGCGGGTCGAGACCACCGTCGCGATGGCGTTGGCGGCATCGTGGAAGCCGTTCATGAAATCGAACGCGAGCGCCACCAGGACGAGCACGATCACGACGGCCAGGCTGATCTGGGCGGGCTCCATCGCGGCGCGTCTACGAATTTTCCAGGACGATGCCCTCGACGATGTTCGCCACGTCCTCGCAGCGGTCGGTGATGAGCTCCAGCAATTCGTAGATCGAGCGCAGCTTGATCAGCTGCTTCACGTCGGACTCCTCGCGGAACAGCCGCGACATCGCCGAGCGCATGACGCGGTCGGCGTCCGACTCCAGCCGGTCGATCTCCTCGCAGGTCTTGAGGATCGCTTCCGGGTCGCGCAGGTTCGAAAGCAGTCCGACCGCCGTCTTCACGCGCCCGCAGGTCATCTGGCAGATCTGCGCGAGTTGCTGCGCCTCGGCGCTCACGCTCCGGATGTCGTAGAGCACGATCGATTCGGTCACGTCCTGGATCAGGTCGAGGACGTCGTCCATGCTGGTGATCAACTGGTGGATCTGATCGCGGTCGATCGGGGTGATGAACGTCTTGTGCAGCAGCGAGATGGTCTCGTGGGTGATCTTGTCGGCGCTGCGCTCGGCCTCGTCGATGCGTCCGGCATAAACGGAGGACTGCTCGAAATTGGCGAAGAGCTGCGCGAGCGCCTGGCTGCCCTCGACGATCTGCGCGGCGTGCGCGTTGAACAAGTCGAAAAAACGGCCTTCGCGCGGCATCAATCGGCTGAACATGGCGGAATTCCCGGCCCGGCTTCGGTGGAAGGAGCCGCTATTCTGCCAGAAGCCCCGGCGCGGCCGGCGCCGGGCGCGGGCAATAAAAAAGGCCGGATGGAAATCCGGCCGCGGTATAAGTATAAGAGTAGTGGTGGAGACGAAGGGGATCGAACCCTCGACCTTCGCATTGCGAACGCGACGCTCTCCCAGCTGAGCTACGTCCCCACGGCCCTGCAATGAGGGCAGGATTCTACAACGGCCTGGCGGGAAAGGACAATCCGCGCGGCCCGCGGCGCGACCGCTTCGTTATAATCCGTTAAACCGGACGCGAAGCGCCGGTTTAACCCCGCGCGTTGGAGCGGACGGCCCCCGTCGCTCAACGCGCGCCACATTCGGGACTCCTTATGGACATCAAGCCGCCGTACGGTTACCAGGCAATCGTGCCGCTCACGCGGCATCACCGCGTCCTGCTGCCGGACGCGAAGAAGCTCCCGCTCGTGTTCCGCAGCCTGGCCGCGCTGCCGGTCTCGTTCACCGAGTTTTCCGTCGCCTGCCGCGATTACCCGATCGCCTTCCTCGGCGGCGGCGGCGCATTCGTCGCGATGGCGGTGCTGGGGATGGAAAACCAGCAGAACCTGTACGTGACGCCCGACGGGGAATGGGACCCCGGCGTCTACCTGCCTGCCTACGTGCGGCGCTACCCGTTCTGCATGACGCGGGTGACGGTGGACGGGCGCGAGCAGCCGGAACGCATCGCCTGCGTGGAAAAACGCGCGCTCAACGACAAGGGCGAGGTCCTCTACGACGCCAAGGGCGAGGAACTGCCGGGGTGGGTGGCTCGCAAAAAACTGCTGTTCGAATACGAGACCGACCTCGCGCGCAGCGACGAGATGTCGCGCGCGCTCGCCGGGCTCGGCTTGCTGGAAAACTTCACCATGCAGGCGGTGCCCAACGAGGGCGCGCCGCTCGCGATGACCGGCCTCTACCGCGTGGCGGAGGAAAAGCTGAACGCGCTGGCGCCCGACCAGTTGAAGGACCTCGCGCAGAAGGGCATCCTGGCCCGCGTCTACGCCCACCTCATCTCGCTCGCCAATTTCGGACGCCTGCTCGACCGCCGCGCCGGCGCGCGAGCGCAAAAA
>CAYSRR010000094.1:0-10124 GCA_964433375.1 uncultured Streptomycetaceae bacterium
GGCCGCGACCGGTCTTTACGGCGGCGCGCACACCGTCAACCTCGGCGGCGTCGGCGCGCCGCCCGCCGTCGATGACGTTCTCGCGGCGCTCGACCACCTGGCTTTTGCGAATCACGAATCACGAATCACGAATCACGAATGACGCGCTTTGCCTATACCCTGCTGCTCTACCTCCTGCTGCCGTACGTGCTCGCGCGCCTGGCGTGGCGTGCGCGCCGCCAGCCGGGCTACCTGCGGCACGTGGCGGAACGCTTCGGGCATTACGCGCAGCCCGCGGCAGGCCCGCTCATCTGGATACACGCGGTCTCGGTGGGGGAAACCCGCGCGGCCGAACCGCTCGTCGCTGCGCTGCGCGCGAAACATCCCGGGCATCAAATCCTGCTCACGCACATGACGCCGACCGGGCGCGAGACAGGCGAAGAGCTGTTCGGCGACGGCGTCACGCGCTGCTATCTGCCGTACGACTACCCCGGCGCGGTGTCGCGGTTTCTGCGGCATTACCGCCCGCGCGCCGGCATCCTGATGGAAACCGAGATCTGGCCCAACCTGATCCGCGCCTGCCGTCGCGAGGGCGTGCCGCTGCACCTGGTCAACGCGCGGCTGTCGGAGAAATCCTCCGCCGGCTACCGGCGCTTCGCGCGGCTCACGCGCGAGAGCTTCGCCGGGCTCGCGGCGGTCGCGGCGCAAGGCGAGGACGACGCGCGGCGCCTCGCCGCGCTCGGAGCGGAGGGCGTGCAGGTGACCGGCAGCGTGAAGTTCGACGTCGCGCCGCCGCTCGCGCAACTCGAACTGGGGCGGGTGTGGCGACGCGATTTCGGCGAAACGCGTCCGGTTCTGCTCGCCGCCAGCACGCGCGAAGGCGAGGAGGCGCTGCTGCTCGACGCGATCGGCGCGCTCGATGTGCCCGGACTGCTCCTGGTCATCGTGCCGCGCCATCCGCAGCGCTTCGATGAAGTGGCGCGGCTGCTCGACTCGCGCGGCGTGTCCTTTCAGCGCCGCAGCGCAGGTACGGCAGTCGCCCCCGGCACCGGGGTCGTGCTCGGCGACAGCATGGGCGAGCTGTTCGCCTATTACGCGGCGTGCGACGTGGCCTTCGTCGGCGGCAGCCTGCTGCCGCTCGGTGGCCAGAACCTGATCGAGGCGTGCGCGGCCGGCAGGCCGGCGCTGATCGGGCCGTCGGTCTACAACTTCGAGGAAATCGTAGTGCTGGCGACGCGGGCGGGGGCCGCGGTCCAGGTGCCGGATGCGACCGCGTTGGCGCGGGAAGCGGCGCGGTTGCTGCGTGACCCGGTCGCGGCGCGGCGCATGGGGGAAGCGGGACTCGCGTTCTGCGCCGCGCATCGCGGCGCCACCGCACGGGTTTTAGAGCTGATTACGCTCCGGTGATTGAGTGATTCAGTGATTGAGTAATTAGGTGATTGAGTGATTTGCTGGGTCCCCGCCTTCGCGAGGACGGCTTGTGCAGAGCTTCCTTAATCACCGAATCACCGAATCACCGAATCACTTAATCACTTAATCACTTAATTACTCAATCACGCTACCGGTCGAGCCAGGCGTTGACGAGGGTGAGGTCCTGCTCGGAGAGCTGGCCGGCGGCGGCTTTCAGCCGCAGTTGCGCGAGGATGTAGCTGTATCTGGCCTGCGCCAGGTCGCGGCGCGTCTGCGACAGTTGCTGCTGGGCGTTGAGCACGTCGATCTGCGTGCGCACGCCCACTTCCTGGCCGAGGCGCGTCGAGTCGAGCGAGCTCTGCGACGACACCAGCGCGGCTTCCAGCGCCCGGACCTGGGCGATGCCGCTGTTCACGCCGAGGAAGGCCTGGCGGGCGACCAGTTCGGCGGTGCGCCGCGCGTTCTCGAGGTCCTGCCGCGCCTTGTCCTCGTTCGCCACGGCTTCGCGCACGCGCGAGTTCACCAGCCCGCCCTGGTAGATCGGGATCGCGAGCTGCACGCCGATGACCCGGCTGGTGGTGTCGGTGCCGGAGATGCCGACGCTGCCGATGCCGCTGCCCGAGTCCGAGTAGGTGGCGAAGGCGTCGACGGTGGGGCGATGCCCGGCGCGGTTGCGCTCGATTTCCTGCGTCGCGAACTCGAGGCTCGCGCGGCTGATGCGCACCTGCGGGTTGTGCTCGCCCGCTTCCGCGACCCAGCCGTCCATGTTGCCGGGCGTGGGCGGGCTCAGGGTGAAGCGTTTTCCCAGCGGGGAGATGCCGGGCGCCGGCCGGCCGATCAGCAGCTCCAGCTGGCGCTTGCGGATCTCGAGGTCGTTCCTCGCGGCGATTTCGATCGAGGTCGTGATGTCGTAGCGCGATTGCGCTTCGTGCGTGTCGGTGATGGTCGCGGTGCCGACTTCGAAATTGCGCTTCGCCTGCTCCAATTGCCGGCCGATCGCGGTCAGTTGCGCCTGCGCCAGCTCCACGGTGTCCTGCGCGAGCAGCACGTCGAAATAGGCCTGCGCCACCCGCAGGATCAGGTCCTGCGACGCCTGCGAGAACACCGCGTCGGCCTGCACCACCTGCGTCTTCGACTGCTCGTACGCCGTGAGGTTTTGCGGGCGGTAGAGCGGCTGCGTCACCGACAGCGCGATGGAGTTGGAGTTGAAGCGCGAGTTGGTCGCGGCCATCGTCGGGTCGCGCGGGCGCAGATCGCGGTCGTTGTTCTGCGTGGAGGCGGAAACGGAGGCCGAGGGCAGCAGCCCGGCGAGTCCCTGCGGCAGCCGTTCCTGGCCGGCGCTCCACGCCGCCCGCGCCGCCGCGTACTGCGTATCGGAACCCTGCGCCAGGCGGTAGATTTCCAGCAGGTCGGCGCCGTGGGCCGCAGTGGCCAATGCCAGCGGGCACGCGAACGACAATAGCGCGAGGAAACGCATCGCAATCCGGTGATTGAGTGATTGAGTGATTGAGTGATTGAAAACGAACTTGCCGCGCATGGCCGCATTGTCGTTAATCACCGAATCACCCAATCACTAAATCACTAGAACACGAAGCGTTCGGGTTGCAGCGCGTTCCTGAGCGGAGCGATGCAGGTTTCGAACAGCCCGGTCGAGCCGTACGCGCCCGCGCCGGCGCAGGTGACGAGCCGCGCTTCCATCACGGGCGGCTCGCCCACCACCGCGATCAGCCGCCCGCCGGGCTGCAGGCTGGCGGGAAAGGCGTCCGGCAGCACCGGCACCGAGCCGGTGAGGACGATGGCATCGTAGGGCGCGTGCCGGTCCCAGCCGCGCGCGGCGTCCGCCGTTTCCAGCGTGACGTTGGCGATGCCGTGCGCCGCCAGCCTGGCGCCGGCGGCCCGCGTGAACTCGGGGACGATGTCCACGCTGTACACGTGGGCGCCCAGGCTCGCGAGCAGCGCGGTCATGTGGCCGCTGCCGGTGCCCACTTCCAGAATCCGGTCGCCGGGGCGCAGGGCGAGTTCCTGCAGCATGCGCGCTTCCAGCCTGGGCGCGAGCATCTTCTCGCCGTGGCCGAGGGGGATTTCCATGTCGGCGAAGGCGAGCGCCCGGTATTGCGGCGGGACGTAGTCCTCCCGGCGCACGCGCAGCAGGAGGTCGAGCACATGCGGGTCCAGGACTTCCCATGTCCGGATCTGCTGCTCGACCATGTTGAAGCGGGCCTGTTCGAAATCCACGGGGTTTACCGGCTTGCGCGGAGCGGTGGATTTTACCACCCTTTGCGCGGCGGACGGCCGGCTGCGCCGGTTGTTCACCGTTGGCCGCGCACCGTTCAGGATTCTCTGCACAAGTGCGCAGAGAATCCTGAAAGGAACGGCTTTATAGGTCAATGCATTGGCCGGTGGTACGTTAGGCGAGAAGTGACCTAAAACTGAGGAGTCGGTATGAGCCAGGCCAGGAAGGGCACCAACTGGCGCTTCGGCATGAAGGTGCATCTTCATTCAGGAATCTCTGCGCGCCAACTTGCGCAGAGATTCCTTTAAACTACCGGCTTCATCCGGGTCCCCCCATGCAACTCACGAACCGACGCATAGGCAACACCGTGGTGCTCGCGGCCGCGGGCCGCATCGATCACGCGAGCGCCGAGGGTTTCAAGGCCGCGCTGCAGCCCTGGCTCGATCAGTGCAAGGCGGGCGGCGACGTGCTGGTCCTGGACTTCTCCGCGGTCGAATACATCAGCAGCGTCGGCCTGCGCGTGCTCATGCTGGCCGCGAAACAGGCGCGCGCGGCGCAGGGCGCGATCGCGGTGGCCGCGCTGCAGCCGGTGGTCAGGGAAATTTTCGAGATCAGCAAGTTCACCCTGGTGCTGAACTGCTACGCGGACGTGCGCGAGGCGCTCGCGGCGCTCGCGCCCGGCGCGCCGGCATCGTACGGCGCGGCATGACCCCGGGCCGCCGGCGATGCTGATCCGGATCTGGGGCTCGCGCGGCTCGCTGCCGGTCTCGCTCAACAGCGCGGCGCTGCAGGAGAAGCTCGTCAAGGCGCTGGTGGCGGCGGCCGGCAAGGGGATCGACACCGAAGCGAAGGCGCGCGCTTTTCTCGCCGACGGCCTCGATTTCGCGGTCTCGCACACCTTCGGCGGCAATTCCTCCTGCGTGCAGATCGAGACCGGCAACGGCGAGTACGTCATCTGCGACATGGGCAGCGGCGCGCGCGAGCTCGGCAACCAGGTGCTCGCCGCCCACGGCCCGGAGAAGGGGCAGACCTTCCACGTGTTCATGTCCCATCTGCACTGGGATCACATCATGGGGCTCCCGTTCTTCACGCCGGCCTACCGGCCCGGTAACCGCATCCGCATCCACGGCTGCCACGACGATCTGGAGCGGGCGTTCCGCCGCCAGCACGCGGTCCCGTCGTTTCCCGTCGAGTTCGACCGCCTGCCCGCGACGATCGAGTTCGTGCGGCTCGAGCCGGGGCGGCGCTACGACATCGCCGGCCTGGCGGTCACGGCGAAAAAGCAGGCGCACTCCGGCGATTCCTACGGCTATCGTTTCGAGCGCGGCGGCCGCAGCGTGGTCTATTCGACCGATTCCGAGCACAAGCTCGAGGACCAGGGCGAGACCGAGGCGTTCGTCGCGTTCTTCCGCGACGCGGACCTCGTGATCTTCGACGCGATGTACTCGCTGGCCGACGCCATCTCGGTCAAGGAGGACTGGGGTCACTCGAGCAACATCGTCGGCGTCGAGTTGTGCCAGATGGCGGGGGCCAGGCGCCTGTGCCTGTTCCACCACGAGCCGATCTTCGACGACGAGCGCCTCGCCGGCATCTGGCGCGAGACGCGGCGGCTCGAGGAAATCACGCGCTCGGGTGCGCCGCTGGAGATCCTCGCGGCCTACGACGGCCTCGAGATCGAGATCTGATCGCGACATGAGCGCGACGTGAGCGCAGCGCCGGATTCCCTCTCGCGGCGCTGGGCCGCGGCCGTCATCGTCCGTCGCGGCCGCCCGCTCGGCGCGGCCGTGCTGCTCCTGCTGTGCTCGGTGCTGGCCGTCTCCGGCGCGCCGGTGATCGAGCGCGTGCGGTACGCCGGGTTCGACGCCTACCAGCGCCTGCTGCCGCGCGTCCGCGAGAAGGCGCCGGCGGTCATCGTCGAGATCGACGAGAAGAGCCTGCTGCGCCATGGTCAATGGCCGTGGCCGCGCTCGCTGCTCGCGCACCTGGTCGACCGCATCCACGCCGGCGGGCCGTTCGCGATCGGGCTCGACCTGATATTTCCCGAGCGCGACCGCCTGTCGCCGGGCGTCATCGCCGAATCCCTGCCTGGCCATGGGGCGGAGGACCTGCTCGCGCGGCTCAAAGCCCAGCCCAGCAACGACAGGCTATTCGCCAGGGCGCTCGCGGCCGCGCCGACGGTGCTGGGAGTGGCGGCCTTCGATCGCGCACGGCTGCCCGCGGGGGCCGCGTTGCAACCCGGCTTCGCGCCGGCGCGCCAGCGCGGCGGCGACGCGGCGCCGTACGTGCGCGGCTACGACGTGGCGCTGGCGAACCTGCCGGAACTCGCGCGCGCGGTGTCGGGCCACGCATTGCTGTCGGCGGACCTCGAAAGCGGCCGGGCGCGCCGGGTGTCGCTCATCTCGCGGGTGGGCGACGCGCTTGCTCCCTCGATGAGCCTCGAGCTGATGCGGGTGGCGGCAGGCCGCCCGGCCTACGACGTGCGGGTCGGGCCGCGCGGCGTGGAAGCGGTGGGCGTCGAGAACATCATCGCTCGCACCCAAACCGATGGCCGCATCTGGGTCCATTATACCCGGCACGACCCGTCCCGTTTCGTCTCGGCCGCGGACCTGATCGACGGCAAGGTGACGGCGGACGCGTTCCAGGGGCGGCTGGTGCTGGTGGGCGTGACCGGGCTAGCGCTCACCGACTACGTGACGACGCCGCTCGACGACCGCATACCCGGCGTCGAAGTCCACGCCAACGTGCTGGAGAACATCTTCGACGGCCGCATATTACACCGGCCGTTCTGGGCGGCCTGGGCCGAGGCGCTGGCCCTGGCTGTCGCCGGGGCGCTGGTGATCGTCGTGATGCCGGCGAGCCGCGTGTTCCAGTGGCCGCTGCTGTTCGCCGGGCTGCTGGCCGCGCTCGTGGGCGGCGGGTTCGCCGCCTATCGTCATGGCCAGTTGTTGTTCGATGCCGTCTGGCCGGTGCTGGGCACGGGCGCGGTGTTCGTCGTCATGATGGGCGCCTTGTTCGCCGAGGCCATCATGCAGCGCCGGCAATTGCGCCAGAGATTGCAACGGGAGCGTGAAACGAAGGCGCGGCTCGCGGGCGAGCTCGATGCGGCACGCCGCATACAGATGGGCATCCTGCCGCGCGCCGGCGACGCGTTTCCGGGCGAGACGCGCTTCACGCTCTACGCCCATCTCGAGCCTGCGCGCGAAGTGGGCGGCGATCTCTACGATTTCTTCAGGGTGGACCGGGACCGGCTGTTTTTCCTGATCGGCGACGTGTCGGGCAAGGGTCTGCCGGCGAGCATGCTGATGGCGGTCACCAAGGCGCTGTGCAAGAGCATCGCCGCGCGCAACCCGCACAGCGTGGCGGCGACGCTCACCGAGGCGTCGCGCGACATCGGGCACGAGAACCCGGAGCAGTTCTTCGTCACCCTCGTGGCCGGCGTGCTGGACGCGCGCAGCGGCGAGCTGCGGCTCGCCAGCGCCGGGCACGACGCGCCTTACCTCGTGCGCCGCGCCGGCGTGGAGCGCCTCGATGCGCGGGGCGGGCCGCCGTTGTGCGCGGTGGAGGGGTTTGAATACGAGGAAACCGTTTTCCGTCTCGAGCCGGGCGACGTGCTGTGCATGGTGACCGACGGCATCACCGAGGCGATGAACGCGCGGGGCGAGCTCTACGGCACGGCGCGGCTCGGCGCGCTCATCGAGGCGCTGGCGCGCGAGCCCGGGGACATGACGCCGGAGCGCATCGGCACGGCGGTACGGGAGGAAATCGCCCGTTACTGCGGGGCGGCCGAGCCGGCGGACGACGTCGCGATTCTGGCGGTCCGCTGGAACGGTCGTGAATCGTGAAACGTGAAACGTGAATCGTAAAACGTGAAACGAGCTTAAAGAGGCGGGCCGGCGAATGGCACGTTTACCGATTCACGATTTACGATTGACGAAACCACTAGCGGACGCTGATCTCGACGCGCCGGTTGCGGGGCTCGTTGACGTTGTCGCCGGTCGGCACCAGCAGCTCGCGCTTGCCGCGGCCGGCGGCGCTGATGTTCTGCGCCGGCACGCCGAGGCCGATCAGCAGCTCGCGCATCTTCTCGGCGCGCTCGAAGGAGAGCTTGTCGTTGTAGGCGTCGGCGCCGACGGTGTCGGTATGCCCGATCACCGTGATTTCAGCCGCGGGGCGCCTGGCGATCTCGGCGAACATCCTGTCCACCACGGCCTTCGACTCGGCGGACAGCGTGCTGCCCTCGGTGAAATAGAGCGTCAACGACACCGGGCGCGCCGGCTGCGCCGACAGGGCGGGACCGAAGACCTTGCGGACTTCTTCGGTGCTCGATGGTGTTGCCTGCATCCCGCCGACGCCGGAGCGGGCCGAGGCGTAGGGCGTGTTGAGCACGGTTTCGCGCTGCCCGTCCCGTATGACGACCGTGCCGACCTTGCCGTCCTGTTCCGGCAGCACGACGACCATGTCGTTGCGCGGCGCCGGCTGGGGCGGCGGTGTCGCGCAGCCGGCGGCCAGCGCGGCCGCGGCAAGCAACGCGATGAAGCGCATGATCGCGGGCCGGCCTGTCGTCTATTGTTCCGCGCGCACCACGAACTCGGTGCCGCGCACGCCGAGTATCGCCGCGGGCGTCTTCACCGTCATGGCGTCCGGCGACTGCTTCGCGATCTTGCCCGAGACGACGGAGAGCGTGCCGCGGGACAGCCGCGCGTCGAACGCGCCGGCGTGGGTGGTCGAATCGAACACGTAGCGCTCGATCGCGAGCGTGCTGTTGGGCCCGGCCGACAGCAGCGAGTTGTCGACGAAGGTGATGCCGACCGCGCCGTCGGCGCCGGTGACCACGGTATCGGCCGCGCGCACCTTCGCGCCGACCGCGGCCGGCAGCTTTTGTCCGGCGCGCTCGATGTGGACCGCGCCTTTCACGTTCTTGATCTGGCCGACGTCGCCGGCGAGGGCGGGCGCGGCGAGCAGGGCGAGGGCGGCGGCGGGCGCGAGGGCAAGGCGCATGAAAGGAATCTTCATGTAGTCTCCGATCGATGTGGTGCGGGGTCAGGGATGCGGAATGCGGCCTATGATAACCGAGTTTAAACAGGCAAGATGCGGGCAATAGCCGTTCCGGATGACCGCATGACCACTCCGCAACCCTGCTGTTTCGAAGCCAGCCTGGAGCGTTTCCAGGAACTGCGCGACCACGTCGAGCGCTACTGCGCCGGCGCGGGGGTGGGACGGGACGCCAGCGGCCGGTTGATCCTGGTGCTGGAGGAACTGTTCGCCAATACCGTGGAGCACGGTTACTCCCAGGCCGGCGCGGCCGCGGCGGAAAAACACGTCTGGCTGACGCTGGCGGCCGGCGGCGACGGCGTCGAGGTGGTCTACGAGGACGCCGCGCCGGCGCACGACCCGTTCGCCAAGACGTCCGTGCCCGACTATACCGGCCCGGCCGACAGCTGGCAGGTCGGCGGCGTGGGCGTGGCCCTGGTGATCAAGCTCGGGCGCAAGGTGAGCTACGATCGCGCCGGGGGCCGCAACCGCATCGGTTTCACCATTCTGTCCCGGCGCTCAGGCGCCTGAGGCGCTGCTGTTTCCCGCCCGCTCTTGCGCCCCGCGCCATCCTTGGAGTAACGTTTGCAGACCAACGTAGGGGTCCTGCGGGCGGCTGCCCGCGGGTGAGAGAGTCCCTTCGAACCTGATCCGGATAATGCCGGCGCAGGGAAGCGTTGAATCCGTTTCCCCTTCCCCGCGCCCGTTCCCGGATTTTTGCCGCAAGGAGCGCATATGAACGCCAATCCCAGGTTTCTCAACGCCACCGCGCACGTCGACGACGCGGCGGTGAAGCCGCTGCCCAGCTCGCGCAAGATCTACGTCGAGGGCTCGCGTCCCGATATCCGCGTGCCGATGCGCGAGATCACGCAGTCGGACACGCCGGCATCGTTCGGCGCCGAAAAGAATCCGCCGGTCTTCGTCTACGACTGCTCGGGACCGTATACCGACCCGGCCGTGAAAATCGACATCCGCTCCGGCCTCGCGCCCCTGCGCCAGAAGTGGATCGAGGAGCGCGGCGATACCGAGCTCCTGGCCGGCCCCTCGTCGCGCTACGGCGTGGAGCGCCTGAACGATCCGAAGCTCGCCGATCTGCGCTTCAACCTGAAGCGCAACCCGCGCCGCGCGAAGGCGGGCATGAACCTCAGTGGCAATGTTTCGCAGATGCATTACGCGCGCCGCGGCATCGTCACGCCGGAGATGGAATACATCGCCATCCGGGAGAACCTGGAGCGCGAGCGCTACATCGAGAGCCTGAAGGCGGGCGGCCGGACCGGCACGAGGATGCTGGAGTTGCTCGTGAAGCAGCACCGCGGGGAATCCTTCGGCGCCGCCATCCCCGACCGGATCACGCCGGAATTCGTGAGGAGCGAGGTCGCGCGCGGGCGCGCCATCATCCCGGCGAACATCAACCATCCGGAATCCGAGCCGATGATCATCGGCCGCAACTTCCTGGTGAAGATCAACGCCA
>CAYSRR010000095.1:0-10061 GCA_964433375.1 uncultured Streptomycetaceae bacterium
CCCCACAGGCGGTTCAGCGCCAGCAGCGTTGTGGCGGCATCGGAGCTGCCGCCGCCCAGCCCGCCGCCGACCGGGATGCGCTTTTCGAGCGAGATATCGGCGCCCAGTCGCGTGCCGCAGGCTTCCTGGAGCCGCCGCGCCGCGCGCAGCGCCAGGTCCGCGCTTTCCGGCACCCCGGCGACGTCGTTGACCCGTCCGATCACGCCGTCGTCGCGCACGCGAAAAGTCAGCGTGTCGCCGTAATCGATGAAACGGATCACCGTTTGCAGCAGGTGATAGCCATCGTCGCGGCGCCCGATGACACGCAACATCAGGTTCAGCTTCGCCGGGGCAAGGAATTTGCCCGATCCCGATCGGGCAAATTCCTTAAATGGGAATGATTTCACGATCGTTCTCGGTGCAATCCAGCAGTGGCAAACTTACCCAAGCCCTATTCTAAAAATCAGTTCAATATAAGGATTTCGTCGGGCAGGTCCGACGAAATCCTATCGCCAGTTGTCGATCACGAGGCGTATCCGTTGCCCGGCGCGCGTGAGGTCCAGGCGCTGCGGCCGCCCGTCCCGCGCGGTGTCCGCGAAATGCACGTAATCGATGTGCCAGCCGTCCTGCCTCAGGCGCACCAGGCGGCCCTGCTGGTCGTGCACGGCCTCTTCGGCCGGGGTACCAGGCACCGGTTCGCCGCGCACCCACCACCTCAGTTGCGCGAGCGGCAACTCCCAGCCGAGGGCCCGCCGCGTCAGGCGCTCGACGTCGCCGGCGTGATACTGGTCCTGGTCGGTGCCGGTGAGCGTTGCGCCCGACGCGTCCGCCGTGATGTGGGCGAGCGCCTGGCCGGTCGGAGTCATCAGCCAGATCTCATCGCGCTCCGGCAGGTGCTCCCAGCGCACGCCGGAAGTAAAGGCGCGTCCCTCGTAGGTCGCGGCCACGCGTCCGACGAAGTCGAAAGCCGCCGCGCGTTGCGCCGGCCCGCCCGCAGGCTCCAGCGCCGCACAGCCGGCCAGCGCGGCGATCGCCGCCAACGCCACGAATAATCTGAGTAGGGACATTGAATGAGGATTTCATCGGGCGCCCGCCCGATGAAATCCTACGGAACGAAGCGCTTGAGGGTGCTTTGCAGCACCTCGTTGTCGGGGCTGCCCTTGAGGGCCTCGGTCCAGATCCTGCGCGCCTCGTCGCGCTGTTCCAGCGCCCACAGCACTTCGCCCAGGTGCGCGGCGATCTCCGCGTCCGGGCGCAGCTTGAAGGCCTTCTGCAGGTAGCCCAGGCCTTCCTTGTTGCGGCCCATGCGGTAGAGCACCCAGCCCATGCTGTCCATGATGAAGGGATCTTCCGGCGCCAGCTTCAACGCCGTCTCGATCAGCCCGTGGGCCTCCTCGATGCGCTGGTTGCGGTCGGCCAGCGTGTAGCCGAGCGCGTTGTAGGCATGCGCGTGGTCGGGGCGCAGCTTGATCAGCTGCTTCAGGTTGCCCTCCAGCACGTCGATGCGGTCCACCTTCTCCGCCGCCATCGCGTGGTCGTAGAGGAGGTCCGGGGTATTGGGCATCTTTTCGAGCGCCTGGCCCAGCAGCTCGAATGCCGCCTGGTACTGGCTGGCTTCGCGCAACAACTGCGCTTCGGCCTGCGTCAACTGCACGCGCTGCTGGCTGTTCCCGGCGGCGGCATTCTGCAGGTGCTTGCGCGCCTCGGGCAGCTTGCCCTGCCTGGCGAGGATGCCGGCGTAACGCGCCTGGGCGCTGATGTACTGCTCGCCCTGGGTGACGGCCGAGTACCACTTGAGCGCCTCGTCGTAGCGCTTGCGCTCCTCGTTCAGCTGCCCGAGGTAATAGCGCGCGACGTCGGGATCCTTGTAGTTCAGCTCCAGCACGCGCTTCAGCTGCGCTTCGGCCGCGTCGTGGTCGTTGGCCTGGATCGCGAGCAGGGCGACCGCCATCCCGATATCGGCGTTCTGCGGGTTCTCGGTGGTGAGCGCCTCGAACTGCTTGCGCGCCTCGGGGTAGCGCTTCGCATTGACCAGCAGGCGCGCGTAATTCAGGCGCACGTCGCGGGCCCCGGGCTGGCCCTCGAGGTACTCGCCGAGGTAGCGCAACGCCTCGTCATCGGAGCGGCGCTGCAATACCTGCGCGACGAACAGCGCGGCGATCTCCCAGTCCGGCTTCAGCGCCAGCGCCGCGCGCGCTTCCTCGAGCGAGGCCTGCTGCTCGTTCGCGTTCCAGGCCGCCTGCGCCACCGTCAGCCGCGCTTCAGGGACCGTGGCATAGGGCTGCGCCAGCGCCTGCAGCAGCTTGAAGACCGCGGCCTTGTCCTTGTGGCGCGCGAGCAGCGAATTCAACTGCAGGAAGTTGGGGCCGACGTTGGCGGCGTCGGCCGCGAGCCATTTTTCGAGGTGGGGCCGGGCTTCGGCGAGCTGCGCCTGGTTGACCAGCAGGGCGGCGATGATCTGGCGCGCCTGGGTCGAGCCGGGATCGGCCTGCAGCCAGATGCCGGCCGTCTCCAGCGCCGCCGACGTGAAGCGCGCGTTCCAGGCGACCTCGGTCGCGCGCTGCGCGACGCGCGGGTCGCGCGTCGCGCGCGCGAGCTCGAGGTAGGCCTGCACCGCGATGTGCGGCTGCCCGCGTTGCACGGCCACTTCCGCCAGCATCATCTTGAACAGCAGATCCTCGGAGAGCTCCATCTCGGGCAGCACGGGCCGGCTCGGCTCGGGCTTTGCCACCACCACCCGCGGCTTCGGCTTGGGCTCGCCCGCCGCCGGCTCGCCGGCCGGCTGCCGCGGCTGTTGCGCGCAGGCGCCGATGGTCGCGCACGCCAGCAGCACGATAAGACTTCGCGGGTTCATGGGACGGAGGAGGTGAAACGCGGCGGTGAAGAGTGCTCGGGCAAAGGTTCGGACAAGCGGTTCGGACAAACGTTCGAAAGGCTTCAATATCCATCACATATTAGGTATATTCCCTGCACTCCACAAGCGCGGATTTCGCAGTCAAAAACGCCCCGATGCCGGAACTCAACGCCGCCGCCACGATCTCCGCGCGGGGGCTCACTCGCAGTTTCGGCGGCCACGTCGCCGTCAACGGCATCGATCTCGAACTGCGGCGCGGCGAAGTGCTCGGCTTTCTCGGGCCGAACGGCGCCGGGAAAACCACCACGATGCAGATGCTGACGGGCAACCTCGCGCCCTCTCGCGGCTCCGTCAGCATCTGCGGCATCGATCTCCTCGAGGAACCGGTGACGGCCAAGGGGCGCGTGGGCTACCTGCCGGAAGTGCCGCCGCTGTACCGCGAGCTGACCGTGGACGAGTACCTCACGCTCGCGGCCAGCCTGCACCGGGTCCCGCGCGCGCGCCGCCGCGACGCCGTCGACGCGGCGCGCGGCCGCTGCGGGCTCGCCGATACCGGCCGCAAGCTGATCGGTTCGCTGTCCAAGGGCTACCAGCAGCGCGTCGGCATCGCGCAGGCGATCGTGCACGCGCCCGACGTGGTCATCCTGGACGAGCCGACCGTGGGGCTCGATCCCAACCAGATCCGCGAGATCCGGGCGCTGATACGCGAGCTGGGCGGCGCGCACAGCGTGATCCTGTGCACGCACATCCTGCCGGAAGTGGAAGCCGTGTGCGATCGCGTCCAGATCATGCACCACGGCAACATCGTCTACAGCGACACCATCTCCGCGCTGAAGCAGTTCCAGAGCGGCGCCACGGTGCTGCTGGGACTGCGCCGGCCGCCGGCGCTCTCCGAGCTCGCCGCGCTGCCCGGGATGGCGACGGCCGAGCCGGTCGAGCCGACGCTGTTTCGCATCCAGTTCGCGCCCGGCGGGGATCCGACCGACGCGCTGGTGAAACAGGCGGCCGCGCGCGACTGGGGCCTCTACCAGCTCAAGCCCGCGCAGACCACCCTCGAGGACGTGTTCGTCAACCTCACCCGTCGCGAAGACAATGCCTAGCTTCCACCGCAAAGGCGCAAAGACGCCAAGTTATCGCAAAGAATTTCCTGAAGGATGTATCCGGATGACTTTGCGTTGCCTTTGCGCCTTCGTGTCTTTGCGGTTAGGGATTCTCGAATGATTTTCACCATCGCGCACAAGGAGCTGAAATCGCTCTTCTCATCGCCCCTGGCGTGGGTGGTGCTGTGCGTGGTGCAGATCATCATCGCCTACGCCTTCCTGCGCCGGCTCGATGATTTCCTGCAGCTGCAGCCCCAGCTCGCCGGCATGGCCAACCCGCCCGGGGCCACCGAGCTGGTGGCGGCCCCGGTGTTCGCCACCGTGGCGGCGCTGCTGCTGTTCGCGGTGCCGGTGCTCGCGATGCGGCTCATCGCCGAAGAGCGCCGCAACCAGACCATGGTACTGCTCATGTCGGCGCCGGTTTCGATGACCGAGATCGTGCTCGGCAAGTTTCTCGGCCTGGCGGCGTTCCTCCTCGTCATCGTGACGCTCGTCGTGCTGATGCCGCTGTCCATCGTCGGCGCCACGCGCCTGGATTACGGGCTGCTGGCCGGCCTCGCCGCCGGGCTGATGCTGCTGTCGGCCGGCTTCGCCGCCGTCAGCCTCTACGCGTCCTGCCTGACGTCGCACCCCGTGGCCGCGGCCATCGGCGCCTTCGCCGCGCTGCTCGGGATGCTGCTGGCCGGCGACGTGGTGGCCGACGGCCTGCGCGCGCGCGGCTGGGGGGTGATCGCGGACTTCGCGCAGGTGCTCTCGCCGGTCAGGAATTTCGAGCCGTTCGGCAAGGGCATGCTCGACACCTATGCCATCGCCTGCTCGGTGCTTATGATCGCGCTGTTCCTCCTGCTGGCGATACGCCAGCTCGACGCGCAGCGGCTGCGGGGCTAGCCCATGGACATCACGCCCAGGCGCCGCCTGCAGCTGCTGGTGCATCACGGCCTGTTCGTAGTGCTGCTGGTCGCGGCGGCGGCCCTGCTCGCGCATCTCGCCCGCGAGTACCGCATCGAGCACGATCTCACGCGCGGCCACCGCAATACCGTGACCGCCGCCACGCTCGACGTGCTGAAGCAGCTCGACGGCCCGGTCGGCGTCACGGCCTACGCGATGGCCCGGGACACGCGCGGCGACCACCTGCACCGCCGCATCGAGGAGTTCCTGCTGCCGTACCAGCGGGCCAAGCCCGACATCAAGCTCACCCTGGTCGATCCACGCGAGCAGCCCAGGGCCGCCGCGGAAGCCGGCGTGCGCGGGCCGGTCGAGATGGTGATCGAATACAAGCGGCGGACCGAGCGCCTGACCGAGTTCAACGAACAGGCGTTCGCCAGCGTGCTGATGCGGCTCGCCCGCGGCGCCGAGCGCCTGGTCCTGTGGCTCGACGGGCACGGCGAGAGAAGGCTGAACGGCGTCGCCAACCACGACCTGGGCGAGTTCGGCCGCTCGCTGGAGAGCAAGGGCTTCCGCCTCTCCAGCCTGAACCTCTCGCTGGCGCAGGAAGTGCCGGCCAATACCGCCGTGCTGGTGATCGCCAGCCCCCAGGTGGACCTGCTGCCGGCGGAAGTCCAGAAAATACGCGCCCACATGAAGGCGGGCGGCAACCTGCTGTGGCTGATCGACCCCGAGCCGTTGCGCGGGCTCGCCCCGGTCGCCGAGATGCTGGGGCTCGTGCTGACGCCCGGGGTGGTGACCGACCCCGACGCCGCGCGGCTGAACGCCTCCCCCGCCCTCGCGGTGGCCGCCATCTACGGCCGCCACGCCGTCACCGAGGGCTTCAACCTGATCACGGTGTTCCCGCAGGCGCGGCAGATCCACAACATCGAGAACGACGAATGGCGCGTGCGCCCGCTCGTCGAAGTGGCGCCGCGCGGCTGCGTCAAGACCGGCAAGCCGGAAGGCGCGTGCGATCCCAAGCGCGACGTCGCCGGCCCGGTCACCATCGCGGCCGCGTTCGAGCGCGCGGTCGGCGACCGGCAGCAGCGCGTGGTCGTGGTGGGCAACGGCGGTTTTCTCTCCAACACCTTCATCGGCAACGGCGGCAACCGCGCGCTCGGCATGAACATGGTCAACTGGCTCTCCGGCGACGACAACCTGATCTCGATCCCGCCGCGCAGCGCCACCGACAGCCGTATCGACATCGACCAGCCCGCCCTTTACCTCATCGCGTTCTGCTTCCTGCTCGTGCTGCCGCTGGCCTTCGTGATCACCGGCGCGGTGATCTGGTGGCGCAGGCGCAGGATATGAGCCGCGCCATCCGGATTTCCGCGATAACGGGCTACGCTCCGTTGTCGCGCAGTACCTCTCCCCTCTCCCTCCGGGAGAGGGGCCGGGGGTGAGGGTCGAGCGGAGTCAATCATGCGACGCTCGATCTGGCTGAACGCACTGCTCGCCGCCGCCGTCGCCGCGCTCGGCGCCTGGGCCTGGTTCAAGCCCGCGCAGGACGCACCCGTCGAGAACCCGCTGTCCCGGCTCAAGCCCGCCGAAGTCCGCTCGATTCGCATCGAGCGCCCGGACGCGCCGCCCATCGCGCTCGAAAGGCGGCAGGATTCCTGGTTCCTCACCGCGCCGTTCGCCGCGCGCGGCGACGGGCTGCGCGTCGAGCGGCTGCTGGAAATCCTCGGCGCGAAAACGGCGCACCGGCTCGCCGCCACCGACCTTGCGCGCTTCGAGCTCGACCCGCCGCAGGCGCGCGTCGCCATCGACCGGCAGGATTTCGGCTTCGGCATGGTAAGCCCGGTCACGCGCGAGCAGTACGTGCTGACGGAGGGCGCCGTATTTGCCGTGCACCCGCGCTACGGCGCGGCGCTGCCGGCGCTTCCCGCCGAGATGGCGAGCCCCCGGCTGCTCGGGCCCGCCGAGACGCCGGTGCGCATCGAATTGCGGGGTTACACGGTGGAACAACGCGACGGGAAATGGGGACAGACGCCCCCGGCGCAGGACCCCAGCCAGGATGATTTCCTGCGCTGGGTGGAGCTGTGGCGGCTCGCCTCGGCGGCGCGCGTCGAACCCTACGCCAGGGGCAAGCCGCTGGACACGATCCACCTCCAGCTGAAGGAAGGCGCCGCGCTCACGCTCGACGTGCTCCAGCGCGAGCCGGAACTGGTGCTGCTGCGACCCGACGAGAAGCTGGTGTACTACTTCCGCGCCGACGTCGCGAAGCGTCTGCTCTCGCCGCCCGGGATGGAACAACCGAGAAAACCCTAGCCACAGAGGACACAGAGTTCACAGAGAAAACCTGACGAGGCAGGAAGCGTTTTTGATTTTCTACCTCTGTGTTCTCTGTGCTCTCTGTGGCTGAATGCTTTTTATGCCTGAGTTACCCGAAGTCGAGACCACGCGCCGCGGCCTGGAACCGCTGTTGGTCGGCCAGTGCATCCGCGCCGCAGTGGTGCGCGACCGCCGCATGCGCCAGCCGGTGCCGAGAAAGCTTCCGCAGCTCGTTGCCGGCACCACCATCCGCGGCCTCGCGCGGCGCGGCAAGTACCTGCTGGTGGATTGCGGCGCCGGCCACCTGATCCTGCACCTCGGCATGTCGGGACGGCTGTGGGTGGTGCCAAACGGCGAACCGCCAGCGGCGCACGATCATTTCGACCTCGTGCTGGAGAACGGCACGGTGGTGCGGCTGCGCGACCCGCGCCGCTTCGGTCTCGTGCTGTGGCAAGCGGGCGACCCACTCGCTCACGCCCTGCTCGCCCGCATCGGGCCCGAGCCGTTGTCGGACGCCTTCGACGGGCCCGCGCTCCATGCGGCGACGCGCTCCCGCAGCGCGGCGATCAAGCTCGTGCTGATGGACAGCCGCGTGGTCGCGGGCGTGGGCAACATCTACGCCAACGAGGCGCTGTTCCGCGCCGGCATCAATCCGCGCCTGGCGGCGGGGCGTCTCTCCCGCGACCGCTGCAACCGGCTCGTCGCGGAGATACGCAGGACCCTCAAACGGGCGATCGTGGCCGGCGGCAGCAGCCTGCGCGACTACGTGAGAAGCGACGGGCTCGCGGGGAATTTCCAGAGCGAATTCACGGTCTACGGCCGCGCGGGCGAGCCGTGCCCGCGCTGCGCAACGAAGATCCGGGAAATCCGGCAGGGACAGCGTTCGACGTTTTTCTGCCCTCGCTGTCAGCGCCGCTGACACGACGGGGGTGAGGGGAGAGGAGTGAGGTGTGAGGTGGTACGTGCCTAGCCGCTGGCCAGGAGCGAATGTCCCCTTACTCCTTACCCCTCACGCCTCACGCCTCACGCTTTCTGGGCGGTCAGCCTGAGGTATTTCTCGTGGAGTTCTTCCTTCGTCTCCACGTGACGGGGATCGTTGGGAATGCAATCCACCGGGCACACCTTCACGCACTGCGGCTCGGCGAAGTGGCCGACGCACTCGGTGCACTTCTTCGGGTCGATGACGTAGATCTCCTCGCCCTGCGAGATCGCGTCGTTCGGGCACTCCGGCTCGCACACGTCGCAGTTGATGCACTCGTCTGTGATCTTCAGCGCCATCTGCAACCTGAATAGACAGGATTAACAAGATTTACAGGATTAGATCAAAAAAAACAGAATCGCAATGTTACTTTTCTTGTTGGTATTAATCTTGTCAATCTTGTTAATCCTGTCCATTTTTGATCTTGATCTTATCTGCGGTTAATCCTGTGATTATTTTCCGCCGAGCTGCTTGATTTTCTCTTTCAGCCGGCGCGCGACGAGCGGCGGCACGAACTTCCTCACGTCGCCGCCGAGGATCGAGATCTCGCGCACGATGGTCGCGGAAACGAACATGTACTGCTCCCCGGGCGTCAGGAACAGGGTTTCGACCTCGGGATACATGCCGCGGTTCATGCCGGCAAGCTGGAATTCGTGCTCGAAGTCCGAAATCGCGCGCAAGCCCCGGATCACCACCCGCGCCTTGTGGCTCCGGATGAACTTCATCAGCAGCCCGGAAAAACCGACGACCTCCACGTTGGGCAGGTCCTTCAGCACCCGCCGCGCCATGTCCACGCGCTCGTCGCGGGTGAAGAACGGCCGCTTGGCGCTGGAGTCGGCCACCGCCACGATCACGGTGTCGAACAGCCTCGCCGCCCGCCGGATCAGGTCCTCGTGGCCGAGCGTGATCGGATCGAAGGTGCCCGGGTAGACCGCCTTGTAGTTCATGGTGTCATCCGCCTCAGTTCATCCATCTCAGTAATTGATAGCTTACCTGCCCTGCCCGGCCCTGCTTCCAAATTTCCCATCCCGGCGGCAGATCGGGGGGCGTCGCGCTCTCATGATAGACCAATGCGCCGGGGGCGAGGCGCGGCGGCAATAACGGCGCGAGCCGCGGCCAGTAATCGGCCCTGAACGGCGGGTCGAGGAAGACGACGTCATAGACCCCCCTGTCCGCGCGCAGGAATTCCAGCGCATCGCCTTTTCTCAGCTCCACCGCGGCGGCGGCGAGCGTTTCGCGGCCAGCGGCGAGCGCGCGGTACGTTTGCGCGTCGCTCTCCACCATGACCACGCGCTTCGCGCCGCGCGAGGCGGCCTCGAAACCCAGCGCGCCGCTGCCCGCGAAGAGATCGAGGCAGGATTTCCCGGTGAGGTCCTGGCCGAGCCAGTTGAACAGCGTCTCGCGCACGCGGTCCGGCGTCGGGCGCAGGTCCTTGCGCGGCGGGAAAGTGATGAGCCGGCTGCGCCAGGCGCCGCCGACGATCCTGACCCGGTTTGCTTTCATGCTTCCGCCAAAAACAGATCAGCCACAGAGAACGCAGAGATCACAGAGAAATTCAAAAATAAGATCAAAAGCAATTGAACCGCGGAGATAGGGAGAAAAACAGGGTTTAATTTTCGGTTCACTCTTCTCTTGCTTCTCTCGGCGCCTCGGCGGTTTAACCACCTGCTCGCTTTTCTCTGTGTTCTCTGTGCTCTCTGTGGCTAAGGTTTTTCGGGGCCGACCACCACGGTGATCTGGCGATCCGGGTGCACGCGGCGCTGGAACGCGCCGCGGACGTCGGCGACGGTGACCCGCTCCACGTTCTTCACGAAATCCTCGAGGTAGGAGAGCGGCAGGCCGTAGAAGCCGATGAGCGCGAGGTAATCGTGGATCTTGCGATTGCTGTCGATCCGCAGCGGAAAGCCGCCGATGATGTTCTGTTTCGCGGCTTTCAGCTCGGCCTCGG
>CAYSRR010000096.1:0-9983 GCA_964433375.1 uncultured Streptomycetaceae bacterium
GGACGCGCTGGAGCGGATCACGCACTCGCTGTGCACGCTGGAATTCGAGGACCAGCGGCCGTTCTACGACTGGCTGCTCGCGCGCCTCGCCGACGGCGGGCTGCTCGCGAGGCCGCTGCCGCAGCAGATCGAGTTCGCGCGCCTCAACCTCACCTACGTCATGCTCTCGAAGCGCCGGCTGATCCAGCTCGTGGACGAAAAGCACGTGGAAGGCTGGGACGACCCGCGCATGCCGACGCTCGCCGGCGCGCGCCGGCGCGGCTACACGCCCGAGGGCTTCCGCCTCTTCGCCGAGCGCATCGGCGTGTCGAAGGCGGATTCGTGGATCGAATACGCGGTGCTGGAAGACTGCATGCGCGAGCATCTCAACGAGATCGCGCCGCGCCGGATGGCGGTGCTCGACCCGGTGAAGCTCGTTATCGAGAACTATCCCGAAGACAGGGAAGAGTTCGCCGAGGTCGCCAATCACCCGCAGAAGCCCGACTGGGGCAAGCGCCAGGTGCCGTTCTCGCGCGAGCTGTGGATCGAGCGCGAGGACTACATGGACGCGCCGTCCAAGGGCTACTTCCGCCTCTTCCCCGGCAACAAGGTACGCCTGCGCCACGGTTACGTCGTCGAGTGCACCGGATACGACAAGGCCACCGACACCGTGCGCTGCACCTACGACCCCGACACGAAATCCGGCACGCCGGAAGGCGACAAGGTGAAGGTCAAGGGCAACATCCACTGGGTCAGCGCGCGGCGCGCCTGCGCCGCCGAAGTGCGGCTCTACGACCGGCTGTTCAAGGCGCCGCACCCGGACGGCTTCCAGGACCTCCATCCCGGCTCGAAAAAAACGATCACCGCGCAGCTCGAGCCCGCGCTGCGCGACGCCGCCCCCGAGGACCGGTTCCAGTTCGAGCGCCATGGCTATTTCGTGGCCGACCTCAAGGATTCGCAACCCGGAAAGCCCGTGTTCAATCGGGCCGTCACGCTGAGGGATTCGTGGGGGAAACCAGAGAAGGCGTGATTCGTGAGTCGTGATTCGACCCGCCCCCGTCACTCGACACCCGACACCCGACACCCGACACTCAACGCCCGACACTCAACTGAAAAGGTATATGCCATGACCGACGTTACCCCTGCCCTGCGTACCGAGCTCGCGCCGACGGGCACGCTGCGCGTGGGACTCAACATGAGCAACTTCCTGCTGACCGCGACCGAAGCCGCGACCGGCAGGCCCAAGGGCATCGCGGCGGACCTCGGGCAGGAGTTCGGCCGGCGCCTCGGCGTCGCCGTCGAGCTCCTGCCCTTTCCCAGCCCCGGCGCGCTCGCCGACGCGGCGAAAACCGGCGTGTGGGACGTCGGCTTCCTCGGCGCCGAGCCGCAGCGCGCGAACGAGATCGATTTCACCGCGGCTTACGTCGAGATCGAGGCCACCTACCTCGTCCCGCCCGGCTCGCCGTTCAAGGCCATCGCCGACGTGGATAGCCAGGGCGTCCGCATCGCCATATCAGGCAAGAGCGCGTACGACCTCTACCTGACGCGCAACCTGAAGCACGCCGAGCTGATCAGGGAACGCGGCGACGAAGTGTTCAAGCGTTTCGTCGCGGACAAGCTCGAGGCGATGGCGGGCCTGAGGCCGGGCCTCGTGAAGAACCAGCAGCAACTGCCCGGCTCGCGCATCCTCGACGGCAACTTCACCGCGGTCCAGCAGGCGGCCGGCGTGCCGAAGGGCCGTCCCGCCGGCGCGAAATACCTGCGCGAATTCATCGAGGACGCGAAGGCCAGCGGGCTGGTCGCGAAGCTGATCGAGAAACACGGCGTGCGCGGCCTCACGGTCGCGGCGAAAGCCTAGCCGCGACCGTGAGGCCGAAGGATGAGGGATGAGGGATGAGGGATGAGGGATGACCCCAGGCTTCGCCTGAGGCTTTCCAGTCCCTCCCTCTCACTGTCGTCCGGTCGGCATCAAACATGAAATCACAACCAAGAGTCCGTCACCGGCCTGCCTGCCGTTCTGACCGGGCGATAGCGAAAGGGAAGGGCCTGCAGTTGTCGTGCGCAGCACGACGGTCATCCCTCATCCTTCATCCTTCATCCTTGCATTGACAGCATGACCGCCAACGACAACACCCCCCAGCCCGCGCCGTATACCAGCAAGTTCATCGAAGTCGCCGGCCTGCGGCTGCACTACCAGGACTTCGGCACCGCGGGCCGGCCCGCGATGGTGTGCCTGCACGGCGGCGCGGCGCACGGTCACTGGTTCGATTTCGTCGCGGCGGGCTTCACCGCCGACTACCACGTGATCGCGCCGGACCAGCGCGGCCACGGCGACAGCGACTGGGTCGATCCCCCGGCGTACTCGTACCACGATTACGCCGCCGACCTCGACCGGCTCGCCGCGAAGCTCGACCTGCGCGATTTCGTCCTGGTCGGCCACTCGATGGGCGGCATGGTCGCCATGGTCTACGCGGCGACGTACCCGGGGCGGCTGGGCAGGCTGGCCGTCGTGGACACCTCCATCAACCTGTCGGAGGAGCGCATCTCGGCGATGCGCGAGGTGGGCAACCGCGGCGGCTCGAGCCACGCCACGCGCGAGGAACTCATCGGGCGCTACCGCCTGCGGCCGGGCAACAGCCTCGCCACTCCAGAGGTGGTGCGCCATATCGCGGAGCACAGCGTGCGGCAGTTTCCCGACGGCGGCTGGCGCTACAAGTTCGACCGCAGCGTCTACGCGCTGCGCGACGGGATGGACGGCCTGCCGTGCTGGGACCGCATCAAGGCGCCGGCGCTCCTCGTGCGCGCCGCGCAGAGCCAGCGCATCACGCCGGAAATATTCGCCGCCGTGAAAGCGCGCGCGCCGCAGGCGGAGCTCGCCGAAGTGCCCGCCTGCGATCACCACGTGACGCTCGACAACCCGGCCGGGTTCACGCGCGTCCTGAAAGCGTTCCTCGCGCGCAGCGCCTGAGAAAAGAGTTACGGGGTTTCCCCCCGTCACTCGACACTCGACACTTATCACTCATCACTGGGTTTTCATCCCGATCTGCCTGATCAGCGCCCCCAGCTCGGCGTACTCGTCGCGCTGCATCTTCTCGAAATCCCCGGGCGTGCCGAGGCGGGGTTCAGCGCCCTGCTGCACGATCCTCTCGCGCGTGGCCGGCTCCTTCAGCACGCGCTGCACGTCGGCATTCACCCGGGTGACGATCGCCTTCGGCAGCGTGCGCGGGCCGATCAGGCCGAACCAGGATTCCGAGCGGTATTCGCCGAAGCCCGCTTCCGCGCTGGTCGGCACGTCCGGCAGCGCTTCCGCCCGCCTCGCCGAACCCACCGCCAGCGGCCGCAGCGTTCCCGCCTTCAGCATGCCCACGATCGCGGGCAGCGGGTAGACGTAATAGTGGATCGTGCCGGCGATCAGGGCATTGCGGCTGTCCGCGCCGATGCGGAACGGCACGTGCACGACGTCGATCTTCGCCTTCGCGGCGAGCATCGCCCCGGCGAGGTGCGAGGAGCTGCCCACCCCGGCCGAGCCGTAATTCAACGAGCCGGGTTTTGCCCGGGCAATCGCGATCAGGTCCGGTATCGTCTTCGCGTTGACGCCGCGGCCCAGCACGATCACGTTGTGGGTCGAGCCGATCAACGCTACCGCCGCGTAATCCTTGAGGGGGTCGTACGGTTTCTCCTCGCGCAGCAGCGCGTTCGACAGGTGCGGCTGCCCGATCATGGTAAGCGTATAGCCGTCGGGAGCGGCATGGCGCGCGAGATCGCTGCCGATGAGGCCGCCCGCGCCCGGCCGGTTGTCGATGACGAGCGGCTGGCCGTAGGTATCGGAGAGCCGCTGGGCAACGATGCGCCCGAGCACGTCGCTCGCCGAGCCCGGCGTGAACGGAACGATCATGCGGATCGGCTTCGCCGGCCACTTGTCCTGCGCGGCGGCCGTGACCGGCACGGCCGCCAATGCCAGCGGAAAGAGCAATGCCGCAAATCTGGACGATAACGTCATGACGGAACCTCCCCCGGAAAGCAGCGGGCCTATTGTCGTGCCGGCCTCTTGCGGATGTCAATGAACGGGCGGGACCGGCATGCGGCTCTCACGGCGGATGCTGTAGTAGGTGCCGGCGAAGATCACCGCCGCCCCCAGCAAGGTCGGCAGCTCGATCGGTTCGCCGTAGAACAGCACGCCGACCACCGCGATCAGCGGCAGCCGCAGGAAATCGATCGGCACGACCACCATCGCATCGGCGGCGCGGAACGCGCGCGTCAGGCAGTAATGCGCAACGAGGCCGCTCGCGCCTATGGCGACGATCCACGGCAGGTCGACCCACCGGGGAGCCACCCACGACTGCAGGGCGGGCAGCAGGCCGAGCGGCGCCTGGATCAGCGCCATGTAGAAGAGGATGGCGAGCGCGGAGTCGGTCTGCGCCAGGCGCTTGGTGGCGATCATGATCGAGGCGTAGGCGAACGCGCCGGCGAGCATCACCAGCGCCGCGGGTGAAACCGGCACGTAGCCGGGCCGCAGGATGATCAGGATCCCCGCCAGCCCGAGCGCCAGCATCACGGCGCGGCCGCGGTTCATGCGCTCGCCGAGCAGGAGCATCGCCAGCACCGCTGTCCACACCGGCATGGTGAATTCGATCGCGAACACGGTGGCGAGCGGCAACAGGGCGATCGCGTAAACCCAGGCGTACTGGCCGCCGAAATGCACGACGTTGCGGAACAGGTGCAGACCAAGGCGCCGCGTGCGCAGCAGATGCCAGCCGAAGAACGGCACGATGGCCAGCACGATGACGAGGGAAACCGCGCTGCGCAGGAACAGGATCTCGAAGCTGCCCATGACGCGCGTCAGCTCGCGCGCCGCCACGGCCATCAGCGAGAACGACAGCATGGCGCCCCCCATCCACAGGGCGCCGCGCAGGGCGGCGGACGGCAATGCCGGGGAACCGCCGGCCCGGTCAGGCGGCAGACAGCCTCGCCCGGGGATGCGGCGGCAGGTTCAGCGCGTCGGGCGCTTCGTACGGCTTGTGTCCTTCCACCTGGGCGGCGTAGAGCACGCGCCGGGCGGTGGACTCGAACGGGTCGCGGCGATGCAGCGTGGCGCGGTTGTCCCACACCACGACGTCCCCCGGCGACCATTTGTGCTCGTACCAGAAGCGCGGCTCGGTCGCATGCGACCACAGCTCGTCGAGCAGCGCCTCGGATTCCTCGATCGACAGGCCGTTGACGTAGGAGCCATGGCGCCGGCCGAGGAACAGCATGTTGTGGCCGGTCTCGGGGTGCGTGGAGATGACCGGGTGGCTCGGGCCCGGCACGGAGCGGTAGTCCATGTCGAGCGACATGCCGGGCCGCACCTTCATGGCGGTGTCGACGATGTCGGCCTGCTTGATGGTAAGGCCGGAAACGCGCTTCTTCATTTCCGGGGCAAGCGCGTCGTACGCGGCGTAGCAGCTGAGAAAGAAGGTGCTGCCGCCCAGCTCGCGCGGCGGCACTTCCATCGCCACCAGCATGCGCGCCGCGGTGGGCCGCTCCTTGAACGAGAAATCGGAATGCCACACGACTTCGCCGTCGCCGAGGATGCCCACCGCCATGCCGTCCTGCTTCACGTTCGAGACGACGGTGACTTCCGGCGGGAGGTTCAGGAGCTGCGTGCCGGCGCGCTCTTTCAGGTCGCGCTTGTGCAGGCCGGACGAGGTGACCGGCGTGCCGAAGCGCCTGACCAGCTTCACCAGGTCTTCCGCCACCAGAGACTGGCCGCGGAACACCAGCATCACGTGATCGAGCCAGGCCCGGTGCAATTGCCCGAACGTCGCGTCGTCGAGCCGCCGCAGGTCCAGGCCGCGGACTTCCGCCGCGAGCACGGCCTGCGATGGCACGACCTCGAACCGGGCGCGCTGCCCGCCGCGATCCGCCACCGAAGTCATCGTCATGTTCCCTCCTTGCACGAAAACATGGACGCGATTGTAACGCCATTGCCGCCGCGGCGTGCGCGAGCAGCAACGGTTATGCAACGCTTCCTCGAAGTTATAGCCGATAGCCGATGCCACGGTGGCGGCGCGCGCGCCGTTCCGCGATTACAATACCCGCCCGGGAGGAAACATGAACATCGAACGCGTCGAAATTTTCGTCACCGCGCTGTCGGAACGCCTGCAGCGCATCTTTTCCAGCGGCACCTATGACACCGGGCCCGCCGAGCGCCTGCTCGGCAAGCCGGTGCTGGTGAAAATTCACGCCGGCGGCGTGGTCGGCATGGGGCAGATCCGCCCGATCAGCCCCGGCCATTTCGTCGCCGACACGACGCAGAGCGTCGTCGCGGCGATCAAGGAGGTCTACGGCCCCGCTCTCATCGGCAAATCCATCTTCGACATCGAGTCCATCAACGAGATGTTCGACCTGCGGCTCGCCGGCAACCCGGCGGCGCGCGCGGCGCTCGACATCGCGGTGCGCGACGCCATGGGCAAGGCGCTGAAGACGCCGATCCACAACCTGATCGGGGGCTGCTGCCAGCCGCGCATCCCGCTCGAGTGGTCGGTCAGCATGGCGGACCGGGTCGAGACCATGATCGCCGAGTCGAAGCGCGCCGTGGACGAGTTCGGTATCCGGGTGCTGTGCCTGAAGATGGCCGACCGCCGCGGCTGGCGCCAGGACGTGGCGAACTTCGCCGCGGTGCGCAAGGCGATCGGCGACGACATCATGATCGGCATCGATCCCAACACCGGCTGGACGCTGGCCGACGCGCTGTCGGCGATCCACGCGATCAAGCCGATGGGGCTGGGCTACATCGAGCAGCCGATCGAGCGCCGCGACTTGAAGGGCATGGCCGAGATCCGCCGCGCCGCCGGCGGTGTGCCGGTGATGGCCGACGAAGGCATCTTCACCCTCCAGGACGCCTACGCGCTGGCGGAAGCGCGCGCCTGCGACGCCTACTGCATCAAGCTCTACAAGCTGGGCGGTATCACGCCGGCGAAGAAAATCGCGGCGATCGCGCAGGCGGCGAACATCCAGCTCAATTGCGGCGGCCTCGCGGTGCAGTCGCAGCTCGAGGCGGCCGCCGCCGCGCACTTCTACGCGAGCGTTCCCGCGGCGCAGATGATGGGCGCGGCCGAGTTCGTGATGGGGCTGAACGCAGCGGCGAAGGACCCGCTATGCCCGGAGAGCGATTTCCGCATCCGAGACGGTCACGTCGACGTCCCCACCGGCCCCGGCCTCGGCGTCGTCATCGACGAGGCGCTGCTCAAGAAGAACACGCTGTTGATGGAAACCGTAAAGAAATAAATGGGGCGCTCGCCCCATTTATTTCTTATCAGGCTTCGCCGACATCAAACTTCAGGTACGAGGAGCGGCCGCCGTCGGCGGCGATGGTGGTGCCGGTGATCATGCGCGACTCGTCCGAGGCCAGGAACACGGCGATCTCGGCGATGTCGCCGGGGTCGCCTTTCGAGAACGGGTAGAGCTTCTGCGCCAGCATGCGCGCGCGCGCCGCCGGGCCCGGCTTCTCCGCCAGCAGGTAATCCTTGTTCTCGTAGCGCTTGATCTGCCGCTCGGTGCGGATCGAGCCCGGCGCCACCGCGTTGGCGCGGATGTTGTGCTGAACGTACTGCGCCGCGAGCGTCTTCGTGAACGAGATGATGCCGCCCTTGGTCGAAGCGTACGCCGGCTTGACCGAGCCTATCAGGCCCAGGTGCGAGGTGACGTTGACGATGGCGCCGCCGCCGGCCGCGATCAGGTGCGGGATGCCGTGGCGGCAGGTCAGGAAAGGATGGAGCAGATTCAGGTTGATGGTGTGATGCCAGACCTTGAGGTCCATCTGGTGCACCGGCACGTCTTCCTCGAGCGAGCCGCCGGCGCAGTTCATGATGACGTTCAGCTTGCCGAACTTCGCCACGGTCGCCTCCACGGCGCGCTTCACCGAGTCGTCCTGCGTCACGTCGGTTTCGACGAAGATCGCATCACCCCCGGCCGCGCGCACGTCGCGTTCCGCCGTCCTGCCCGCCTCGGCGTTCAGCTCGATGATCGCGACCTTCGCTCCTTCGCGGCAGAACGCGAGCGCGCTCGCCTTGGCGATGCCGGCACCGGCGCCGGTGATAAAAGCAACCTTGTTGTCCAGCCGTCCCATGGTTCCGTCCTGTCGTCAGTCGTAAGCAGGCGGGGATTCTAGCAGCACGGCCGCGCGCCCGTTTTCCGTGAGAAAATGCATCCGGGTGGATGCCATGAACGACGTCGCGCGCTTCGGACGATCGCTGGCCGGACTGGCCGCGATGCTGGCCTGCACGGCCGGCGTACCTGCCAGCGCGCACGCGTCCGCGCTCAAAGGCCAGCCCCTCATCGGGATCTCCGTCCGCGCCGATGTCGAGATCGCCCGCTTCCTGCGCGCGACGACGCGCTCGCGCCACCCCTTCCCCGCCGCCAAGCCCGCGCCCGGAAAACCCCGGACCGCCGCCACGGCCACGGGCGCGCGCGCCGGCAAGCCGGTCGTCACCGCTTCCTCGGCCGGCGCCGGCCAGGCCGGTTACGTGCACTACTTCATCGTGCAGATGCCCGACGAGTCGCTGGAAATCCAGGTCGGCATCGAGCTGCCGGACCAGCGCATCGCCTGGTCGTTCCCGGGGCTGGGCGCCGTCATCTCGCCGTTCATCGAGTCGGGCACGGTGCAGGCCGGCGGCAGGGATTACGAAGTCTGGCACCTCTACGGCATCCGCCCTTTCCCGGACGACGCCGCCATGGCCGTGCTGGGCCGGGAACTCACGGGCCGCATCCAGCCCTGGATCCGGGCGGGCACGCCCTATTGCGAGAACGACGGCCCGGGCAGCAACTGCATGAGCTGCCTCGGCTTCGTGCTGCGCGCGCTGTTTCCCGGGCGCGGCAGCGATTACCCCGGCCTGCCGCGCGATTTCTGGCGCGCCGGAACCGCCTCGAAATACACGACCCGCGATCTGCTGCTCTATCTCACGGGCATGCTCGACCTGCCGACGCGGGAAGCGCGCCTGCAGCGCCTCGCCCGGCTGCAGCTGCCGGAAGCGCTGCGCGAGGACGTGGAGGCGCTCGTCTACTCGATGGGCGTATCCGAGTCGGCCGCCGCGGCCGGCGCCGCCGCGCCGGGCGCGTCGCCGAAGCGCCCGGTCGCGCGGCCCGCGACGACCGGCACCCGACAGGGCCTGGGCAGGAAACTGTAAGGCGGGCCGCCGTCCACGCGGCGCGGGCTTGCGCGTAGAATAGCGCCCCTTTGGGCGCAGGAACCCCATGATTCGCCTCTCTCAAGTCACGCTCCGGCGCGGCGCCAAGGTGCTGCTCGAGGGCACGGATGTTTCCCTCAACCCCGGCGACAAGATCGGCCTGATCGGCGCCAACGGCTCGGGCAAGTCGAGCCTGTTCGCGCTGCTGCGCGGCGAGCTGCATGCCGACCAGGGCGAAGTGGATTTCCCGGCGCGCTGGCGCGTCGCGCACGTGGCGCAGGAGACGCCCGCGCTCGAGCGCCCGGCGATCGAGTACGCGATCGACGGCGACACCACGCTGCGGCGCCTGGAAAAGGAACTGGCCGGCGCGGAGGCCGGCGAGCACACCGAGGAGAACGGTATCCGCATCGGCGAGCTGCACGCCGAGCTGGCCGACGCCGACGCCTACACGGTGCGCTCGCGCGCGGAGCAACTGCTGCACGGCCTCGGCTTCTCGCACGGGCAGATGGAAGAGCCGGTGGCGAGCTTCTCCGGCGGCTGGCGCATGCGGCTGAACCTCGCGCAGGCGCTGATGTGCCCGTCCGACCTGCTGCTGCTCGACGAGCCGACCAACCACCTCGACCTCGACGCGATCCTGTGGGTCGAGGAATGGCTGAAGCGCTACGGCGGCACGCTCGTCATCATCTCGCACGACCGCGATTTCCTCGACGGCGTGGTCAACGTCGTGGTGCACATCGACAACCGCAAGCTGAAGCGCTACGCCGGCAATTACTCGGACTTCGAGCGCCAGCGCGCGGCGGCGGTGGTGCTCGAAGTCCGAGTAATTGCCGGCGTAGCGCT
>CAYSRR010000097.1:0-8994 GCA_964433375.1 uncultured Streptomycetaceae bacterium
CTCTCGATGCTGCAGGCGACGCTGACGCTGCCCGGCATGGCGGGCATCGCGCTCACGATCGGCATGGCGATCGACGCCAACGTGCTGATCAACGAGCGCGTGCGCGAGGAATTGCGCAACGGCAACACGCCGCAGGCGGCGATCCACGCCGGCTACGACCGCGCCTGGGCCACCATCCTCGATACGAACCTCACGACGCTCATCGCCGGGATCGCGCTCTTCGCGCTCGGCTCGGGCCCGATCAAGGGCTTCGCGGTGGTGCTGTGCCTCGGGATACTGACCTCGATCTTCAGCGCGGTGATGGTTTCGCGCGGCCTGGCGAACCTCTACTACGGCGGCCGGCGCCGTCTCGACCGCATCTCGGTCGGCCAGGGTGCGTGGAAGCCGGCGCAGGCCAGACGATGATGCTCCGCGAGCGGACAGGCGGCCCGGCCGCTCATCGTGCGCATGTTGCGTTTATCGCCAGCGAAAGCGAATAGCCATGGAATTTTTCCGCATCAAGCGCGACCTGCCGTTCATGCGCTACGCGTTGCTGTGCAACGTGATCTCCATCATCGTGTTTGTCGTCGCGGTGGCATCGCTTGCCACGCGCGGGCTGAACCTCGGCGTCGACTTCACCGGCGGCACGGTCATGGAGGTCTCCTACCAGCAGCCGGCGGATCTCGGGCAGATACGCGATGTCACGGCGCGCGCCGGCTTCCATGAAGCCGCCGTGCAGAACTTCGGCACCTCGCGCGACGTGCTGATCCGCCTGCCGGTCAAGGAGGGTCTGACCAGCGCCATGCTGTCGGAGCAGGTCATGCAGGAGCTGAAACGGCTCGATCCCGCGGTGGAGTTGCGCCGCGTCGAGTTCGTCGGGCCGCAGGTCGGGCGCGAGCTGTTCGAGAACGGCGCGCTTGCGCTGCTGTTCGTGTGCGTCGGCATCGTGCTCTACCTGTGGTTGCGCTTCGAGTGGAAGTTCGGCGTATCGGCGATCGTCGCCAACCTGCACGACGTGGTGATCATCCTCGGCATGTTCTCGATCTTCCAGTGGGAGTTCTCGCTGCCGGTGCTGGCCGGCGTGCTGGCGGTCCTCGGCTACTCGGTCAACGAGTCCGTCATCATCATGGACCGCGTGCGCGAGACTTTCCGAAACCGCAGGATGCGCAACCTTCCGGTTCCGCAGGTGATCGACCACTCCATTACCGCGACCCTGTCGCGCACCATCATCACCCACGGTTCGACCCAGGTGATCGTGTGCTCGATGCTGATTTTCGGGGGCGAGGCGCTGTTCTATTTCGCGCTCGCGCTCACGATCGGAATCTGGTTCGGCATCTATTCCTCCATCTTCGTCGGCAGCTCGTTGCTGATGTGGCTTGGCGTGAGGCGCGAGGACCTCGCCCGGCCGGAGGTCGCGAAGAAAAGCGACGAGTCGGGAGCGGTCGTCTAGCCCCGGGGCGCGCGTGGAACTGATCGCCGGCTTCCTCGACATCCTCCTCCATCTCGACCGCCACCTGCAGTGGCTGGTCGCGAACTACGGCGCGTGGATCTACGCGATCCTGTTCCTCATCATCTTCTGCGAGACGGGCCTGGTGGTGACGCCGTTCCTGCCGGGGGATTCGCTGCTGTTCGCCGCCGGCGCCGTTGCCGCCGCGGGCGGGCTGGACGTGCATCTGCTCGCGGTGCTGCTGATCGCGGCCGCCGTCCTGGGCGACACCGTCAACTACGCGATCGGCCATTACGTCGGCCCGCGCGTGTTCCACTACGAGAATTCCTTCTGGCTGAACCGCGGGCACCTCGACCGCGCGCACGCCTTCTACGAGCGGCACGGCGGCAAGACGATCGTCATCGCGCGCTTCGTGCCGATCATCCGGACCTATGCGCCGTTCGTGGCCGGCATCGGCGCCATGACGTACCGCCGCTTTCTCGCCTACAACGTGGGCGGCGCGGTACTGTGGGTCGTGTCGCTTGCCTACGCGGGGTACTTCTTCGGCAACATCCCCATCGTGAAGGAGAACCTGTCGCTGGTCCTGATGGGGATCATCGTTCTTTCCATACTGCCGGGCGTGTTCGAGTACTGGCGCCACCGCCGGGCGCCGTGAACGAAGAAACGGAACGCGTGGCCGCCGTCAGATGCGCTTCGCGAGCTCGGCGGCCTTGCCGATGTAGGTGGCGGGCGTCAACGCGAGCAGCCGTTTCTTCTCCGCGTCCGGAATGGCGAGCTCCTTGATGAGGGCGTGCAGCGTGTCGCGCGTGATGCCTTCCTTGCCGCGCGTCAGGTCCTTCAGCTTTTCGTAGCCGCCGGTGAGGCCGTAGCGCCGCATCACGGTCTGGATCGGCTCGGCCAGCACCTCCCAGTTGGCGTCGAGGTCTTCCGCCATGCGGCCGCGGTCGGCTTCGAGTCTGGCGAGGCCGCGCAGGCAGGAATCGTAGCCGAGCAGGGCGTGCCCCAGCGCGACCCCCATGTTGCGCAGCACGGTGGAGTCGGTGAGATCGCGCTGCCAGCGCGAGACCGGCAGCTTCTCGCTCATGTGCTTCAACAGCGCGTTGGCGACGCCGAGGTTGCCTTCCGAGTTCTCGAAATCGATCGGGTTCACCTTGTGCGGCATGACGGAAGAGCCGACTTCGCCTTCCTTCACCCTCTGCCTGAAGTAGCCGAGCGAGATGTAGCCCCACGCGTCGCGGTCGAGGTCGATCAGCACGGTATTGGCCCGGGCGCAGGCGTCGAACAGCTCCGCGATCGAGTCGTGCGGCTCGATCTGGATGGTGTAGGGATTGAATTCCAGGCCGAAGCCCTCGACCAGGCCGCGCGCCAGTTTCTCCCAGTCCACCGCGGGGTAGGCGGCGAGGTGCGCGTTGTAGTTGCCGACCGCGCCGTTGAACTTGCCCGTCAGCTTCACGCCGGCGATCGCCGCGCGCGCGCGTCCCAGACGGTGGGCGACGTTGATGAGCTCCTTGCCCATCGTGGTCGGGCTCGCGGGCTGCCCGTGGGTGCGCGCGAGCATCGGGCAGTCGGCCAGTTCCTGGGCGAGGCCCGCCAGCTTCTCGACGATGTGGTCGAGCGCCGGCAGCAGCGCCTTGTCGCGCGCGTGCTGCAGCATCAGCGCGTGGGCGAGGTTGTTGATGTCCTCGGAGGTGCAGGCGAAGTGGATGAACTCGGCGACCTTCGTCACTTCCTTGTTGCCCGCGAGCTTCTCGCGCAGGAAGTACTCGACCGCCTTGACGTCGTGGTTGGTCTTCGCTTCGATTTTCTTCACCGCCTCGCCGTCGGCCTCGGAAAACCTGGCGGCCACCTCGTCGAGCTGCGCCAGCGTGGGGGGCGAGAACGGCGGGACTTCCGGGATCGCGGGACTCGCGGCGAGCGCCTTGAGCCATTCGATTTCCACCCGCACGCGCTGCCGGATGAGAGCCAGCTCGCTGAACGCCTCGCGTAGCGGAGTGAGCTTTCCGTGGTAGCGGCCGTCGAGGGGGGAGAGAGCGGTGAGCGGGGAGAGCGCCATGGTGACGGGAACCACTGTTAAAACCGATTTTAACATACCGTCATGTGGACTCTGCCCATTCTGCTTGCCGGGCGGCACTGGAATTTTTCCGTGCGCGGGACATAATGCGCATTCTCCCGGCAACCGGGTATTCACTTTACGGACAGGACCGAAACATGACCACCGCCGCGCACCAGCTCGCCGAATTCGCCGTTGGACTTTCCTGGGACCGCATCCCGCCCGAAGTGATCGAGCGGGCGAAGGACTGCGTGATCGACACGGTGGCGGCGTGCGTCTACGGCTCGCAGATGCCGTGGAGCCGGACGGTCGCCGATTACGCCAAACGCAACAGCGCGCCGGGCGAGTGCAGCGTGCTCGGCACGCCGTTGAAGGTGCGCGCGCCGTTCGCGTGCCTGACCAACGGCGCGGCGGCGCACGCCTTCGAACTCGACTGCCTGTGCGAGCCGAGCGTCGGCATCCATCCCAGCGCCGCGCTGGCCGTGCCGGGGCTCGCGCCGGCGCAGGGCCGCAAGATGGACGGCAGGGCGCTGCTCACCGCGGTCGTCGCCGGCTACGAGGCGCTCTACCGCATCGGCGACGCGGCGAAGCACGCGGTCGAGAAAAACGGCTTTCATTCGCCGGGCGTGGTGGGGCCGTTCGGTACCGCGGTGGTGATCGGCCGGATGTTCGACATCGACGCCGCGCAGATGGCGCACGCGTTCGGCATCGCCGGCTCGACCAGCGCCGGGCTCATGGAGTTCTCGAAAACGGGAGGCATGGTGAAGCGCCTGCACCTGGGGCGCGCCGCCGAGGCCGGGTTCATGGCGGCGGTGCTGGCGCGCGACGGCTATACCGGCCCGGCGGGCGTGTTCGAGGGCAAGTTCGGCTTTCTCAACGTCTACTGCAACGGCGGCGATCCCTCGCGGCTCACGAAGGACTTCGGCACCGTTTGGCACACGATGAAGAACAAGATCAAGCGTTACGCCTGCCACTCGACCGCGCAGGTGCCGGTGACGCTGGCGCTCGAGCTGAAGGAGAAGCACAAGCTGTCGGGGGACGACATCGAGAGTATAGCCATCACCGCCAACGAGAAGACGGTGAGCCAGCACGCGATCCTCGAGCCGCAGGACCTGACGATGATGCAGTACAGCGTGCCGTTTTGCGTGGCAATGGCGTTCTACAGGGACCCGCTCGACCCGCGCAGCTTCTCCGAGGCCACGCTGAACGACGCGAAAATCCGCGCGCTGTGCAAGGGCGCGAAAGTCGAATTGCCGAAGGATGCCTCGGGCTATTTCTCGCAGTCCTGCCGCCTGACGCTCAAGCTGAAGAACGGCGGGGAACTGTCGATCGAGGGGCACGACTTCAAGGGCACGCCGACGATGCCGCTTACGCGCGACGAGCTGCGCGACAAGTTCCTCAAGCTCACGGCGCACAAGGACCGGGCGAAAGCGGAGCGGCTGTTCGCGCAGCTCGCGGAAGCGGAGAAAGTGAAGGACTTCGGCGCGCTCGACTTCGCCTTGTAGGAATTGGCCGCAAAGGCGCCAAGGCGCCAAGAAGAGCGGATCAATTTGCCGCCGATCCTCCGCATCGGCTTACGGTTCCGGCGATGTCTTGTCGGGGTGGTCGGCGCTCATCAGCGCGCGGAACGTCAGCACCGGAATCGAGGCCCGGTGCAGCACCCGGCTTGCCTCGCTGCCCATGATCAGCGACGCCAGCCCCGTGCGATGGCGCGAGGTCATCACGATGAGGTCGCAGCCGCGCTCGTTGGCGGCATCCACGATCGCGTCATAGGGATGCCGGCCCTCCGCGATCAGGGTGTCGCATGGCACCCCGGCCGCGTCCGCAGCCCTTTGCACGAAGGTCAGGAAGCGCGTGGCCTGCTCGCGGGCCTGCGCGTCCATGTTCTCTTCGATGCCCGAGGGCATCATGCCGTCGGCCGCGATCAGTATCCGGTAATCCACCAGGACGTGGATTCCGGTGACCTTGGCGCCGCAGAGCTTCGCCAGCTCGATGCCGCGCTCGATGGCCCTCTCGGAGTGCTCGGACCCATCGGTAGGCATCAGGATGTGCTTGAACATGTATCCTCCTTTGCAACACGCAATTCCCCGGCCACAGCTTACCCGTCTTCTGCTTCCATGCGCTACCGGCCGGTTTGCAGGGCCGTCGGGCATGGCGGCATGCCGATGATATGCTTGGGGCCCTGCCGATGAAAGTCACCCGCCGCGTTGCGTTGAAGAGTCTCGCCGCTCTGGCGGCGGCGCGATGGTGCGCGCCGGCGCGCGCGGCGACGGTGACGCTGACCGCGGGCGTCGCGAGCCAGCAGATCGTCCCCGCCGAATACCCGCGGACCGGGGTGTGGAGCTACAACGGCGCGGTGCCGGCGCCGGAGCTGCGCTTTCGCCAGGGGGAAACGGCGCGCATCGTGGTCGCCAACCGCCTGCCGCAGCCGACCACCGTGCACTGGCACGGGCTGCGCGTGCCGAACCGCATGGACGGCGTGCCGCATCTCACGCAGCCGCCGATCGCGCCCGGCGGCGAGTTCGCCTACGAGTTCCCGTTGCCCGATGCCGGTACTTATTGGTACCACCCCCATCTCGCGAGCTACGAGCAGGTGGCGCGCGGGCTCTACGGGGTGCTGATCGTCGAGGAGCGCAAGCCGGTCGAGGTCGACCGCGACGTGACCTGGGTGCTGTCGGACTGGCGGCTCAACCCGGACGCCTCGCTGCGCGAGGATTTCGAAAACTTCTTCGACCTGACCCACGCCGGCCGCATCGGCAACACGGTGACGATCAACGGACGGTTCACGCTGAAGGACGGCGTGTTCGAGGTGCGCAGCGGCGAGCGCATCCGCCTGCGCCTCGTGAACACCGCCGTCGCGCGCATTTTCCTGCTGCGCTTCAGTGGCCACGAACCGCGCGTGATCGCGCTCGACGGCCAGCCGGTCGAGCCGCACGCGCCGGCGCGCGGGCTGGTCGAGCTGGGCCCGGGCATGCGCGCGGACGTCATCCTCGACTGCATGGGGCGGCCGGACTCGAGCGTCGCGGTGACCGACGAGTACAACCCGCGCATCGAGTCGAACCTGATCACGATGGCGTATCGCGACGAGCCGCCGTTGCGCGAGCGGCCGTCCGCCGCGCCGGTCGCGCTCGCGCCCAACCCGTTGCCGGAGCCCGACCCGGCGCGCGCGCAAAGGCACGAGATCGTGTTCCAGGGCGGCGCAATGGGCACGATCCGCGAGGTCGAGTACGAGGGCAAACGCGTGCCGCTGATGGCGCTGGTAAAGCAACACCACCTTGCCTGGACGGTCAACGGCGTTGCCGTGAAGGAGCACGTGCACGACCCGATGCTCACCCTGAAGCGCGACGGCCACTACGTGCTCGCGATGAAGAACGACACGGCGTGGCCGCACCCGATCCACCTGCACGGGCATTCGTTCCGGGTGATCGCGCGGGACGGAAAACCGACCCGGCACCGGGAATGGCGCGACACGGTGCTGATGGGGCCGCGCGAGGCGGTGGACATCGCCTTCGTCGCCGACAACCCGGGCGACTGGATGTTCCACTGCCACATCCTCGCGCACCAGGCGGGCGGCATGATGGCGATGTTCCGCGTCGTGTAAGGACACCTCCAACCGCCGAGGACGCCGAGGACGCGGAGGTAATCCGGACAATCGGACTGCGACAGGCCAAGGCACCCGCTTCCGGTCCCGGCCCCGCTCGCTTGCCCCATAATGACGGCGCCTGAACGGTGCGCTGCCTGGGGTAAGATTGCCACTTTTGCGCTTCGCTGTTCCCATTTGAGAAACCTTACATCCCTCCGCGTCCCCTGCGTCCTCCGCGGTGAGAGGTTTATCTAGGTGACTCCCCGCAGTCTGAAGGACTGGGCGCTCCTCGCGGCGCTGTCCGCGTTGTGGGGGTCGAACTTCATGTTCGTGAAACTGGCCGTCGACACGGTGCCGCCGGCGACGCTGGTGGCTGCGCGGCTCGTGATCGGCGCGGTCATACTCGTCGCCGTCGTGAGGGCGATGGGTTACCGCTTCCCGCCGTTCGGCCGCGCCTGGTTGCCGTATCTCGCGCTGGCGCTGGTGGGCAACTGCCTGCCGTTCTGGTTCATCACGTCGGGGCAGACCGTCATCGACAGCGCGCTCGCCGGCATCCTGATGGCGATCATGCCCCTGGCGACGCTGCTGCTCGCCCACTTCCACGTCGCCGGCGAGCGCATGGCCGCCAACCGCGTCGCCGGCTTCCTGCTGGGTTTCCTGGGCATCGTGGTGCTGATCGGCCCGGCGGCGCTGGCCGGACTCGGGGGCTCGGCCGTACAGATCCTGGCGCAGTTGTCCGTATTGGCCGGCGCATTGTGCTATTCCGCGAACAGCGTCATGACGCGGGTGATCCTGAAAGGCGACGTGATGGTGGCCGCCGCCGCCATCATCACGGTGGCGGCCGCGATTTCCCTCCCGGTCGCGCTGGTGATCGACCAGCCGTGGAACCTCGCGCCCAGCCGCGGCTCGGTTTACGCCCTCATCTGGATCGGCATCGGCCCCACGGCGCTGGCTACCCTGGTCTATCTGGCACTGATCGGCTCGGCCGGGCCGACCTTCATGTCGCTCGTGAACTACTGCATCCCGGTCATCGCGCTGTTTCTCGGTGTGATGCTGCTGGGCGAAGCGCCCGGCGCCCATGCCTATACCGGGCTGCTCCTGATCCTCTCCGGCATCGCACTGAGCCAGTTCCGCCGCGCCTGAAACCAAAACTTGCCACAGAGATCACAGAGAACACAGAGGTTGAAAAACCTACTTGATATACGGGTATTTGGTTTTCTCTGTGCACTCTGTGTTCTCTGTGGCTGAGATTGGGTTTTTGTCTTGAATCGGGCCTTTCGGGCCCCATATCTGTAACAAGCGGTAACAAGCGGCGATCCCGTGAATTGCGTCACGGGACGCCGGTCCAATCTCTGTCAGCATTTGAACGAGTGGTGCATTAAAGGAAATGGGGCAAGCGACCGACTGGAGGCGCGCATGAACATCATCTACGCGAGCGACAACTACTACGTGGTGGAATATCCCGGACAGCACGGCTACGAGCTGGTGGACAAGCGCAGCCAGCGCGGGACGTTCTTCCAGGGCGACGTTGCGGACCGCTTCAAGCAGTCGCTCCAGGACGCCGTCGCCGAGGACGCCTCGGTCGAGCGCGTGGACGATTTCCTCGGCAGCTTCGATATCCTGCTCGACCAGCCGCTGGTCGTACATTAGTGATTGGGTGATTAAGCGACTAGGTGACTAAGTCGCCCGGCTGCGGATCGTTTGAATCACTCAATTACTCAATTACTGAATCACTCGGTTCGTGACCAGCCCGGCTGGTCACGGTCGAGCATGCGCTTGATCGCGGCGAAGTGCAGCTCGGTCTGCTCGCCGTCCTGCGCCATCTGCTCGGCGGTCAGCCCGGCGACGCGCTCGGGCACGATGCGCAGCGGCTTGCCGGTGCCCATCGCCAGCACCTGCAGCATGCAGGCGCGCTCCAGGTAGTAGAGATCATCG
>CAYSRR010000097.1:9004-9719 GCA_964433375.1 uncultured Streptomycetaceae bacterium
CGGCCCACACACGATCACGCCGTGGTTGGCGAGGAACAGCACGTCGGCTTCCCGCGCCTGGGCGCATAGGCGGTTGCCTTCCGCCTCATCCAGCGCGAGCCCGTTGTAGTGGTCGTCGTAGGCGACGCGCCCGTGGAACTTGAGCGAGTTCTGGCTTGCCCATTCGAGCCGGCCGTCGTGCACCACGGTGAGCGCCGTGGCGTACGGCATGTGGGTATGCAGCACGCACCGGGCCGACGGCTTCGAGCGGTGCATGGCGCCGTGGATGAAGAAGGCGGTGGGCTCGACGCGGTGCCGGCCCTCGACGACGCGGCCGGTGGCATCCACGACGACGAGGTCCGCCGGCGTCACTTCCGACCAGTGCAGGCCCTGCGGATTGATCAGGAAATGGCCGGGGCGTCCCGGTATCTCCAGGCTGAAGTGGTTGCAGATGCCCTCGCCGAACCCGAGCCGGTCGGCCCAGCGCAGCGCCGCGACGAGGTCGATGCGTGCTTCGGTCTCCTGCTGGCCAGGTTTCATCGGGGAATATTCTAATCCCGTGGCGCTGCGCCTCAGGCCGCCAGCTCGACGACCTGGTAATCCCGGCGCGAGCTCGCGAAGAAGCGCGCGAGGATCTTGTAGGTATCGAGGTCGAACACGGGCTGCCGCCGTTCCCCGGCGAGCTCGGAGAGTTCCGATTCCGATCTGACGGTGCCCAGGTAGCGCCAGCGGTCGA
>CAYSRR010000098.1:0-9677 GCA_964433375.1 uncultured Streptomycetaceae bacterium
TGAAGGAAGAGCGCCGCGCGCGCTTCATGAAGCTGCAGGAAAAAATCAGCCGGCAGCGGCTGGCGCGCAAAGTCGGGAAAACACTCACCGTGCTGGTGGACGAAGCCGGCGCCAGCGGCGCGATCGCGCGCTCGAGCGCCGATGCCCCCGAGATCGACGGCGTGGTCCACGTCAAGCCGGCCGCCGGGCTCAAGGCCGGCGACTTCGCCAGGGTGCGAGTCACCCGCGCAGGCGAGCACGATCTCTGGGCGGAACCCGCCTGAAAGCGTGAGTCATCGTTTTCTGGCTGGCGCTGCCGGTGCCGGCCTGGCCGTGGATCGCGCCCTGGCCCGCCCGGGAAAGAACGACGCCGCCTGCTTCGCGTCACGCACCAGCTTCATGGGCGGCAGGCTCGCGAGGATGCGCTTGCCGTAACTGCGTCCGATCAACCGCGGGTCGCAGATCATGAGCACGCCGCGGTCGGTCTCGTCCCGTATCAGCCGGCCCGCGCCCTGCTTCAGCGTGATCACCGCCTCGGGCAACTGGTATTCGAAGAAAGCGTTGCGTCCCTCGCGATTCATCCGGTCGATCCGCGCGGACAGCACTGGGTCATCGGGCGGGGCGAACGGCAGCTTGTCGATCACGACCAGCGACAGCGCCTCGCCGCGCACGTCCACGCCTTCCCAGAACGAGTGGCTGCCCACCAGCACCGCGTTGCCGAGGTCGCGGAAGCGCACCAGCATCTCGGAACGCGAGCCCTCCCCCTGCACGAGCAGCGGGTAGTCCAGCCCGCGCGCCTCGAAGGCCCCGCTCAGCCTCTCGTAGCCCCGGCGCATCGCCCGCAGGCTGGTGAACAGCAGGAAGGCTCCGCCGCCCGCCGCCTCGATGACCGGCAGCGCCGCGTCCACCACGGCCTCGGTGTGCTCCGGGGTGTTCGGGTCCGGCAGCCGCTCCGGGATGTACAGCAAGGCCTGGCTCGCAAAATCATAAGGGCTGTCCCAGCTCTCGGTGCGCGCATCCGTGAGCCCCATCTGGCCGCAGTAGTGCCCGAAATCGCGGTTGACCGAGAGCGTCGCCGAAGTGAATATCCACGCCCGCGCGCTCTCCTCGAGCCGGGCCCCGAAGATTCCCGCGATCGAAAGCGGCGTCGAATTGAGGTGCAGCGAATGGCGGAAGAGCTCGGCCCATTTCACGCGCGCCTCGTCCGTGCCGCTGCGCCAGCGCTCGTAGCCCTCCGCCAGCGTCAGCGCGCGCTGCCAGCAGCGCTTGAGTCCTTCGCTGCGCTCGGCCTGCCCCTTCAGCTCGCCGGCGAGCCGGTCGAGCCCGGCCAGCACGGCGTCGAGCCCCGACGCGAAATCCCGGTCGCCCTCGAGCGCGCGCAGGGGCAACCGCCCGTTCTCCTGGCGGAAGGCGAGCCGCAGATCGCGCGCGGCCTTGTCGAGCGCATCGGCTGCCTTGGGCAATAGGGCATGGTCCTTGGCTGCTGCAGCGCCTTCGAGCCGCGCGTCGCGCGCCAGCCCGGTCAGTTGCACGGTCGAGAGGCTCTCGCTGAAGAACAGGGTCGCGGTATCGGGCAGCTGGTGCGCCTCGTCGAAGATCACCGTGTTGGCTGCCGGCAGCAGCTCGGCGACGCCTTCGTCGCGCAGCGCCAGGTCGGCGAAGAACAGATGATGGTTGACCACCACCACGTCGGCCGCCAGCGCCTTGCGGCGCGCCTCCATGACGAAGCATTTTTCGTAGTGCGAACAGGCGGAGCCGAGGCAGTTCTCGCGCGTGGAAGTCGCATGAATCCACGCGACTGCGCCCTCCGGGACCGAGGCGCAATCGGCCTTGTCGCCGGTGGTCGTGACGCGCGCGAAGCTCGCGATCTCCGCGAGGTGGTGAGCCTGGTCCAGCGACGGCAGCAGCCGCCCATCGTTCAGCGCGCGCTCGAGATGGTAATGGCAGACGTAATTGGCCCGCCCCTTGAGCAGGGCCACCGTCACCGGGACGTCCAGCGCCTCGCGCACGGCGGGGATGTCGCGATCGAAGAGCTGGTCCTGCAGCGTCTTGGTGCCGGTGGACAGGATGACCTTGCCGCCCGACAGCAGCGCCGGCACGAGGTAAGCGACGGTCTTGCCGGTGCCGGTGCCGGCCTCGGCGACCAGCCGGCCCTGACCGGCTATCGTTGCGGCCACCGCGTGCGCCATTTCCAGCTGGAACGGGCGCTCGCGAAAGCCTCGCATGACCCGCGCCAGCGGGCCCGACGCGGAAAATAGCCTGTCCAGTTCCGTCACGCCGCGAATGATACCGCGGCTCAGCGCACCGAACTAACGCACCGGATTAACGTACTTCGTCGACCTTCACCAGCACCCGGCGGCTGTCGCGCACCGAGCTCGATGAGCGTCCCAGCAAGACCGACTGCTGCCCGCTGGCGTCCTGGCCGATGCCGCCGATTTCCATCCACTCTCCCAGCCGGCCGGAGACGGTCGTCACCACGCTCTGCACGTTCACGCCTCCGGGCACCCGCCGGGACAGCGATTCCCGCTGCGGGCTGATGTCGAGCGTGACGCGGTCACCCGCGAGCCGCGGCAACACGTAGAAGCCGGTGGCGACATCGCGGTACTGCGTGCCGTCGACGACCTGCTCCACGAGCTGGCCGTTGATCACGACACGGCGCACCTGCCGCTCGCGCACGGGCACGGACTGCCCGGTGCTGACGTAAGCCTCCCGCCCTTCCATCACCCGCACCGACTGGGTATTGCGGTCGCTTTCCACGCTGCGTCCCTCCACCACGTTCGCGCGCAGGTGGTCGTCGCCTTCGCGGATGACGACGTTGCCGCCGCGCTCGTTGCGGGACGCCGGCGGCACGGTCACGCGGCCGTGCTCGCCTCCCACGCTGCCCGACACCTGCGCGCTGCTGCGACTACGGTCGGCGTCCGCGTCCTGCCGGACCGTGATCAGCAGCTGCCGCGGCGCGATGTCGATGCTGGCGAGGATGCGCCGGACTTCCTCGAGATTGGCGGGCGTGGTCCGCACGATCAACTGCCCCTGCAGGCCGCTCACGCTGCCTTCGCGCGCCAGCATGGGCTGGATGATGGGGATGATTTCCTGCGCGGTGCGGTAGCGCAGCGGGATCACTTCGAGCGTCGTGGCCTGCGCGAGGGCCCAGCCCGCGACCGTGAGCAGCACGGCCGCAACCAGCGCGCGGACGGACGCAGAAGGTTCCCTGGCAAGGCGCAGCATAGCGGTCCATCAACGCAGTTTGACCCTGCCAGTGTACGGGAAACGGCATGGCGGGGCACGAAACTCCGCTTCCGTCAGAGTCGGCCCAGGCGCGGCTAAGCGCGCCCGCCTTGGGCTGGCGGGTTGTAACGAGCTGGCGTCATCCGAAATGAGCTTGGTACGTCAGGCGGAGGGGAGGGGTGATTGTGAGGCATGGCCGATGAGCCGATTTATTACAGCCTGTCGGCTCCGTTGTGCCTGGGAGTGATGACCATGCATTCACACCGACCCTTGATCACGCCAAGTCCGACAGGCTGCTAGGCTCGAGTCTGGCCGGGGCAGCTTCCCCGCTGGGCCAGGCAGCGTTGCACGGATTCGGCGACACAGACCGCCGACCGGCGGCAGCAGACCACCGGCACCGCGTTGGCCCGGGCTACGTCGCGAAAATGACGCATCGTGTTATGCCCCAGGAAATCCGTCAGCAGGATCAGCAGCTGGGTGCCCCTGGGCAAGCCGGGCAACTTGCGCTGGTGGGAGGCATGCCGCCCGCTGATGTGGTGCGCGATGTGTATCCCCATGGCGGACAGGGCTTCCGGAATGTTGCCCAGGCGGTCAGCCCCGACGACGACTGCATTCATATGAACCTCCTCATTGGTTAGCTGGCCTATATGATAACGATTCTCATTTGTATTAGTCAATAATAAGAATTGTTATCATTTGTATTGCACATGAGAACGGTTATTGTTACGATCGCTACCGCCTCTTAACCTCACTCATCTGACGGAGTCCCCCATGTTCAGCACGTTGAATCCGGCCGCCCGCTGCGCCCTGCTGGCTGCCGCCCTGATCGCATTGCCGGCCGCGAGCCAGGCCCAGGAGAAGGTTCTCAATCTCTACTCGGCCCGCCATTACCAGACGGACGAGACGCTCTACTCCGGCTTCACGCAGAAGACCGGCATCAAGATCAACCGCATCGAAGGCAGCGACGACGCGCTGATCGAGCGCATCCGCAACGAAGGCGACAAGGGCCCCGCCGACGTGCTGATCACGGTGGACGCCGGCCGCCTGTGGCGCGCGGAAAACATGGGGCTGTTCCAGCCGGTCCGGTCGAAAGCGCTGGAATCGCGCATCCCCTCCTCCCTGCGCCACCCCGACGGGCTGTGGTTCGGCTTCTCCATGCGGGCGCGCATGATCGCCTACAACAAGGAACGCGTTAAGCCCGGCGAGATCACCCGCTACGAGGACCTCGCCGATCCGAAATGGAAGGGCCGGATCTGCACCCGTTCCGCGGGCCACGTCTACAACCTGTCGCTCATCAGCTCGCTGGTGAACCACCTGGGCGAGGCCAAGGCCGAGGAATGGACCAGGGCGGTCGCGTCCAACCTCGCGCGCGCGCCCAAGGGCGGCGACACCGACCAGCTGAAGGGCGTCGCGGCCGGCGAATGCGATCTCGCGATCAGCAATACCTACTACTACGTGCGCCTGATGAAGTCGAAGAAGCCGGACGAGAGGGCCGTCGCGGAAAAAATCGGCGTCGTCCTGCCGAACCAGAAGGACCGCGGCACGCACGTCAACGTCTCCGGCGCCGGCGTGGCAAAGAACGCGCCCAACCGGGAAGCCGCCGTGCTGTTCCTGGAATACCTGGCGGGCGACGCGGCGCAGAACTACTTCGCCAACGGCAACAACGAATGGCCGGTCGTGCCGTCGGTCAAGCCCGACAACAAGGAACTCGCCGCGCTCGGCCAGTTCAAGACCGATTCCCTGAACCTCTCCGTCATCGGCAGGAACCAGCCGACGGCGCAGAAGATCGCGGACCGTTCAGGCTTCAAGTAAGCCGATTCTCCGGAAGAAAACGGGGGGCATCCGCCCCCCGTTTTTTTATCTGCGCTCGGCGTCCCGTCTCGCGCGTATGAGGGTGCGCGAAAGCAGGATGAGCGGCATCACGCCCACCGCCACGATGGTGAGCGCGGGCGCGGCGAGCTCGGCCAGCCGCTCGTCGGCCGCCAGGTTGTAGGCGTGCACCGCGAGCGTGTCGAAGTTGAAAGGCCGCATCATGAACGTGACCGGCAATTCCTTCATGACGTCCACGAAGACCATCAGCGCCGCGATCATGAGGCTCGGCGCCAGTAACGGCGCGTGCACCCGCATCACGATCCCCGCGGGGCCCGTGCCGAGACTGCGCGCGGCGTCATCCATGCTGGGGGTGACCTTGGCCAGCCCGGCCTCGACGCTCTGCAAGGCAACCGCCAGGAAGCGCACGAGGCAGGCATAGACCAGGGCCGCGATGCCGCCGGTGAATATCAGCCCGGTCGTGATCCCGAATCCGGACTGCAACCAGCCCGACAGCAGGTGGTCCAGGCGCGTCACCGGGATCAGGACACCGATCGCGATGACCGCCCCGGGAACGGCGTAGCCGAGCGAGGCCAGGCGGTGCGCCGCGAAGCCGATGACGCTCTTGCCCGTGCGCGCGGCATAGGCGATCAGCAGGGCCAGCACCACGGCGCACGCCGCCGTGATGGCGGACAACGACACGCTGTTCTTCACCAGGTTGATGTAACGCGTCCCGAACTGTAGCCCGCCGTCGGACAGCGACAGTTCGAGCAGGATCGCGGCCGGCAGCACGAACCCGGCCAGGATGGGCACCGCGCAGGCCAGCACCGCGGCAAATGCGGCCATGCTGCGCAGTTGCTTCGGCGCGAGGCGGCGGCGCGCGGAACGGTCATCGTAACGCGCCCGCCCGCGGCTCAGGCGCTCCACGATCAGCACCAGCGCGACGAACCCCAGCAGCGCCGCGGCCAGTTGCGCCGCGGCGGTCCGATCGCCCAGCGACAGCCAGGCGCGGTAGATACCGGTCGTGAACGTCGGCAGCGCGAAATAGGAAACGGTGCCGAAATCCGCGAGCGTTTCCATCAACGCCAGCGCCACGCCCGCCACGATGCCCGGCCGGGCAAGCGGCAGCGCCAGGCGGAAAAAACTCCGCCATGGGCCGTAACCGAGGCTGCGGCCCGCCTCGATCATCCCGGCCGCCTGCTCCAGGAACGCCGCGCGCGCGAGCAGGTAGACGTAGGGATAGAAGACGAACGAAAAAATGGCCGACGTGCCGGCGAGCGAACGCACGTCGGGAAACCAGTAATCCTTCGGCCCCCAGCCGAACCATGCGCGCAACGCGGTCTGTACCGGCCCGGTGAACTGCAGGAAGTCGGTATAAGCGTAGGCCATCACGTACGCCGGTACCGCGAGCGGCAGGATCAGCGCCCACTCGAACAAGCCGCGGCCCGGAAAGCGGCACATCGTCGTCAGCCAGGCGGTGGCGACGCCGATGACCGTCACACCGATGCCCACCCCCGCCATGAGCCAGAGCGTGTTCGTGACGTACTCCGGCAGCACGGTCGCCACGAGGTGCGCCCAGACCTCCCCGCTGGGCGTGAACACGCTGCCCAGCACGACCAGTACCGGCACGGCGAGCACCCCGGCCGACAAGCCGGCCAGCAGGGACACTACGTTCCAGTTCCGATACCAAGCCGAGTGGGTTACCGATTGCATAATCGCCTGATAAACAAGAGGTTCATTCTAGCAATGACTGCCATGAAAATGCGAATGCTTCTTGTTACCCCTGTATAATCCACCCCATGGCATCGCTCCTTGAACTCGCCGGCGTCCAGCACGGCTACAACGGGCACCACGTGCTGAACGATTTCTCGCTCGAACTCGCCCGCGGCCAAATCGGCTGCCTGCTGGGCCCGAGCGGTTGCGGCAAGACCACCGCGCTTCGCTGCATTGCCGGATTCGAGAACATTGCGGCCGGCCGCATCGTGCTGAACGGCGAGGAAGTGAGCCGTCCCGGCCACACCGTCCCGCCTGAAAAGCGCCGCGTCGGCATGGTGTTCCAGGACTACGCGCTGTTTCCCCACCTCACGGTGGCCGAGAACGTGGGCTTCGGCCTGCGCCAGTTCGAACCCGCGGCGCGCTCCCGGCGCGTGGGCGAGACGCTGGAGATGATCGGCATGGCCCGCGCCGGCAGCCGCTACCCGCATGAGCTGTCGGGCGGCCAGCAGCAGCGGGTCGCGCTGGCTCGCGCAATCGCGCCGCAGCCCGCATTGCTGCTGCTCGACGAGCCTTTCTCCAACCTGGACGTCGAACTGCGCGAGCGCCTCGGCCTCGAGGTCCGGGACATTCTCAAGCAACAGGACATGACGGCCATCCTGGTGACGCACGACCAGCACGACGCGTTCGCCATCGCCGACGAGATCGGCATCATCCGTCGCGGCCGCATCGAGCAATGGGGCACGCCCTACGACCTGTACCACCGGCCCGCGACCCGGTTCGTGGCCGACTTCGTCGGGCAGGGTGCGTTCCTGCCCGGCACCGTGCTGGAGGAACGCCGGATCCGGCTGGAGCTGGGCGTGTTCCAGGGGACCGTACCCGGCGACTGGCCCCAGGGTACCGTGGTGGACGTGCTGCTGCGTCCCGACGACATCCTGCACGACGACGCGAGCCCCCTACAGGCGCAGGTGCTGCACAAGGCGTTCCGCGGCGCCGAATTCCTCTACACGCTGCAGCTGCCGGGCGGCGGCCGCGTCATGTCGCTGGTGCCGAGCCACCACAACCACGCGGTCGGCGAAAAAATCGGCATCCGCCTCGAGATCGACCACCTCGTCGCGTTCCGGCACGAGACGGCCGAAGCCGCCGCCTAGAACCTGTTATGAACTTTGCGTGCCAGTGGTCTCGACCTCTCAACGCGGAGGGCGCAGTGGACGCCGAGGAACGCGGGGACAACTCTCATACGGCAAAAACGTAGTGCTCGAAAATGAATATAACAACCTTCCTCAGCGCAACACTGCGTCCTTAGCGACCTCTGCGTCTAGAGGTTCATAACACGCTCAGTTTCCCGGCCTGACCAGCGCCCGCAGTTCCTGGGCGAGCTCGTGGACCGCCAGCGCGTAGTTGATGCTGCGGTTGTAGCGCGTGATCACGTAGAAATTGTGGAGCCCCAGCCAATAGCGCGGCCCGGTCTCCGTCTCCACCACGAACAGGGCAGTCTCGGCCCCCTCCTCCACCGGCGCGGTGGGCGTCACGCCGAAGCGCTTCAGTTCGACGACCTTCAACTGGGGCTTGATGCCCATCTGCAGCAAGGCATCCGCGTCTCCGCCCGCCTGGGCCGGCACGACGACCGCTGCGCCGGGCCGCCAGCCATGCGCCTTGTAGTAATTCGCCACGCTACCGATCGCGTCCGCCGTCGTACCCATGAGGTCGCGCCGGCCGTCGCCGTCGAAATCCACCGCGTAGCGGCGGTAGCTGCCGGGCAGGAACTGGGGGATGCCGATGGCGCCGGCATAGGAACCCCGGACCTTCATCGGGTCGAGCCCCGTCTCGCGGAGCATCAACAAGTATTCCTCAAGCTGAGAGCGAAACAGCCCGGCGCGCGGCGGGTACTGGAAAGCCAGCGTCGTCAGCGCGTCGAGGACCCTGTGGCTACCCGTGTTGCGCCCGTAGAGGGTCTCGATGCCGATGGTCGCGACGATGAGTTCCTCGGGCACGCCGTATTCCCGGTTCGCCCGCTCCAGGGTGGCCGCATGCTCGCGCCAGAACGCGACGCCGCCCTTGATGCGCACGGGATCCACGTTCAGCCGGCGGAACTCGTGCCAGGGCCGCGCGGTGCCCGGCGCGGAGATCGCGCGCAGGATGGCCGGCCGCGACTGCGCCTGCGCGAACAACTTGCGTAATGCGTCGCCCTCGAACTGGTGCTTCTGCACCATCTCGACGATGAAGGTCTCGACTTCGGGAGCGAGCTGGCTTTGCGCGGCGGCCGGCGCCGCGGCCTGCGCCAGGAAAAAACCTGCCAGCCAATAAAAAAACGACCGCCAGGGTCGTTTTCTACCAACAACACTGCTGGATAACTCGGTGGCGGAGAGGGTGGGATTCGAACCCACGATACGCTTGCGCGTATTCCGGTTTTCGAGACCGGCGCGTTCAACCACTCTGCCACCTCTCCGCGGGAAGGCGCGATTTTAACAGCGCCGCGACGCCGCGCCTAGCCGGGATCGAGCGCAGTGGCGCCTCCCATGTAGGACCGGAGCGCTTCCGGAATCGAAACGCTGCCGTCCGCGTTCTGGTAATTCTCGAGTATTGCGACGAGGGTGCGCCCGACAGCGAGCCCCGAGCCGTTCAGCGTGTGGACGAACTCGGTCTTGTGCTTCTCGTTGCGGAAGCGCGCCTGCATGCGGCGCGCCTGGAACGCCTCGAAGTTGCTGCACGAGGAGATTTCGCGGTAGGCCTTCTGCCCCGGCAGCCAGACCTCGATATCGTAGGTCTTGGCGGCGGAGAACCCCATGTCGCCCGTGCACAGCGTGACCGTGCGATACGGCAGGTCGAGGCGCTTGAGGATGGCCTCGGCGTGCGACGTCAATTCCTCCAGCAGATCGTACGATTTCGGGGGATGCGCGATCTGCACCAGCTCGACTTTGTCGAACTGGTGCTGGCGGATCATGCCGCGC
>CAYSRR010000099.1:0-5386 GCA_964433375.1 uncultured Streptomycetaceae bacterium
TGCGTGGTGCTCGGCACGGTCGCATGGGACATTCATGCCAAGCAGATTGAGCGCAAGCGGCTGATCGAGACCGACCCGAAGAAGACCTCGCAGTCGCCGTTCCAGCTGCCGTGGGTGCTCGGGGTGAAGGACATGACCGAGGCGGTCGAGGCGGTCAAGCGCTTCACGCTCGTCGATTGCGCGAAAAACATCACCTGCCCGCTGCTGATCACGCACGGCGTCAACGATCGACTGGCGTTCCCGTCGGACGCGCAGAAGCTCTGCGACGCGGCCGGCTCGAAGATCAAGGAAGTGAAGCTTTTCACGGCGGAAGAAGGCGGGGCGGAGCACTGTCACGTCGACAACCGCCAGGTCGGCGTCGACTATGTCGCCGACTGGCTGACGGAAACGCTTTAGGCCGCAGACGCGAAATCGGGAGCGGGACGGCAAACGATGGTTCGTTATCTCCGGGAAAGTGATGTCGAGCGACTGCTGACCATGCCGCTTGCGCTGGACATGGTTGAGAGATCGCTGAAGGACCGTGCATTGGGGCGAGCGGTCGATGTGCCTCGGGTTCGCGCTCACATCCCGGCAGGCACGCTACACATGATGGAAGCGGCGGCGCCGGAGTTGAAACTCATCGGGTTCAAAGCCTACTACGCCGCGAGGGGCAAAGGCACCCGCTATTTCGTGCAGATGTTTGGCACCGAAAGCGGCAAACTCGAAGCCATGATCGAGGGCAGCTACCTCGGCATGATGCGGACCGGTGCAGCGAGCGGGGTCGCTACTCGCTACCTTGCGCGCCAAGACGCTGCGGTGGTCGGCATGATCGGCGCGGGCAAGCAGGCGATCGGCCAACTGGAGGCGGTGTGCAACGTGCGCGCCATTCGCGAGGCCCGAGTCTATAGCCGCAGCGCCGAGCGCGCTCGGCGCTTCTGCGAAACGATGTCGTCGCGACTGGGCATAGCAGTGAGCGCTGTGGCGCGCGCCGAGGACGCCGTCCGCGGCGCCGATATCGTCAACGTCGTCACCAAGGCCGTGACGCCCGTTCTCCTGGGCGAATGGCTCGAACCCGGCCAGCACGTCAATGCGGCGGGGTCCAATTCGCTCATCCGGTGCGAAATAGACGAGGCGGCGGTCAAGCGGTGTGCGACGATCGTCGTAGACGCCCGCGGCACCGCGCGCAATGAATGCGGGGACCTGCTGCCGCTCGTGGAAAAGGGGTTCCTGGACTGGAACACGCTGCCTGAACTGGGAGAGGTCATCGTGGGGCGGGTGCCGGGAAGAAGCGCCCGCGAGGACATCACGCTCTATGAGTCGCACGGCATGGCGGTCCAGGACATCTACGTCGGCGCGGGGCTGCTCGCGCGCGCGCGCGAACGGGACGTGGGCATGGATCTTCCAGTCGGCGACTAATGCCCGACTGTGATTTTCAAACGCAGGGTGGCTATGTGAACATCGGCCTGCGCCTTGTGCACGGTACTGTTATTCGCGGATACCCTATTGCTCAGAGAGCAAGCGGCGAGGCTGGAGCGAGGGGACTGCTCGTGAATCGAATATAGGCCGGCGCGCAAGTTTGGGTCCGGACGTGTAAAGTCCGCTTCGGGTCATCTCGATTCTCCAACTCGGACGGAGCCTGGCGCCCAGCATGTCAAATTCCAAACCGTACGACGCGCTCATCGTCGGAGGCGGTCACAACGGGCTGACCTGCGCCTGCTATCTCGCCGGCGCCGGCTACAAGGTGAGGGTGCTCGAGCGCCGGCCGGTGGTCGGCGGCGCGGCGGTCACGGAGGAATTCTTCCCCGGCTTTCGCAATTCCGCCGCCGCCTACACGGTGAGCCTGCTGCATCCCAAGGTGATCCGTGATTTGCGGCTCGCCGAGCATGGGCTGAAGATCCTCGAGCGGCCGATCGCGAATTTCCTGCCGCTCGCCGGCAATTCGTACCTCAAGATCGGCAACTCCCTCGGCCAGACCCAGACCGAAGTCGGGCGCTACTCCGCGCGCGACGCCGAGCGGCTGCCCGACTATTACGCGATGCTGGAGCGCGCCGGCGGCGTGCTGCGCGAAATGATGCTCGAGACCCCGCCCAACGTCGGCGGCGGCGCGCGCGACGTCTGGGCCGCGCTGCGCAACGTCCATCGCCTGCGCAAGGCCGGTATGGCCGTGCGCCGGGATTTCTTCGATCTCATGACCAAGAGCGCGGGCGACCTGCTCGACACCTGGTTCGAGTCCGCGCCGCTGAAGGCGGCGTTCGGCTTCGACGCGATCGTCGGCAACTACGCGACGCCCTACGCGCCGGGCTCCGCCTACGTTCTGCTGCACCACGTGATCGGCGAGGTCAACGGCCGGCGCGGCGCGTGGGGTCACGCGGTCGGCGGCATGGGCGCGATCACGCAGGCGATGGCGAGGGAGGCCGAGCGCCGCGGCGTCGAGATCACGGTCGATTGCGAGGTGAGCAAGGTGTGCGTGGACGACCGCGGCGCGCAGGGCGTGCAGCTCGCCGACGGGTCCATGATCGACGCGCGCTTCGTGGTCGGCGCCATCAATCCCCGGCTGCTGTTCCTCGGGCTCGTCGGCGAGCAGTCGCTCGACGCCGATTTCGCGCAACGCATCCGCGGCTACAAGTGCGGCTCCGCGACGTTCCGCATGAACGTGGCGCTGTCCGAGTTGCCGGATTTCGACTGCCTGCCCGGGCGGCACCTGCAGGCGCACCACCAGTCGGGCATCATCATCGGCCCGTCGCTCGCCTACATGGAGCAGGCCTATTTCGACGCGCGCACCCTGGGCTGCTCGCGCGCGCCGGTCATCGAGATGCTGATTCCCTCGACGGTGGATTCCTCGCTCGCGCCGCCCGGCAAGCACGTGGCGAGCCTGTTTTGCCAGCATTTCGCCTACGACCTGCCCAAGGGGCTCGACTGGGGCGAAATCCGCGAGCCGGCGGCCGACCTGGTGATCGACACCGTTACACGCTACGCGCCCAACTTCAAGGCTTCGGTGCTCGGCCGCCGTATCCTGTCGCCGCTCGATCTCGAGCGCGAGTTCGGGCTCGTCGGCGGCGACATCTTCCACGGCGCGCTGACGCTCGACCAGGTGTGGAGCGCGCGCCCGGTGCTGGGGCACGCCGATTACCGCACGCCGATCGCCGGGCTCTACCTGTGCGGCGCCGGCACGCACCCGGGCGGCGGCGTGTCGGGGCTGCCGGGGCACAATGCGGCGCGCGAGATCCTGCGCGACCTCAGGAAACGCGGCGGCAAGTCTTGACCGGCCGGCGGAACGCGGCGAGCACTGTTGCTAGAATGGCATTTCCGCACAGGCGCCGCGTTTCCTGATCGGACCGATATACGGAGTGTTTTCATGATCACAGCTCGCGCAGCTGAAACAGGGATCGCGGCTCGCCTCGCCCTGACGCTGCTTCTGGTTGCCGTGACCGCGAGCTGTGGCCCGAAGGTGCCGAGCGTGTCGCCGCTCGGGCCGAACGACGTCATCGTCGCCTTCGGCGACAGCCTGACCCACGGCACCGGCGCCACCGAGGCCGAAAGCTATCCCGTCGTGCTGGGGCAGATCATCGGCCGCAAGGTCGTGCGCGAGGGCGTGCCCGGCGAGATGACCAGCGGCGGCCTCGCGCGGCTGGAGAGCGTGATCGAGGAGCACCGGCCGGCCCTCATGATCGTGGGCCTCGGCGGCAACGACATGTTGCGCAAGGTGGATGAGGCGCAGATCAAGGACAACCTGCGCAAGATCATCCAGGCCATCCAGGCGCGCGGCATCTCGGTGGTGCTGTTCGGCGTGCCCAAGCCCGCGCTCATCACCAGCGCGCCGGAGTTCTACGAGGATCTGGCCAGGGAATTCAACATTCCCTACGAGGGCAAGATCGTCACCGACGTGCTCTACCGGGCGGACCAGAAGTCCGACACGATACACCCCAATGCCAGGGGTTATCGCCGGATGGCGGAGGCGTTCGCGGAACTGCTGAAGAAGGCGGGCGCGATTTGAAAAGCATTGCAACCGCCGATGAACGCCGATGAACGCCGATAAGATAGAAACAATTCAATGAAGGTTTTCGGTGCCGCCCCGAAAAACAGAAACCAGGAAGATGAGCAGGCCAATGTCCATCGGCGGACTGAATCCCGTGATCAGCCGCATATCAAGTGAATGTGATCGGCGTGTATCGGCGTTCATCGGCGGCTAATCGGGTTTCGGGTCCTGGATGAGCGCTCCGCGGCTGTCGCCGGTGCAGTTGACGCTGCTGATGTGCGTGGCGGAAATTTTCTGCATGACCGGCTTCGCCACCTACACCACGCTGTTGCCGAGGCTGCAGGGGGAGTGGGGGCTGACCAATTCCGCGGCCGGGCTGATCGGCGGCATTTATTACGCCGGTTACATCTCGGTGACGCCGGCCCTCACCAGCCTGACCGACCGGGTGGATGCGCGCCGGGTCTATGTCTTCGCCTGCGCGCTGTCGATCGCCGGCGCGGCGGGCTTCATGCTGTTCGCGCAGGGGCTGTGGAGTGCGCTCTTTTTCCAGTTTCTGATCGGCGCCGGGCTGGGCGGCAGCTACATGCCGGGGCTCAAGATGCTGGCCGACCAGCTCGAGGGGCGGGTGCAGTCGCGCGCGGTCGGGTTCTACACGGCAAGCTTCGGCGTCGGCTCGACGTTGTCCATCCTGTTCTGCGGCTGGATCGGCGCGGCCTGGGGCTGGCAGACGGCGTTTGCCTACGGCGCGGCCGGGCCGGTGATCGCGGCGCTGCTGGTCGCTCTCGGCATGCCGCGCGGCCGCACGCGAGCGGCGGGCGTGCCGGCGCCCGCGCTGCTCGATTTCCGGCCGGTGGTGAAGAATCGGAAAACGCTGCCCTACATCATCGGCTACTCGGCGCACAACTACGAGCTGTTCGGCGTGCGCTCGTGGATGGTGGCGTTCCTGGTCTTCACCGCCACGCTGCAGCCGGCCGACGCGCCGATGCTGATTGGCGCGGCCACGCTCGCCGCGGGCATCAACATGCTGGGACCGGTGATGAGCGTGTCCGGCAACGAGATCGCCATCCGCTTCGGCCGCACGCGCGTGATCTTCATCTTCATGACCGCGTCCGGGCTCCTCGCCTGCGTGCTGGGCTACACCGCGGCGCTGCCGTGGGTGGCGGTGTTCCTCCTCATGTGCCTGCACTACGGCCTCATGCTGGGAGACTCCGCCGCGCTCACGTCCGGCGCGATCGCGTCGGCTCCTCCCGACACGCGCGGCGCGATGATGGCGGTGTACTCCTTCATCGGGTTCAGTTCGGCCTGCCTCGCGCCGCTGGTGTTCGGCTTGGTGCTCGATCTCGCCGGCGGCAACCGCAGCATCACCGCGTGGGGGCTCGCCTTCGCCAGCATCGGCATCTTCGGCGTGCTCTCGCCGCTCGCGCGCTGGTT
>CAYSRR010000099.1:5486-9619 GCA_964433375.1 uncultured Streptomycetaceae bacterium
ACTTCAACGCCTTTCGTTCCTCGCCATGCCGGTTCCAGCCCCGAATTAGACGTTTAGGTGCTGCGATTCAAACCGGCAGGCGAGAATGGCGTCTGCTGTGGCATATGAGCAGGTAGACGGCAGAGCGGCCACAAGCAGGTCGAATCACCATTCACGAATCACGACTCACGCTGTTATGGAATTATCAGAAGGCATCCGCAAGCTCGGCTTCCGGCGCTGGCACGAGCGGCAGCTTGTGGAGAGCCACCTGTACCTGGTGACAGCCTTCCTGTGCCTGATCCTGGTGATGGCGTGCCTGGAGGGATTCCGCTTCCGCGCGCCGGGCCTGGAACCCTTGCTCCGGATCGCCGCGATGTTCGTGGGCGGCACGATCGGCATGGCGTCGCTGAACCGCTACCTGAGGATGCTGCGCCTGGCGTGGCACGCCGCCGAGCGCTCGGTCTGCGAGAAGTGCGAGACCTACGGGCGGCTTGGCGTGACGGGCGTGGGCGGGCAGCCGCGCCCGGCCGACGCCGAGCTGGCGCTGACGCCGGTGCGCGTGCGCTGCCTCAAGTGCGGGCACGAGTGGACTATTGAGTGACGAGTGTCGAGTGTCGGGTGACGAGTGATGAGGGCGGGGCGCGCCGTCAGCGCGCCGCGGGGATCGCGATCGCGGACACAGACAGCGATTTCCTCGCGGTCTCGTCCATGACGATGCGCAGGAACGAGTCGTCGCCGGTGTCGCGGATCCAGCCCACGAAGTTGCTGCGCCCGTCGAAAACGTAGCCGCTGCGGCCCGATGCCAGCGTGCGGGCGCGCTCGCCGTGCACCAGGTAGTAAACCGACCCCCGCGCCTCGCTCCTGAACGCGTTCTCGTACTGTGGCCGCCATTTGCGGAAATCGTCCAGCGTCTTCACGCTCCACGGCGGCTCGGCGGCGCGACGCATGCCGTGGTCCTGTACCTGCAGCGCGATGACCGGGATCGCGGCCAGGCCCAGCAGCATCAGCAGGATTTCGATGAGACGCCAGATCCTGGCCAGCATGACCGCCTTCCCGTGTCATTCCGAGAATTTATTTTCAGGAAATCGCTATCAGCGATTTCCTGTGTAAAACGCCGGCCAGCGTTCGAGCACGGCCGGCGAGTCGTCCTTGTAGATGTGACAGGAGTTCAGCTGGTAGGGCTTCTTCGTCACCGGCTTGTCCGCGTTGCGCGCCAGGCGCGCGCGGTTGGTGGCCTGGAAAGCCGTGGTGCCGAGTGGTCCCAGCAGTTCGACCAGGTGCGTGCAGCCCTTTACGCCGCCGACGCGCTCGGCGATGCCCTTGCGCCAGCCGGGGCCGATGGCGAGGCCCGCCAGCGCCTTGAAATTGGGTGTGATGCGGCCGCAGGTCGGGTACGGGCCCTCATCGGTCACCGCCTCGGCGTCGTGTATTTTCATGTCGAGGTCGATGGTGAGACGCAGCCACAGGTCGTGCACCGGCTCGCCTGGGTTGCGCTCGCGCCCGCCGTGATGGCGCGTGTGCGGCACGGTCTTGGTGTCGGTGAGGCGCGCCTCGATGTCCCACAGGCCGTCCTCGCGCTCGTACCCCTTGCACTCGATGGCGCGGGTATGGATCAGCTTGCGCGGGGCGGGACTCGGTAAAGGCATGTTCGACTCCAAAGGATCAAATCAATCAGCCACAGAGAGCACCGAGAACACAGAGGGCGCGAACCCAGCAGATGACCGATTCTACGGTTTTTCTCTGTGGACTCTGTGTTCTCTGTGGCCAATGCTTTTCTGGTTTGCATCAAGCGGCATCATGCTTCGCGGAGGGCGTCGGCGGCGCGGCGCACCTCGATCAGCGCCATGACGCGGCGCTGTTCCCCGGGCGTGTAGGTCTCCCAGTACGAAATCTCCCGCAGCGTGCGGAAGCAGCTGACGCAGTAGCCCGTCACCTGGTCGACGCGGCATTCCCGGATGCACGGCGATTCGACGGCCGCTTCCTCCGTCACGCGGCCGCCTTTGACGCCGCTTTTGCCGAGAGCGCTTTCGCCGCCCGCGAATTGGTGGGGCGGCCGAGCTGGCCGCAGATGTACTCGCCCGCGGCGATGAGCTTGCCGATGTCCACGCCGGTTTCGATGCCGAGGCCGTCCAGCAGGTAGAGCACGTCTTCGGTGGCGACGTTGCCAGTGGCGCCCTTCGCGTAGGGACAGCCGCCGAGGCCGGCGACCGAGGAATCGAAGGTGGGCACGCCGCATTCGAGCGCAGCGTAAATATTGGCCACGGCCTGCCCGTAGGTATCATGAAAATGCCCGGCGAGGCGCGCGGCGGGGATGTGCTTCATCACCGCCTCGAACACGGCGCGCGTTTTTCCCGCCGTGCCGGTGCCGATAGTGTCGCAGATGGTGATCTCGTAGCAGCCCATGGCATCGAGCTCGCGCGCGACGCGCACCACCGCCTCGGGCTTTACTTCGCCCTCGTACGGACAGCCGAGGCAGACCGAAACGTCGCCGCGCACCCTGAGTCCCTGCGCGAGCGCTTCTTTCGCCACCTCGGCGAAGCGGGCAAGCCCCTCGGCGATCGAGCAGTTGGTGTTCCGCTTCGAGAAGCTTTCGGTGGCGGCGCCGAACACGACGACTTCCTCCGCTTTCGCGGCGATCGCGCCTTCCAGGCCCTTCAGGTTCGGCACCAGGACGGGGTAGGACACGCCGGACTTGCGCCGGATCGCCGCCATCACCTGCGCGTTGTCCGCCATCTGCGGCACCCACCTGGGCGAGACGAAGGCGGTGGCCTCGATCACGCCGAGTCCCGCGTCCTGCAGCCGGTGGATCAGCTCGACCTTGACCGCGGTCGAGACCGGCGCAGCCTCGTTCTGCAGCCCGTCGCGCGGGCCGACTTCCACCAGCTTTACTTTCCGGGGAATGCTCATGTGAAAATCCAACCTCTCACCGCGGAGGACGCAGTGGACGCAGAGTAGAAACAAACGGATGAAAAAGCAACAGCATGAAACATGTAAAAATTTCCGTGCTCCTCCGTGTCCTCCGTGTCCTCTGCGTCCCCGGCGGTTAGCGTTTCCTGCTCTTCTCCGCCTCCGGGGCGGGCGCGGACCACGCGGTCTTGCGCTTCTCGAGGAACGCGGACAGGCCTTCCTGCGCCTCGGCGGTGGTGCGGATCTCCGCGATGCGCTGCGACACCGTTTCCATGAGCGCGTCGTCCACGCGCGCCGCGGCGACCTGCGGGATCAGCTTCTTGATCGCCGCCATCGCGTTGGGCCCGCTCGAGCGGAGATTGGCCAGCATGCGACCGACCAGGGCGTTCAGCTCGGGCTCCTCGCACACGTCGTGGATCAACCCGATGCGAAAAGCCTCGGCGGCGTCGAATTGCTCACCCGAGAGCATGTAGCGGTGCGCGTGGCGCCGGCCGATCGCGCCGATGACGAACGGGCTGATCATGGCCGGGATGATGCCGAGCTTGACCTCCGAGAGGCGGAAGGTCGCGCCGCGCTCGGCGATCGCGATGTCGCACGCCGAAACGAGCCCGACGCCGCCGCCGCGCGCGGCGCCGCGCACGCAGGCGATGGTCGGCTTCTCGAGCGTGTAGAGCGTGCGCAGCATCATCGCGGAGGCGCGCGCGTTGTCGAGGTTCTGGTCGCGCGAGAAGTTCGCGGTCTTCTTCATGTGCTCGATGTCGGCGCCGGCGCAGAAGTTGCGGCCCGCGCCGGTGATCACCACCGCGCGCACCTCGTCGTTCGATTCGAGTTTCTTCAGCGTCGCGGTCAGCGCGTCCACCATCTCCGGGTCGAAGGCGTTGTGCACGTCCGGCCGGTTCAGCGTCACCGTCGCGTTGCCGTCGGCGTCGATCTGGGAGAGAACTTTCTGGCTCATGATCGTTTCGGGGCTGGGCAGGCGAACATTATAGGCGAGGGATGAGTGTCGAGGGTCGAGGGTCGAGTGGGTCTACCCCCCGACACCCGACACCCGACACCCGACACCCGACACTCGACACCCGACACTCGACACCCGTCACATCCTGAAGACGCCGAAGGTGGTCTTCGGGATGGGCGCCTGCAGGGCGAGTTCGAGCCCGCGCGCGAGCAGGGCGCGCGTGTCCTTCGGGTCGATGATGCCGTCGTCCCACAGGCGCGCCAATCGAGCTCGTATTACGCGACGGCGCGCC
>CAYSRR010000100.1:0-9558 GCA_964433375.1 uncultured Streptomycetaceae bacterium
CATCCTGCGCTTCATCGAATACATGGACGTCGGCCACACCAACGGCTGGCGCATGGACGACGTCGTCACCGCGCGCGAGATCGTCGAGACCATCGGCCGCGAGTTCCCGCTCGAGCAGGTCGATCCCAATTACACCGGCGAAGTCGCGGAGCGCTGGCGCTACAGGGACGGCAAAGGCGAGATCGGCGTCATCGCGTCGGTCACGCAGGCGTTCTGCCGCGACTGCACCCGTATCCGCCTCTCGACCGAGGGCAAGCTCTACACCTGTCTGTTCGCGACCGCCGGGCACGACCTGCGGTCCCTGCTGCGCGGCGGCGCTTCCGACGACGAAATCCGGGATGCGATTTCGGCCATCTGGACGAAGCGGTCCGACCGCTATTCCGAGATCCGCACGGCGCAGACCGCCCGGCTCGAGAAGATCGAGATGTCTTATATAGGCGGGTGAGGAGTAAGGAGTGAGGAGAGAGGTGAAAACCTCGCGTAATAGAACCCCTCACCTCTCACCCCTCACCCCTCGCATGGAAAAGTCCCACCGCCCCAAGCTCACCCGTGCCACCCGGCCTCTGACGTTCGAGGTCGAGGCGGTGAACGAGCGCGGCGAGGCGCTGCCCACGCCGATCGCGGGTGAAAACCCGCTCACGCTCTACGTCGACAAGCGTGAAGTCGTCACCCTGATGACGCTGGGCCAGGCGCCGGAAGCGCTCGCCATCGGCTACCTGCGCAACCAGCGCCTGGTGCGCTCGGTCGAGGAGATCGCCGAAGTCCAGGTGGACTGGGAAACCGGCTCGGTCGCGATCACCACGCGCAAGCCGACCCGGGCAGCCGCCAGGAAAATGAAGGAAAAAATGAAAAAGCGCACGGTGACCACCGGCTGCGGCCAGGGCACCGTGTTCGGCGACCTGATGGAGGAGATCGATTCCCTCAAGCTGCGCGACGACGTGCGGCTGCCCGAGGAGACGCTCTACGCGCTGCTCGAAGCGGTGCGCCGCCACGAGACCATCTACAAGAGCGCGGGCGCGGTGCACGGCTGCGCGCTCGCCAGCGCCGGCGCGGAGATACTCCACTTCGTCGAGGACGTCGGCCGGCACAACGCCGTGGACGCCATCGCCGGCCAGATGTGGCTCGACCGCGTGGACGGGTCCGACAAGATTTTCTACACCACCGGCCGCCTCACCTCGGAAATGGTGATCAAGGCGGCGCAGATGCAGATCCCCTTCCTGGTATCCCGCTCGGGCCTGACGCAAATGGGGTTCGAGATCGCGAGCAAGGTCGGCATCACCATGATCGGCCGCGCGGTGAACAAGCATTACCTGTTGTTCACCGGCAAGCACCGGTTCATCAAGACCGTCATGCCGACGATGCTGGCATGATGGCCTTGACGAGTGTTGAGTTTCTGAAGAGCACCGACGCTTAATGGCTCACCCGACACTCGACACTCGACACTCGACACTGGTCACCGGCGTGATCCTCGCCGGTGGCCGCGGCAGCCGCATGGGCGGCGTGGACAAGGGACTGAAGCCGCTGCGCGGCAGGCCGATGGTGGCCTGGGTCATCGAGCGCTTCGCGCCGCAGGTCGACGAGATCCTGATCAACGCGAACCAGAACGTCGAGACCTATGCCGGGCTCGGCTACCGCGTCATTCCCGATGAAATAACCGGTTTCGCCGGCCCGCTGGCCGGCCTGCACCGGGGCCTCTCCGAGGCTACGCACGAACTCGTCGCAACCGCCCCGTGCGACTCGCCGTTCCTGCCGCGCGACCTGATCGCCCGCTTGCGCGATGCGCTCGAACGGGAGCAGGCGGAACTCGCCGTCGCCCGCACCGGCGACCAGCCCCACCCCGTGTTCTGCCTGTGCCGCAGGCAGGTGCTGCCGGGGCTCACGGAGTATCTGTCCGGCGGCGGGCGCAAGATCGATGCCTGGTACGCGCGCCACAAGGTCGTCGAAGTCGCGTTCGACGACCAGCCCGATGCGTTCAGCAACGTGAACACGCAGGCCGAATTGAGCGCGTTCGAGAACGGGCCGCTGCCGGGTTGACCCGCGCGCGCGGATTCTCAACAATAGGGCATGGAAAGACGCGATTTCATCAAGGCCTGCGCCGCGACCTGCGCGCTCGCCACGCCCGACGTCCTGTCGGCGAAAGACCTGAAGCCGCGCTTCTACGGGCGCGCCCGGCTGCTGAACGATCGCGGCCAACCGCTGCGCGCGGCGGACCTCGTTGCCGGCCACAACTACATCTTTCACTACCCCTTCGAGGCGACGCCGTGCTTCCTGCTCAACCTGGGCAAGCCCACGGTGCGCGACGTGCAGCTCAAAACGGAGGACGGCTCGATGTACCTGTGGCCGGGCGGCGTCGGCCCCAACCGGGCCATTGTCGGCTTCTCAGCCATCTGCGCCCATCGCATGAGCTATCCCACGCCGCAGATCAGCTTCATCAGCTACCGCGACAAGTCCACCGCCTCCGCCACCACGCGTTCCAACGTCATCCATTGCTGTTCCGAGCACAGTGAGTACGACCCGGCCGCGGGTGCCCGGGTGGTGGGCGGTCCGGCGCCGCAGCCGCTCTCAGCCATCCTGCTCGAGCACGACGCGAAGAGCGACGGCCTGCAGGCGGTCGGCACGCTAGGCGGCGAGATGTACGACGCCTTCTTCGCCAAGTTCGAGTTCAAGCTCGCGCTCGAGCACGGCGGCGGCAGCATGCGGCGGCAGGTCGCGGGCAGCGCGGTGGTCAGGGACCTCCAGCAATTCTGCAAGCAGCAGGTCCGTTGCTGATGATCGACGGCCCGCAGCCGGCAGCCGGCCGAAACGGCCTTGTATAGTTGGAGGGTGTCATCAGTGCGATATCCGGTGCGCGCTTGATAATGCTGCCGGGCGGCTCAATTGTCAGCTCTCTCGATCGCTTTCAGCACGCCTAGTGCGATTTTTCTCTGTCGCTCTCCAATCCCGAAGCACGTAGCGGGATTGCCCCGGGGGTCGATTTCCACGATTTTCGTTCCCTTTTCGACCAGCACCCCATGGCGCGTCAGTCCGCGGATGCATCCATCAACCGGGGCCGTGATGAAATGTTCCGCAACTATTGCGACAACTTCGCCCTGTTTGACGAGTTGGCCGATTCGGTGACAGGTACGCAGCGTGCCGGATCGGTGAGCGTATACATTCCGTTCTCGTCCCACGCCCCCGATTTCCCTGGGCTCGCCTTCCAGCGGTTTTGTGCTGCCTTGCCCGACAATCGCGCCCAGATCCTGTCCCCACGCCGTTTCGATCGCCATATCGGCGTTCTCGCCAACGGTGAAGTTGGGGCCGAGTCCGATACTGATGCAGTTCGGTGCCGACCGCGCTTGAGACTTGCGTTTCTGCATCCGTGCATCGATGACGATTTCGGGCCTGACGGCGCCGACCAGGCCGTCAAAATCGTCAGCGCACACTGCGATTGCACGGCGGCACCGTATCATTGGCGCCGCGTCATTGAGGTCGCGCGTCCGCTTGCCGAGCACATTGGCCAGCGTCGCGGTACCGTCAAAAAACGCGTCGACGTAAGCCATTCCTCGCCGCATATATGACGGTGTGGAGCAATCATGCAATACGACATCATGACCGCTTTCGAAGAGAATATTTGCAACCGCGGAACCGATATCTCCGGCACCGCGAATGACGCATAAACTCATCGCTGGTCCTTTGCAGAGTCTGCTTGACCGGTACTGCACCCTTTCACGAGCGCGTCGCCAGCGGCAGGTTCATCAGCAGGTTCTGGGGCTTCATGCGCAGCACGCCGTCCGGCGCCGTCGCCAGCCCCAGGAACACCGGCGCGCCCGCCATCTCCGGCCGCAGGACGACGGGGTCCCTGAAATCCATGCGAAAGAGACCCACGACGCGCTTCATGCGCGCTTCGTCGACTTCGGCCCCGCTGTAGACCTCGTTCAGCAGGACGGTCGCCTCCGCGTCGAGGCCGACGTGCCAGATCCAGTCTTCATCGGGGATTTCCCGCACCGGGGTCACCGTGGTGCGTACGCCGTGAAAATGCGCCATCCAGCGCTCGAGCACCCGGCACAACGCCGCGCAGCCGGCCCGTCCCGTGTTCAGCGGCAGCGCGGTGTCGTGGCGCTCGTCGCGCTCGAAGTAGCGCCCTGCGCTCTCCGTGTCGAGGATATCGAGTTCGACCGTTCGCGTCGTCATCTGGCCCTCCCGCAGCAGCTTGCCCAGGCTGCCGAAGCCGCCGGTCTCGGCATGCATTTGCACCGTTTCGTCGTCGGCCGCCATGATGGCGCCGTCCTGGATGCTGACCCGTTGCCGCCTGAAAAACAATTCAGCGGCGCGCGCTTCGAGGCCGTCGGCAGTGCCGTCGAGCATGCCGCGCAGGATCACCTGCACCGTGTGGTGGATGAAGTCCGGCGGCACCGCGACATCCTGCCGGAACAGGCCGGCGTAAAACGCCTCCAGCGTCGGCGCGGCGAGGAGCCGCGCCCGAAAGTTCAGCATGACGCGGTAATTCTCGCGCGCGTCGTCATCCTCGACCGCCGCGACCTCGGTTTCCGCGACCTCCCGGCGCGGCGCCTCCAGCAGCGACGCATGCAAGGCGCGCTCGGCCGGCTGCGCCTCCGGCGGCGGAGCGAGCTCCGGCCGCGCGTAATACAGGCGCAAGTAGTCATCGGTAACGCGGAGCCGGCCGTCATCGCCCCTGCGCAGGAGGCGATAGCCGCAGCTCGGCCAGAAATCGACCCCGGACGCGGGGCTGTTATCTTGCGGTTTCACGTCGCGCGTATCGCTGCAGCAGCATCACGATCTCGTCCGTCTTGAGCTCGGGCGTCGTGCGCAGCTCCGGGCTGCCGACGACGGTATTGGCCCACCGCATGTGCCCCTGCATGCGCTCGACCACGCCCGGCCATTCGCCCGCGGTGTACTGGCCCGGATCGGGAAGCGCGTGGCATTGCGAGCAGGCTATGGCGAACATCTTGCCCGGGACCGACTTCAGCGCCGGGTGCGCCGGCGAAATCTCTTTCTGGGCGTGCTTCTGCAAATAGCCGGCGATCACCGCGACCTCATCGATCGTCGGCGCGCGGATGCCCGCCATCATGTCCTTCATGAGCTCGCCCATGTTGCCCTTGCCGTGCATGCGCCACACCATGCGATCGACCACGGATTTCCATCGATCGCCGCTGTGCATGCGCGGGTTCGGCAGGTAATGACACTGCACGCAGTAGCGAGCGGTGAGCCGTGCTCCTTCGGAAGCAGGCTCCGGCAGTCCAGCCGGCTCGATCGCCGGCGGCAGTATACGCTCGAGCATCCGGCCATGCGGACTCTTCGACCATAGATACCTGGCCTTCGCGATCTCGGGCGCATCGACGTCGTTCTGGGCCGCAGCCGGCGCCGCGACAATCGCCGCGGCCAGCGCGGCCAGCCACCGGCGACAGGCGAAAAAGGACGCTTTCACGGCCCCACTATACCGCTTGGCCCGGCATCCAGCCGGCCGGCCACCCGCAGCGCGCCGAGCAGGCCGACGCGGGGATTGTTCACCACGTGCACCGGCACCGTTTCCAGGAGCCCGCTGAAGCGCCCCTTGCTGGTGAAAGCGCGCATGAAGACGCCGTCCTTCAGCTTGGGCGCGATCTTGGGCGCGATGCCGCCCGCGACGTACACGCCGCCGCGGGCAAGCGTGGCGAGCGCCATGTTCCCGGCGAAAGCGCCGTAGACCGAGACGAACAGGTCGAGCGCCCGCACCGCGAGCGGGTCGAGCTTCGCCAGGGCGAACTCCGCGATGACTTCCGCCGTGTCGGCGTTCTTCCTGGAGGCGTCCTGCAGCGGCTTCGAGGACACGCCCGCGCCGGTTTCCTGCAGATAGCTGAAAATGCGCATCAACCCCGGGCCGGAGACGACGCGCTCGTACGACACGCGCCCGAACGCGCGGCGCAGGTGGACGAGCAGCCGGTCCTGCAGCTCGTCCACCGGGGCGAAATCGGCGTGCCCCGCCTCCGAAGCATGGACGACGTAACGCCCGTCCTGCCAGGTCAGCAATCCGACGCCCAGCCCGGTGCCCGCCCCGATGACGAGCCGGGTGCCGCGCTCGACGGGCGTGCCCGCCTGCAGTGTCGCGAGATCCGATCCAGGAAGGCCCTCGATGCCCTGCCCGGCCGCCTCGAAATCGTTGATGATGCTCGCCGCCCGCAGGTTGAACGACTTCGCCAGCGCCGTGCCGTCGACTTTCCACCCCAGATTGGTGAGCGTGGAGGCGTTGTCCACGACCGGCCCGGCGACGCAGAAGCACGCCGCCGATATCCGCCCGCCACGCCGTGCGACCTCCGGTCGCGCGAGAAAGTCGGCGACGATGGCCTCGAGGCTGCCGAACGCCTGGCTCGGATAGACGAAATCCGCGACGATCGTCGGGACCGGTCCGGTCACCGCAAGCGCCATCGCCGTCTTCGTGCCGCCCACATCGGCGGCGAGCACATGGCCCGGCTTCATGCCGCACCGGCCCTCATGCGAACAGGGCGGTCTGGCGCTGCGCCGGCTCGGCTTCCAGCAGCTCGGGTTCCGCGACGAAATAGCCCTGCGCGTAATCGAGCCCGAGCTCGGTGATGCGCGCCAGGATCGCGGCGTCCTCCACCGATTCGGCCACCGTGCGCATGCCCAGTATGTGCCCGATGCGGTTGATGGAATCCACGATGGCGTAGTCCATGGGGTCGCTCGCCATGTCCTTGATGAACACCCCGGCGATCTTCAGGACATCCACCGGCAGGTACTTGAGATAGGCGAACGAGGACATGCCGGTGCCGAAATCGTCGAGCGCGAAGCGGCAGCCCATGCCCTTCAGCTCGTGCATCAGCTCCGCCGCCTTGGACAGGTTCGAAATGGCGGTGCTCTCCGTGATCTCGAAGCACAGCAACCCGGCGGGCAGCTGGTAGCGCGTCAGCAGGTTGCGCAGGAAATCCGGGAAGCTCCGGTCGTTGATGCTCGCGCCGGAGATGTTGACCGAGTAAAAGCCGCGCTCGCCGCTGCTCCGCAGGTCGCGCGGTATCGCGCCGGCCTCCCACTGCCGGCTCAGGAACTCCACCAGCGAGCTCACCACCCAGCGCTCGATCGAGGTGAGCAGGTTGTAACGCTCCGCCGCCGGCATGAAGCCGGTGGCCGGGATGGCGTTGCCGTCGCGGTCCATCATGCGTATCAGCACCTCGTAGTGCGGCTCGCGCCCCGGCACGCCGTCGAGCGGCGCGATGCGCTGGCGGTAGAGCCTGAAATGCCCCAGCTCGAAGGCGCGGTTGATCTGCGACACGAGCTGCAGTTCCTCGCGCTTGCCGCCGGGCCCCGGCTCGTCGGGCCGGTGGACCTGGACGCGGTCCCTTCCCAGCTTCTTGGCCTCGTAGCAGCAGGCATCGGCATTGGCGAGCACCTGGTTGATGTCGCCGCTCTCCGCGTTGATCGGCACGAGGCCGATGCTCACGCCGACGCTGAAGGTCTTGCCCTCCCAGACGAAGCGGAACTCGCGCACGGTCTCGCGCATGGCATTGGCGATACGCACCGCCTGATCGAGCGGGCACGATTCCAGCAGGCCGCCGAATTCGTCGCCGCCCAGCCGCGCGAGGGTATCGCTGCCGCGCATGCGCGTCAGCATGATGGCGGTCAGCTGGCGCAGCAGCTCGTCGCCCGCGCCATGCCCGCAGGTGTCGTTCACCGCCTTGAAGTTGTCCAGGTCCATGAACAGCAGCGCGTGCTCGCGCCGCTGCGCCCGCCCGGTCTCGACGAGATCGGCCAGGCGCCGCTCGAACTCGCGCCGGTTGACCAGGCCGGTCAGCGCATCGTGGCTCGCCTGCCACAGCAGTTGCTGCGCCATGGCGCGAACCTGGCTCACGTCGTGGAACACCACGATCATGCCGTGCACGGCGCCGTCGCGGCCGCGGATCGGGGAATGCGAATAGCGCACCGGGCACTCGCGGCCGTTACGGTCCACCAGCCGCACCGCGGCGGGCTCGGCGCCCTCGCCGGCGGGCTGCGGCGCGGTCAGGGGCAGCGCCTCGATCGGCTTGCCGGTGCGCTCGTCGACGACGCGGTAGACCTCGGCGAGCCGCTTTCCGGCCGCTTCCGCGCCGCTCCAGCCCAGGTAATGCTCCGCCACCGGGTTGAGGTATTCGATGCGCCCGGACGCATCCGTGGTGATCACCCCGTCCACGATGGAATGCAGCGTGACCTCGGCCAGCTCCTTTTCGCGTTCGAGCCTGGATTCGGTGCGGGAAACGATCCGGATCACCAGCACGGCGATCACGATGCCGGCCAGCAGCGCCAGCACGCCGCCGGCGCCGATCAGCACGAACCCGTGGCGCATGCCCTCGTTCGCCGCCGCGATGGCTTCCGCCGTCCGCGCGTGATTGGCCTCGAGCAGCAGGTACAGCGTCTCCTGCAACCGGCTGTCCGCCAGCACCGCCTGCGTCAGGTTGATTTCCGAGGCCGGCGCTACCTCGCCGCGCATCAGCAGGGCGACGGTCTTGTCTCCCAGGTTGCGCGCGGCAGCCGCGGCGGCAATCGCCGTATCACGCGCATCCTGCTCGGCGGGCGTGACCTGCAACTCGAGCAACCGTTTCACCGCGGCGGTATAAACGGAGACGGCGCCCTGGTATTGCGCCAGCACGGCGCTGCGCGCCTGCGGCGTCTCGGCAGCGAACATCCCGTCGACCAGTGCCACGCGCTGGCCGTTGGCGAGAAAGAGCTCGGAGACCGCGCCGATCTTGCGTCCCTGCGCCTCGGTCAGCTCGTTGATCTGCCGGTTGAACGTCTCGATGCGCTCCAGCCCGAGCGCGATCAGAGCCGTGAGCACCGCAAGCAGCAGCCCGAAAGCCACGAACAGCAGGGTTCTGGACCGGGTGACGGGCATCCTGACTATCATTGCGCAGTCACCCGTTCCCCGACGGCGGCGCACGCAAGTCGCCCGGCCGGGTCCTGGCGGTAAAAATCCGCCAACTGGCGGTAGACCGCGCCGTACTCGGCCAGCACGGTTTCCGGTATCTCGAAGAAGGCCTCGCTCATCACGGCGAAGAACTCGGCGGGATTCTCGGCGGCGTAGGGATCGATGCCGCTGACTTCGCCGTGCTCCATCCGCGCGCGGAAGTGCTCGTAGGCCGTGCCGAAGGCGGACGACCACGCCGCCCGGTCCATCCCTGCATGCAGCGGCGGAAAGCCGTTGGCGTCGCCGTTCAGCATGTCGAGCTTGTGGGCGAACTCGTGGATCACCACGTTGTAGCCATGCCGGTCGCCGCGCATCTCGGCATCGGCCCACGACAGGATCACCGGCCCGGCGAGCCAGGATTCTCCCGACAGCGGCGCCTCGACCCGGTGCACGACACCGTCCTCGTCCATGTACTCGTACTCGGCGACGAATTCTTCCGGGTAGACGATCACTTCCACCCAGCCCCGGTAATAATCTAGATCGAGGCCGAGAATCAGCATACAGGCCTGCACCGCGATGCCGATGCGCATTTCGTCACGGAGCTCGAGCCCGCCCGCGCCGACGATCGATTTCTCGTGCAGGAACAGGACCACGCGGTCGCGCAACCGGGCGCGCTCCTCGACCGACAGCGC
>CAYSRR010000101.1:0-9527 GCA_964433375.1 uncultured Streptomycetaceae bacterium
CCTCGTAGCCGTCGATCCCCGGCATCATGATGTCGAGCAGGATCAGGTCGGGCAGCGGCAGCGTCGAGGCGACGGCGATCGCGCGCTCGCCGTTGTTCGCCACCTTGGTGCGGTAGGCGTCCTTCAGCAGCCCGGTCATCAGCGCGAGGTTGTCGGGCGTGTCGTCGACGACCAGGATGGTCTGTTTCTGCGTGAAATCGAACGTCATGGCGCTATCCCTTTTCAGTCACACTGCCCGCTGCCCGCGGAGCTTCTCCAGGGCGGCCTCGAAATCGTATTCCTCGATCGCCTTGCGGACGCCGGCAAAACGCTCGGCCCCCAGCGCGGCCCTCAGCACGTCCGCGTTGGACACGAGGTATTCCGCCGCCTCCCCGTCCGAGTCCGCGAGGTACGCATCCAGCTTTTCCAGGACCGCCTGCGCCGATTCTACGCTCGCGGCGACTGCCGCTGTCACCTTCGCGGCGCTTCCCGCGCCGAGCGCGGCCCGGAGCGGCGGCATCACGGCGGCGAGCGTGTCCTCGAGGCGCCGGAGGCTGTCGCCCGTTTCGCTCTTGCGGTGAATCGCCTGCTCGACCTGGCCGGCGGCATCCTGCACCGCTTTGGCGCCGATATTGCCCGCCACCCCCTTCAGCGTGTGTGCGAGGCGTTCGGCGAGCGCCCCGTCGCCCGCATCGAGCGCGCCGCGTATGGCGCCCGGCGCGTCCGATTGCCCTTCCACGAATTTTTCGAGCAGGCTGCGATAAAGCGCGCGATTGCCGGCGACGCGCTTCAGACCCGCGGCCGCGTCCACGCCCGGTATCTCCGGGATGGCGCCGGCAGCGCTCGTGGCACGCTTCGCGCCGGCCGCCGCCTCAGATCCGGCGCGGCGCCGGTACCAGCGTGCGAGCGCCTGGTACAGCACTTCCGGCTCTATCGGCTTGGTGACGTGATCGTTCATGCCGGCCGCGAAGCAGCGATCGCGCTCCTCGACCATGGCGTGCGCCGTCATCGCGATGATCGGCAGGCCGGCAAAGCGGGCGTCGGCACGTATTTCCCGCGTGGCCGACAGGCCGTCCAGTTCGGGCATCTGCAGGTCCATCAGCACCGCGTCGTACGCCGCCCCTGATTTCACCCGGTTGACCGCATCGCGCCCGTTGCCGGCGGTCTCGACCGCGACGCCGACGGACTCGAGCAGCTCGACCGCGATCTGCTGGTTGATCTCGTTGTCCTCGGCCAGCAGCACCTTCATGCCGTCGAGCCCGTACTGGCGTTCGCCGGCCGGCGGTGCAGCGCCCTCGCCCGCGCGCTCAGGAGCGAAAACCCGGACGATGGCGTCGACCAGCGTGGAGGCGCTGACCGGCTTCACCAGGAAACCGTCCAGTTGCGCCGTCTCCGCTTCCTGGCGCACGTCTTCGCGGCCAAACGCCGTGACCATGATGATCGCGGGAACCGGGCCTTCCGCGCTCTTGATCGCGCGCGCCGCTTCGATTCCCGTCATGCCCGGCATGCTCCAGTCCATGAACACGATGCGATACGGCGCCGATGCCGCCTGCCGCACCGCGGCCACCGCTTCCGCGCCCGATGCCACCTGGTCCACCGTGAACGGCAGCGCGGCCAGCTGGTCGGCCAGCACTGCCCGCGCGCCCGGGTTGTCGTCCACCACCAGCACGCGGGCCCCGTTCAGGGCCTCGGGCACGACGCGGCGCTGCTCCGCGGCGCGCCCCAGCCCGAACCAGGCGTTGAAGGTGAAGGTGCTGCCGGCGCCGGCCTGGCTGTCGACCCGGATGCTGCCCTCCATCATTTCGACCAGCCGCTTGCAGATCGTCAACCCCAGCCCGGTGCCGCCGTACTTGCGCGTGGTCGAGCCGTCGGCCTGGGAGAACGGCTGGAACATGCGCGCCGACTGCTCCGGCGTCATGCCGATGCCGGTATCGCGCACCGAGCACTCGAGCTTCACCCGGTCCGCGCGGCGTTCGACGACCGCGACTTTCACGTGCACCTCGCCTTTCTCGGTGAACTTGACCGAGTTGTTGACGAGGTTGGTCAGAACCTGGCCCACGCGCAGGGGGTCGCCGACGAGCCGCCGCGGCACGTCCGGCGCGACGTCGAACAGCAGCTCGAGCCCCTTGTCGAAGACTTTCTGGCCGATCACGGTCGAGACGCCGGACATGACCTCCTCGAGGTCGAAGTCCGTATTCTCCAGGGTGAGCTTGTCGGCCTCGATCTTGGAGAAGTCGAGAATGTCGTTGATGATGCCGAGCAGCGCCGTGCCCGCGCCATGGATCTTCTGCACGTAATCGCGCTGCCGGGGATTGAGGTCGGTCTTCAGCGCGAGGTGCGACATGCCGATGATGGCGTTCATCGGCGTGCGGATCTCGTGGCTCATGTTGGCGAGGAACATGGACTTGGCGCGGGTGGCGTCCTCGGCGACCCCGCGCGCCTCGCGCAGCTCGTCCTCCATGCGCTTGCGATCGGTAACGTCGTTGATGATCGTGACGGTCGCGATGAAGCTGCCGGCCTCGTCCCGGATCGAGGTGGTGACGACGTCCGCCCACTTGAGCGTTCCGTCCTTGCGGCGGTACTGCCGCTCGACGCGGTAGAGCGACAGCTCGCCCCGCTCCATCCTCGCGAGGTTCTCGCGCAGCGCCGCCTGGTCGCCGGACTGGACGATGAAGGCCGCCGACTCGAGCGTTTCCATCTCCTCCCGCGTGTAGCCGACGAAATCGAGAAAAGCCTTGTTGGCGTTGATGAGCCTGCGGTCGGCGCCGCGGCTGACGATGCCCGCGCCGGTGTTCTCGAAGATGGCGCGGAAGAAGGCCTCGCGCTCGGCGAGCTCGCGCGTGCGCGCCTCGACCCGGGCTTCCAGCTCGCGGTTGCTCTCCGCGAGCTCGACCATGGAGTCCCGCAGGGCGACGCGCATGCGCTCTTGCGCGTCGATCAGGGTGGCCACCTCGCGCAGGCCGGAGCGGGTGGAAATCGGCTGGTCGAGCATCATTTCACCCAGCCGGCGGCTCTCGACCGCCAGCGACTCGAGCGGCGCGCTGAAACGGCGGGCCACGACCGCCGCCGACGCCAACCCGACCGCGGTCACCGCGGCGAGCAGCAGGGCGAGAAGCCAGGCCGCGCGGCGCAGCGCGGCCGGCAGAAAGTCCATTTCGGGTGCAACCACGGCGACGATGAAGTGACCGTTGCCGAACTGCGCGGAATGGAACCGGGCAAGCCAGTGCTCCCCTTCGGCCTCGAACCGCAGCACCTGCCCGTACGGGCGCGACACGGCTTCCCAGTGCTCCCATGCATCGGCAACCTTCAAGACGCCGGCCTCGGCCGGCGTCTTGAGCACGGCCTTCCTGATCTCGTCATCGGTGCGCATGTTCGGCGCCGTCACCCCGACGAGGCTGCCTTCGTTGGTCAGCAGCGCGGTGTGGCCGCGCTCCCCGACCTTCAGCGTGCTGATGAAGTGCGAGAGATGGAGCAGCTTGATGTCGAACGCAAAAATCCGGACCTCGTCCGGATTCGTGCCGCCGAGCCGGACAGATGCGGTGATTCCGGGATCCTCCGACGCGGAGAAGATGTACGGATCCGACCAGTAGGCGTCGGTTTCCCGCGCCAGGCTAAGCGCGCCGATGTACCACTGTCGTCCGCGCGGATCGAATTCTCCGTCCAGCCAGGACTCGCGCGGCGTATCCGACAGCTCGCGCCAGGCCAGCTCGCGCCGCTTCGGACCCCACTTCTCGACGTCGGTCAGGCGGTTGACCCACGTTCCGTCCGGCCGCTGCACCAGCTGGAGCTGGCGTCCCCTGCCGTCGGACAGGTAGGCGGAGCTGACCAGCGGGCGGCTGGCGAGCACCGGCAGGAACAGCCGGTTGAAGTCGCGCGCGTCGTCGAGATCGAACTCCCCGAGCCTGGCCCAGCCGCGCACGGTGTCGAGCATGCGTTCCGCCTGGCCGACCATGCTCTTGAATTCACCCTCCACCTCCGCCACCGCCTGCCGCATCTCGCCGGCGGCGATCTCGTGCGTTGCCGGCCTCACGATCAGAAAGTAAAGGCCCACGGAGAACGCCGCGAAAGTCAGCGCGATCAGCGCGGCGAAGCGCACCAGCAACGCGCGCCGGATGGAAGGCACGCGCTTGCTCGACACCTGCGGTGTGGCGCTCGACCCGGTCATGCGTGGCGGTACGGCCTTCTCCCTCGTCCCGCTAATCTAGCCCTAAGCGCCGCGCCTGCCTAGCTTTCACATTGTGGCGTCCCGGCCGCGCGGCGCCTCCGGGGCTCTCTGCTAGACTTTCGGTCATGATCATCGCGATTCCCGACGATTACCACGGCGTCGTCCGCCGGCTGGCCTGCCTGTCGAAACTGCGCGGCCATGACGTGCGCATTTTCACCGACGCCGCCCCGCCCGCCGGCCGCCTGGTCGCGAACCTCCATGATGCCGACATCATAGTCCCGATCCGCGAGCGCACGAATTTCACGCGCGACATCATCGCGCAACTGCCGAAACTGAAGCTCTTCAGCCAGACCGGGCGCAGCACGCACCACATCGACATCGCGGCATGCACCGAACGGGGCATCGCCGTGACCGCGGGAACCAATGCCTCGCCCTACACCGTCGCCGAGCACACCTGGACGCTGATCCTCTCCGCATTGCGCCGCATCCCGCAGGAAACCGCCATGATGAAACGCGGCGAGTTCCGCCAATCGTTCAGCGGCACGCTGCACGGCCGCACGCTCGGCATCTACGGGCTCGGCAAGATCGGGCGGCTGGTGGCCGCCACCGGCGCGAGCTTCGGCATGCGCGTGCTGGTGTGGGGCCGCGAAGCCTCGCTCGCCGCCGCGACAGCCGCCGGCTACGAAGCGGCGCCGTCCCGGCCCGGGTTCTTCGAACAGGCGGACGTGCTCGTCGTCATGGTGCGGCTGTCCGCCGCCACCCGCGGCATCGTCACCGCGGAAGACCTCGCGCGCATGAAACCGACGGCGCTCCTCGTCAACACCGCGCGCGCCGAGCTGATCGCCCCCGGCGCGCTGGCCGCGGCGCTGAAGCAGGGCCGCCCCGGCTTCGCCGCCGTGGACGTCTACGAGAACGAGCCGGTCCTGAACGGCGACCATCCCTTGCTCGCGCTCGACAACGCCCTGTGCACCCCGCACACCGCGTGGCTGGAGCAGGACACCTACGAGCTCTATTTCGGCGAGGCCTTCGACAACATATCGGCTTTCCTTGCGGGAAAGCCGATTAATATGGTCAACACAGAATCACTCAATCACAGAATCACAGATTGCCGATAATGAAACCCCTATTCGACCAGGAAACATCGGACGCATTGAAGCAGCTGTGCGACGAAACCTGCGAGGCGATGCAGCTCGCGAAGAAGAGCCCCGACCTCGACGACCTCTCGGCCTGCCTCGCGGTGGCGCTGCTGAAGATCGGCCTCGCCACCGGCTTCGTCGAGCAGCGCCACCCCGGTTTCGCGAAAGAGATCGAGGAAAAGCGCCAGCGCGTCATCAAGGCGCTGACCGAGGAGCAGAAGCAGCAGCAACCCAAGCACTGATTCGCCGCCGATGAACGCCGATAAACGCCGATAAGCTTGAACGAGGCGCGCAGAGCGCGCCCCCCCGGCTCATGGCCGACACGATCGTGATCGAACGCCGCTACTGCGGCCCGCCGGACTCCGGTAACGGCGGCTACGTCAGCGGGCGGCTCGCCGCCTTCCTCGAAGGCCCCGTCCAGGTGCGGCTGCAGGTACCGCCGCCGCTCTGCATCGGGATGGAGGTCAGGAAAGCAGACGAGGCCGTCGAACTGGTGCACGGCGGGACCGTCATCGCGCGGGCGCAACCCACGGAAGTCGGGCTGACGGCGCCGCAGGCCCCCGCGTTCGCCGCGGCCGAAGCCGCGGCGCGCTCATACCGCGGCTTCCTCGATCACCCTTTCCCCGGCTGCTTCGTCTGCGGCCCGGCGCGCGCGGAAGGCGACGGCCTGCGGATCTTTCCCGGCACGCTGCCCGGCGGCCTGGTCGGCTGCCCCTGGGTACCCGACGCGTCGCTCGGTGATCGCGATGGCCGGGTGCGCGCGGAATTCCTGTGGTCGGCGCTCGACTGCCCCGGCGCGTTCTCGTTCGCTCCGGCCGGCCCTGTGCTCCTCGGCCAGTTCGCCGTCTCCCTCAGCGGCCCGGTTGCCGTAGGGGAACGCTGCACCGTGGTCGGCTGGGAGATCAGCCGCGACGGGCGCCGGCATTACACCGGCACCGCCCTCTACGCCGAATCCGGCGCATGCCGCGGCATCGCCCGCGCCACCTGGTTCGAAATGCCGAAGTAGCCCCGCCCCTCGACACCCGACACGCATCACTGCTTCTTGGCGGCTTCCTGTATGCCGATGAAGCTGTGGTCGCAGAAGCCGGGGTCGGACACGTCCTTCAGCGTCTCGTAGACGAGGTCGGGGTCGGTCAGCACGCGCGCGTCGAAATGGCGCGATTGCATCGCGCCGTAGGAAATGCAGGTGCCGCTCCTCGGGTCGCGGTCGATGCAGCCGTAGATCGTGGTGAGGACGTACATGCCCGCGACGTGGTCGACGAAGTGCAGGTACTTGCCCCCGTCGAACACCTTCACGTTGCGCGCGCCGGCGACGCGCGTGCTGATCTGGCGCGCGCGCCCGTCGCGGATGCCCTGGAAATGGGTGAGCGACTGGGAACGGCCCTCGACCAGCAGCAGGTCGCCGGTCACGCGGTCCACCTCGTACGCCTTGTAGAAAGCGCAATGGACGTAACGCGACTGCACCAGGTTGGCGAACATCGCCTCGCCTTCCGCGGCCCAGGCCGCGGCCGGCGGGAGCAGCAGCATCGCGGCGATCCCGAGCGCGCGGGACAGGACCTGTCTCATTGGGGCAGTGTGCCACCGCCGCGCCCGCGGTGTCCACCCTGCCGGGCGCCCGAATGCGGGTACAATGCCGTCCTTCAACGACACACGGAACCGTTTTCACGACATGCCGAACCGCATTTGCAGAATATTTTCGTTCCTGGCCGCCGCCGTCCTGGCGCACGCGGCGACCCCGGCGCTGGGGCAGGCGACCATCAGCGACGCCGATCGCTGCGCGAACGTCATGAGCAACCCGGACCTGGCGATCCAGCATTGCACGCGCGCGATCGAATCCGGTCGCCACGCCGGTGAAGATCTCGCCAAGCTGCATTACAACCGCGCCATCGAATGGGCGGCCAAGGGCGACTACGACCGCGCCATCGCCGACTACGACGCTTCCCTGCGACTCGTCCCGCGCAACGTCGACGCGCTCTATAACCGCGGCAACGCCTGGGGCAACAAGGGCGACCACGACCGCGCCATCGCCGATTACGACGCCGCGATCGCCCTCAACCCGAAGGACCCGGCCGCGCACAACGGCCGCGCCTACGAATGGACGGCCAAGGGCGAATACCAGAAAGCCATCGCCGATTACGACAACGCCATCCGCCTCGAGCCGAAAGCGGCCGTCTCCCTCCTCGCCCGCGGGCGCGTGCGGCTCTACACCGGGGACCACGCCCGCGCGGTGGCCGACTTCGAGCAATCGTTCAAGCTCGATCACAACGAGTACACCGCCCTGTGGCTCTACCTCGCGCGCAAGCGCGGCGGGGCGTCCGACGCCGAGGAACGGCTCGACAACGAGACCCGCGCCTCGCGCGGCGGCGGCTGGCCGGCGCCGGTCATCGTCCTGTTCCTGGGCCGCACCGACCCCGATTCCGTGCTGGCCGCCTCCACGGACCAGGACGCGCGCCGGCAGCGCGAACAGCGCTGCGAAGCGAATTTCTACCTGGCCCACTGGCACCTGCTGCGCGGCAACAGCGAGCGAGCGCTGCCGCTGCTGAAGGAAGCGCAGGGCGGTTGCCCGCGGGACTTCCTCGAGTACGAAGGCGCGGTGGCCGAGTTGCGTCGCCTGCAGAAACCCTGAAATAGACAGGATCGACGGAAAGAACTCAAAAACCCGTCCAGAAAAATAGACAGGATTAACAAGATTTACAAGATTAAGACATGCAACGTAAAAGCAGTTTGCAGTTTGAATCCTGTTAATCTTGTTTATCCCCTTCCCCCACGAGTGGGGGAAGGTAGGATGGGGGCAGGTGTCTATTTACAGTGTTGACGGGTTTGCAGTTCTCGATGAAATATTGTGAATCCTGTCTATTCGCCTTTGATTTCCGCTCATAAAAACGAGTTCGGGCAACCGGTCGGCGCGCCGCTGCCGGGCTGGAACGGCGTGCCGCCCCCGCCGCGCACGGCGATGAACGGGCGTTACTGCCGTGTCGAGCCGATCGACCCCGCCCGCCATGCGGAAGACCTGTTCCGCGCCGCCGCGCTGGACGCCGCGGGCCGCAACTGGACCTATTCGTTCGCCGGCCCCTTCGCCACGCTCGAGGCCTACCGGGACTGGATGCAGGCGCACTGGCTCGGCGACGACCCGATGTTTCACGCGATCGTGGACACCGCGACCGGGCAGGCGGCCGGCGTGGCGAGCTACCTGCGCATCGACCCGAAAAACGGCGTGATCGAGGTCGGCCACATCAACTACTCGCCGCTGCTGCAGCGCAAGCGCGCCGCGACCGAGGCGATGTACCTGATGATGAAGCGCGTGTTCGAGCTGGGCTACCGCCGCTACGAATGGAAGTGCGATTCGCTCAACGCGCCCTCGCGCGCGGCGGCGCAGCGGCTGGGTTTTTCGTACGAAGGCATCTTCCGCCAGGCCGTCGTCTACAAGGGCCGCAGCCGCGACACGGCGTGGTACGCGATGATCGACCGCGAGTGGCCGCAACTCGACCAGGCCTTTCAGCGCTGGCTCGATCCCGCCAACTTCGACGCGCAAGGAAATCAGCGAGAGCGCCTGTCCGACCTCACCGGCCCGGTTCTGAAGCAGCGCGGTTGACCGTATCTTGTTAATCCGGCCGGTACTGTCTATTCTGGACGGCGATGCCGACGGATCTCCTCCAGTCGCCGCTCTTTTTCGCCGCCGTCATCCTGGGCGCGATCGGCGGGCTGCTGCTGCTCGCCGGACTCCTCGCGTTCATCCGGCTGCGGCTGATGAGCTCCATGGCCCGCACGCTCGTTGGCCTGCTGCTGATCTCGCTCGGCGTCCTCGCGGGCACGGTCGCCGTCGGCATCCAGGGCTACCGCGTGCTGACGCGCGAGGACGTGGCGGCGCGCATCGTGGTGCAGCCGGCGGGCGCGCAACGCTTCATCGCCACGTTCAGCTTCCCGGACGGCCGCAAGGAGAAGTTCGATCTCTCCGGGGACGAGATCTACGTGGACGCGCACATCCTGAAGTGGCATCCCTACGCAAACATGATCGGGCTGCACACCGCCTACGAACTCGATCGCGTGGCGGGGCGCTACCACTCGGTGAAGGAAGAGCGCGAGGCGCCCCGGACGGTGCACTCGCTCGGCCGTGAGCGACCGGTGGACCTGTACGCATTGCGCCGGCGCTACACTTTCCTCGCGCCGCTGCTCGATGCGGAATACGGCTCGGCGACGTTCATCCCGGTGACGAAGCCCGCCGAGCTCGAACTGCGCGTCTCCACCAC
>CAYSRR010000102.1:0-9505 GCA_964433375.1 uncultured Streptomycetaceae bacterium
AGTACATGGGCAGCGTGGTGCCCATGTACTGCTTCACCAGCCCGGGGTGATCGCGCACCGCCTCCGAGATCGAACAGAAGATGATGCCGACTTCCCTGAGCTTTTCCTTGTAGGTGGTCGCGACCGACACCGAGTCGAAGATCACGTCCACCGCCACGCCGGCGAGCTTGGCGCGCTCGTTCATCGGCACGCCCAGCTTCTCGAACGTCTTCAGCAGCTCGGGGTCCACCTCGTCCATGCTCTTCAGCTTCTTCGGCTTGGGCGCGGAGTAATAGCTGATGTTCTGGAAGTCGATCTTCGGGTATTTCACGTTCGGCCACACCGGCTCGGTCATCGTCAGCCAGTGGCGGTACGCCTTCAGGCGGAACTCGAGCAACCACTCCGGCTCGCCCTTCTTCGACGAGATCATTCGGATGACGTCCTCGGAGAGCCCCTTGGGCGCGGTCTCCGACTCGATGTCGGTGACGAACCCGTGCTTGTAGGGCTGGTTGACCAGATTTTCTAAAACGCTGCTCATGTCTAAAATCTCAAATTAGCCGCAGAGGCGCAAAGGCGCCGAGTATACAAATATAAAAATCATTCCTGTTCATAAAACCCTGACATGCACGGTTCGCTTTTCGATTCGGTTCCTCTGCGACTTTGCGTCTTTGCGGCTAATCAAGCCTTTTCCTTGACGCTGAAGCTCTCGCCGCAGCCGCAGGTCGCGTCCACGTTCGGGTTGTCGAACTTGAACACCTGCTTCAAGCCTTCCTTCACGAAATCCAGGGTGGAGCCATCCAGAGTCTTCAGGCTCTCCGCGTCCACGACCAGCTTCGCGTCGTGCGCCTCGAACGTGTGGTCATCGGCCCGCACTTCGTCGGCGTAGTCGTAGGTGTAGCCGAAGCCGGAACAGCCCACGTCCTTCACGCCCACGCGCAGGCCGATGCCCTTGCCGCGCTGGGCAATCTGCTTGCGGATCTGCTTCGCCGCGCTTTCCGTCAATTCGATCTTCATAAAGGCCTCAAATACAAATTAGCCGCCGATTAACGCCGATACACGCAGATAAAACCGTATCCAGATCGGCGTTCATCTGCGTACCCCTCAAGGGGGTATTGAAAAGAATTCATCGGCGGTTCCATTCATCACACCGCGATAGCGGTCAGACTTCTCAAGCGAGTTATCACGTTTCTCAGCGCATTCAAAAACTCGTCAATCTGCGGCAAAGAATTCCCCGCGCCGAGCGAAAAACGCACCGCGCCGAGCGCGAGCTCGGGATCCACGCCCATCGCGGTGAGCGTCGCCGAGGGCTCGGGGTTCGCGCTGGAACAGGCCGCGCCGGGCGCGACCGCGAAACCGGCCTTGTCGAGCTCGATCACCAGCGTCTCGCCCAGGATGCCCTTGAGCGCGAAATAGGTCGTGTTGGGCAGGCGCGGGGCGCTCGCGCCGAAGACGACCGCGCCCATCTCCTCGAGACCCCGCTCGAGGCGCGTGCGCAGAGCTTCCAGCCGCGGCGCCAGGTCGTGCGTGCGCTCCGCAGCCAGCACACAGGCCGCGCCGAAGCCGACGATCGCCGGCACGTTCTCGGTGCCGGAGCGCAGTCCCTGCTCGTGGCCGCCGCCGTGGATCAGGGGCTTCATCTGAAGCCGCTTGTCCATGACGAGCGCCGCCGCGCCCTTGGGCCCGTAGAGCTTGTGCGCCGAGACCGTCATCGCGTGCACGCCCAGCGCGGCGAAATCCACCGGGATCTTGCCCAGCGCCTGCACCGCGTCGGTGTGCATCCATGCCCTGGCGGCGCGGGCGAGCCCGGCCACCGCGGCGACGTCCTGGATCACGCCGGTCTCGTTGTTGGCGAGCATTACCGAAACGATGCCGGTCGGCTCCTGCAATGCCTGCTCCGCGTCCGCGACGTCGATCGCGCCGTCGCGGCTGACCGCGAGCTTCCGCAGCTTCCAGCCCTGCCGCGCGAGTTCCTGCGCGGGCTTCGCCACGCAGGGATGCTCGATCGCGCTCACGGCGATCTGCGTCGGCTTCAGGTAGCCGGCCGCGCCCTTGATGAACAGGTTGTTCGCCTCGGTGCCGCCCGAGACGAAGATCACCTGCGAAGGCTGCACGTTGACCAGCGCGGCGACCTGCTCGCGCGCGGCGTTCACCGCCTGGCGCGCGGTGGTGCCCAGCCCGTGGCGGCTCGACGCGTTGCCGTAGCGGCCGCGCAGATACGGCAGCATCGCTTCGAGCACCCGCTCGTCGACGGGGGTCGTCGCGTTGTGGTCAAAGTAGATATGCTCCATGGTGTGAGTCGTGATTCGTGATTGGTGATTCATATCCCGCTATCGCCCGCTCACGCGGAAACCGGCGTGGGGCGCTTCGCGTCGCGCATGTCGCGGATCTGCGTGACGCCGGACTGCTCCGCCGCCTCCTTGGCGCGCTGGCTGTCGACCAGTTGGCGCAGGGTCACGCCGTCGAGGTAATCGAAAATGCGCTGGTTCAGCGACGCCCACAGGTCGTGCGTCAGGCACTTGCGGTCATCGTGGCAATTTTCCTTGCCGCCGCACTGCGTGGCGTCGATCGGCTCGTCCACGGCGAGGATGATCTCGGTGACGGACACTTCACCCATGTCGCGGGCGAGATGGTAGCCGCCGCCCGGGCCGCGCACGCTCTCCACCAGCTTGTGGCGGCGCAGCTTGCCGAACAACTGCTCGAGGTAAGAGAGCGAGATGCGCTGGCGACCGCTGATCTCGGCCAGCGTCACCGGGCCGCTGCCGTGATGCATGGCCAGATCGATCATGGCGGTGACCGCAAAGCGCCCTTTCGTCGTCAGTCTCATGGGCCAGCTCTCCAAATGTCCATTAACAAGAATATATATTAATCAATAAGTTAACAGTAAATAATAGACTACTGTTTCAGTCAACTATAGCTATCCCGACAAAATCAGTCAACCATTTTATTGAGCGAGTTTGCATCGATCTCCTGGCCCTCGCAGGCTTCGGTCCGGACGCCCATCCGCTTCAGCTCCAGGAGGATCTGATCGATGCGCTTGTCGATATCGGCGCTGTGGCCGATCAGCTCGTGCACCACCTTCGCCATCGGGTCGTTCAGGTCCTTCACGACGGCGTACGCCGCGAAGCGGCCGTTCTGCGCCGTAGCCTCCGCTTCGATGATGCGCGCCGGGATGCCGATCGCCGTCGCGCCCGGCGGGACTTCCTTCACCACCACCGCGTTGGAGCCGATGCGCGCGCCCTCGCCGATCGTGATCGGCCCGAGAATCTTCGCGCCCGCGCCCACCACCACGCCTTTGCCGAGCGTGGGATGGCGCTTGCCCTTGTTCCAGGACGTGCCGCCGAGCGTAACGCCGTGATAGAGCGTGCAGTCGTCGCCGATCTCGGCGGTCTCACCGATGACGACGCCCATGCCGTGATCGATGAAAAAACGCCGGCCGATGGTGGCGCCGGGATGGATCTCGATGCCGGTCAGCCAGCGCGACAGGTGCGACGTGAACCGCGCCAGCCAGCGCAGCCGCGCGCCCCACAAGCAGTGCGCCAGCCGGTGCATCAGCATGGCGTGAAACCCGGGATAGCAGGTCACCACCTCCCAGGTATTGCGCGCCGCCGGATCGCGGTCGAAAACGACCGCGATCTCCTCTCTCAATCGCTCAAACATCGTTTACAAATCAAGGGCAAGGGGGCGCAGCTTACGATGGTCGAGTAATTTAGTCAACTTTAGCCGGGCAGTGGACAGGACACTTGTGTCCTGCCTGCCCGGCTATGCGCGTTCGAGCGGTCAGTTTCCGCCGCTCAACGCGCATCGCCCTCGACCGCCGGCTTCAGCGGGAACGAGCGCGCTTGGACTTCGGAATCGCGAGTGTCTTGATCACGCCGTGCAGGATGTTGACCTCTTCCTGTTCGAGCTGCGTGCGGCCGAACAGCCGCCGTAATCGCGCCATCAGCTTCTTCGGGTTGCGGGGATTGAGAAATCCCGCCGCCAGCAGCCGGCGCTCGAGCTGCACGTAGAAACGCTCGACCTCCTCGTGGGTGGCAAGATCGGGCGGCTTCCCCTTGCTGTGGCGCACGACGCCCCCCAGCGCGGCGATGCGCAACTCGTACGCGAGTACCTGGACCGCCGCCGCGACGTTGAGCGAGGAGAAGCCGGGATCGGCGGGTATGGTCGCGAGCAGTTGGCAGAGGCCGGTCTCGGCGGCGGTCAGCCCGCAAGTCTCGTTGCCGAAGACCAGCGCCACGGACTGTGTGCGGGCGACCTCGACCATGCGCGCGGCCGCTTCGCGCGCCGTGACCATCGGCACCGCCACCTCCCGCGGCCGCGCCGTGCAGGCGACCGCGAATGCCGATCCCGCCAGCGCCTCGTCCAGGCTCGCGCAGATGCGCGCGCTTCGCAGCACGTCGACCGCCCCGACCGCCAGCCAGTCGGCCTGCGGATCGGGAAACCGCGCCGGCGCGACCAGCGTGAGCTGCCCGAGCCCCATCGTTTTCAGCGCGCGCGCCGCCGCCCCGATGTTGCCCGGGTGCGCGGTCTCGCACAGCACGACGCGGATGTTTTCGAGAATATCGGCGGACATTCACTTACAATACCGCACCCGAAGGACTGCCGGCCACCTGCCCCCCTCGACACCCGACACTCGATACCCGACACTCGCCCCCCCGACTCATGCACCCAATGCTGAACATAGCGGTGAAAGCCGCGCGGCGCGCCGGCACCATCATCAACCGCGCGACCCGCAATCTCGACATCATCGCCGTCAAGGAAAAGGCCGCGAAGGATTTCGTCTCGGAAGTGGACCGCGAGGCGGAGCAGGCGATCATCCGCACGCTGCGGGAAGCCTACCCCGATCATTCGATCCTGGCGGAGGAAAGCGGCGCTTCCGGCGACTCGGATCAACAGTGGATCATCGACCCCCTCGACGGCACCACCAATTTCCTCCACGGTTTTCCGCAGTACGCGGTGTCGATCGCGCTTTCCCAGCGCGACGTGGTCACGCAAGCCGTCATCTACGATCCCGCGCGCAACGACCTCTTCACCGCCACGCGCGGGCGCGGCGCCTACCTCAACGACCAGCGCATGCGGGTCAGCAAGCGCGCGCATCTCGCGCCGAGCCTGCTCTGCACCGGTTTCCCGTTCCGCCAGTTCGAGAACGTCGACACCCACCTCGCGATCCTGCGCGACATGATGCGGGACGCGGCGGCCGTGCGCCGCACGGGCTCGTCCGTGCTCGACCTTGCTTACGTCGCGGCGGGCCGCTTCGACGGCCTCTGGGAATTCGGCCTGTCGCCCTGGGACATGGCCGCGGGCGCGCTGATGATCACCGAGGCCGGAGGGCTGGTAAGCGACTTCGCCGGGGAAGGCCGCTACCTCGAAACCGGCAACATCGTCGCCGGCACGCCGAAAGTTTTCGTGGAGTTGCTGCAGGCCATCACGCCGCGCCTCACGCCCGCGCTCAGGAAAGGCTGAAAAATAGCCGCAGAGGCGCAAAGACGCGAAGGAATCGGTAACAAAAACCCGAACCGCCAGGTACACCGAGGAAAATCACTGAACCGTCACGGTGTCGTGACGGTTTGATATCGGACTTCTCTGTGCCTCTGCGTACCCCTCAAGGGGGTATTAAAAAGAATCTTTGCGGCTAATTTGAATCAGCGGCGGGCAGGCCGCAGCCCCGCCAACTCCTTCGCCAGCGCGGGATCGAGCTTCTGCAACGTCTTCAGCGCGGCTTCGAAATCCGTCGTGCGCCCGAGCCGGGCGGAGGTCCGTCCCAGCCCGAACCAGGCCTGCCCGAATTCGCCGTCGATCCGGGTCGCCTCGCGGTACGCCGCCGAGGCCGGCAGGTCGCGGTCCAGGTCGGCATAGCTTTCCCCCAGCAGGAAGTAGGTCGTCGCCGTTCCCTTGCGCACCACGTGCGCGTTGTTGAGCGTCTGGATGGCGCGCAGCGGTTGCTTCGCGTCGCGGTACGCCTGCGCCAGCACGACCCAGCCCGCCGGGTCGTCCGGCGACAGCCGCACCATTTCGGTGTAGCAGTCGATCGCCTTCTGGCGCCGCCCGGCCTCGGCATGCGCGTAACCCGCGACGAACCACCAGCTCGCGTTGTTCTTGTCCTTGGCCAGGTTCTCCTCGGCGAACTTCGCGATCCCGTCCCAGTCCTTGCGCGCCTCGAGCTCGAGGATGCGCTTGCGATTGGCATCGGCCTCGCCCTCCAGGTGGCTCAACAGGACGGAGGTCGTGCCCTCCGGAATCAGCGACGACAGCAGCATCGCCTGCGGCGTGCAGGCCGGCAGCGCCACCGCCATCCACAGAACGGCCAGCGCGCGCAACCAGCGCGCTATCGAATCGCCATGGCGGTCGCGGCGCATCCGGGCCCGGTCAGTGATGCCGCGGCGCGACTTCATCGGCGAAGCGCGCGAGCAGGTCGTTGAACCGTTGCGGCTCGTCCACGAACAGCGCGTGTCCGGCTTCCTCGAACACCTCGACCCGGGTCTGCGGCCGGTGCCGCCTGAGGGACTGCGCCTGCTCCGCGAACCGCGGGGTGACGACGTACAGCAGCGGTTTCGGAAACGATCGCGCCGCCCGGCGCCAGTGCTCGCGCGGGACCGAGCGGGGGAAGAGCGACAGGCTCGCCTCGAGCGGCATGCGCAGGGCCGCTTCGGTCAGGGCGGCGATCTCCTCCTCGCCGCGCTCCGACCGGAACATATCGCGCACGAAATCCTCCATCGCGGCGCGCCGGTCGCGGCGCAACGCCTCGAGGAAATCGCCCGCGGAAGGCGGCGGCGGGTCCTCGCCGACCGACGAGTCCACCAGGACCAGCGCGGCGACGGCATCGGCTCCGTCACGACTCACGTATTCCAGCGCCTCGAGCGCCCCCAGGGACCAGCCCACCAGGATCACCCGCGGGTAGCGCGCGACGAACTCGCGCAGGTCCTCGGCGCGCCGGCCGATGGCGTAGCCGCCGGGCGCCACCTCGGACGCCCCCTGTCCGCGCGGGTCGAGCGCGGCGACGCAATGGGTGGCGCCGAGCGATCGCAGCTGCCCGTTCCAGATTTCCGCCGGCATCGACCAGCCGGGAACGAAGCCGATGACCGGAGCGCGCGACGCCGGCACGGACAGGCCGGGCGGGCAGGCTTCCAGCACGCGCAGGCGCGCGCCGTCGGTGGTGATGAAGCTCGTGCTCGTGACGTCAGCCTGCATCGCCGGGGCGGGAAGCGGCTGCAGAGTGGCGAAGAGGCATGCGACGGACGTGATCGATGCGCGATGCGCCACGTCAGCGCGGGCCGGGTGCCGCCTGGACGCGGTCGACGGGCAGGCGCGCCACCATCAGGGTCGAGCGCATTTCGTCGCGGTTGCGGTGATAGCCGAACCGGAACGGCAGCAGCGGCGGATTCTGTTTCTGGTAGGCGGCCGCCAGCGCCGGCTGGAAAGCGCCCTCGAACGGCGGGATCGGCACGCCGTAGTTGCCGTACACGCGCACCTCGAGGCCCCGCTTGATCAGCCGCGTATAGGGCAGGCCGGTGTCGTCCTGCACCAGGAACCGGGTCTGGTCGAGGACGATATTGCGCACCTGGCTGAACTCGTTGCCGTGCAGGAGGTACGACGCCGACTTGATCAGCGTCGTCGTCGGCCCCAGCGCCCGCAGGTAATCCAGGAACTCCGGGTAGTCGGCGAGCGCCGCGTCCGTCGCGTCGAGCGAGAAGTAGTTGAGGCGCCGCTGAGGGGACGGCCCGGAGACGCGATACTCGATCGTGATGCCCCGCACCCCGCGCCCGCCCGGCTTGGCGGGTTTCATGCCCGGCGCGCGCTCCAGCGCAAGCGGCGCGACCCGGTTCACCTCGACGCCCGACAGCGCCATCAGCACCATGAACACCGGCACCACGCCTTGCAGCCGCTGCTCGGTGCGCAGGTCCTTCAGCATGGTATCCGTCACGAAATAATTGCGGGCGAACAGGTTGATCATGAAGCCGCGCACGTTCGCGAGGAGCTGCGCGAATTCCGGCTCCGTCATCTCCTCGACCGCGGGCACCACGCCGATGCGCTCCAGCCCGAACATCACGCGGTTGGCGCAATCGGGGAAGAACCAGTGGGCGTTGAGGAAATCGGGACCGCTGAAGGGATAGAACAGCATCTGGCCGACCGGGCAGCCGGCGGGCAGCTCCGTGGCGCGCCAGGCCACCATCGCCGCGCGCTGCCCGTCGCGCACCCGCGCCCAGGATTCCCGCAGCGCGCGGCTGTGCTCCTTCCACGTGGCCGTGTCGGCGAGCGCCGCGTGCTCCGGCCGCGTGGGCGGCAGGCCGGCCAGCAGCCGGGCGATCGAATCGAGCCGGGGATCGGGACCCGCCTGCGCCAACGCCGGGCGCGCGGCAGGCAGGGACAACAGGAAAACCGCGGTAATGACAGCGAGCAGGCAGTGTGGACGCTTCAGGATCGTCTCCCAGGGGATGTACGGCGGCATTCTATCAGCCTGCCCCCCGCGTGGGTACCGCGGCTTCAGGCGACCCGCCCTCCCAGGCGCTCGGCAAGCCAGTCGGCGACGAGGTTCGCCCCGACCTGCCGGTTGTCTTCCTGGCAGTGCTCGCTGCCGCCTTCGTGCGCGGTGAGTACCTTCAGCGTCTTGTCCTTCGAGCCGACCGCGTCCATCAGCTTCTGCGCGAATTCGAGTGGCACGATGTTGTCGTTCCCGCCGTGGAGGCAGTAGAAAGGGCAACGGATACGCTCCGCCACGCCCGCCAGGCGGTAGTTCTCGAGCTTCTTCATGCAGGCGTCCATGTCCGGCATGCCCAGCACCCACGGCAACTGGAACTGCGGCGCCGACACCTTGGTGCCACCGCTCTCCATGATCCTGCGCCGTCGCACCCACGACTCGTGGTAATCCCAGTGCCCGCCCCAGGCGAGGCACGCGGCGAAGCGCGGCTCCATCGCGGCCGCGCGCGGCGCGTAATAGCCGCCCATGCTGAAGCCCATCACCCCCACCCGCTTCGGGTCGACCTCCGGCCGCCGCGACAGGTATTCATAGGCCGCGCGCCCCGGCACCTCGTAGTCGTAGCGGCTCGGGATACCCTGCAGGCGCAGCGCCTCGCCCTGTCCCGGCCCGTCGATCGCCAGCACGTGGATGCCACGGCGGGCGATCTCGACGCCGCCGAACAGCACCGAGAGCTCCTTCGCGTTGTCGAGCCCGTCGAACATGACCATCGCCGGCGCCGGCCCCTTCACGGGCGCCTTCAGCAGCCAGGCGGGAAGCGTGGTGCCCTCATAGGGAACTTCGACGCGCTCGATCTCCGGGTAGCGCCGCGCTATGCCCTTGCGGAAGCAGCGCAGGCAATTGCGGTAGGTGTCCCACTTGCGCTCCGAGGGCGCGATGAAGCGTTCGCCGCAGAAGTAATAGACGGCGGCGCGCAGGTAATAGCTGCCCGCGGTGAGCTGGCGCCCTTCGCGCTCGGCGGCCTCGCCGAAGCCCTCGATGCGCCGCGCCATCGCGGTCCACTCCTCCCACCACTTCTCGTTGTCGCCAACGTGCGCCTTCAGCTTCTGCCCGACC
>CAYSRR010000103.1:0-7966 GCA_964433375.1 uncultured Streptomycetaceae bacterium
GGCCACAGCATGGGCGGCGTCATCGCCTCCGTCTACGCCGGCATCCGCCCGGCGCGCGTGGCGCGGCTCGTCTCGATGGAAGGCCTGGGACTCGCGCGGCACGTCCCCGACCAGGCGCCGGCGCGCTACACGGAATGGCTGGACCAGCTGAAGAACCCGCCGGCGTTCAAGCCGTACCGCGGTTTCGAGCAGGTCGCGGCGCGCCTGCAAAAGAACAATCCGCGGCTGTCCGCTGACAAGGCCGCGTTCCTGGCCCCGCACTGGGCGAAACAGCTCGATAACGGCGAAGTCGCGCTGCTGAACGATCCCCGCCACAAGACCCTCAACCCGTACCTGTTCCGCATCGACGAGGCGATCGCCTGCTGGCGCCGGGTCACCGCGCCCGTGCTGCTGGTGTCCGGCCGGCTGTCCGAGATCCCGGCGCGCATGAAGGACACGCCGGAGCAACTGGCCGAGCGCAAGGGCGCGTTCCGCGACCGGCGCGAGGTCGAGCTGGAGGATGCCGGCCACATGATGCATCACGACCAGCCGGAGCGGCTGGCGCGCATCCTTGAGGATTTTTTGACGGGCTGACGCCCGTTAAAAAATCAACTCTCCTGCTGGACAAGCCCGGACGGTTGGGCTAGATTGAATTCGCTGGCAGCCGCAATACCCCTTACCAAACAACCCGTTGAGACAGAGGGAGTGAACCATGAGGCGAGTATCAGGATTGATCGTCGCGCTGTTCGTCGCCGGCGCCATAAGCGGCACCGCCAGCGCGCAGGACACGCTCAAGAAAATCAGGGACAGCGGCACGATCACGATCGGGCACCGCGACACCTCGATTCCGTTCTCCTACTACGACGACAAGCAGCAGGTCGTCGGCTACGCGATGGACATCTGCCTGAAGATCGTGGACGCGGTCAAGGCCAACCTCAAGATGCCGAAGATCAACGTCAAGCTCAATCCCGTGACCTCGGCCACGCGCATCCCGCTGATGGCGAACGGCACCATCGACCTCGAGTGCGGCTCGACCACCAACAACTTCGATCGCCAGAAGCAGGTCGCGTTCGCCATCACGCACTTCGTCACCGCCAACCGCTACGTGGCCAAGAAGAGCTCCAACATCAAGTCGCTCAAGGACCTCAAGGGCAAGACGGTGGTTTCGACCTCCGGCACCACCAACATCAAGTGGGCGACGGAAGCGAACACCAAGCAGAAGCTGGGCATGAACATCATCGCGGCCAAGGACCACGCCGAGTCGTTCCTGACCGTCGAGACCGGCCGCGCGGTGGCGTTCTTCATGGACGACATCCTGCTCTACAGCCTGGTCGCGAATTCCAAGAACCCGTCCGACTGGGTAATCGGCTCCGAGGCCTACACGGTGGAGCCCTACGGCATCATGCTGCGCAAGGACGACGCGGCGTTCAAGAAGGTCGTGAACGGCGCGATCACCGCCCTCTACAAGAGCGGCGAGATCAACAAGATCTACGATAAATGGTTCCTGAAGCCGATCCCGCCCAAGGGCGTGAACCTCAACGTGCCGATGAGTGCGCAACTCAAGAGGGTCGTGGACAAGCCCACCGACTCGGGCGATCCGAAGGACTATCAGTAGTCGGTAAACACGGACGCCTCGCGGCGCCGTTTTACCTGCGCGCGATGCAGCGGACAGATTCTTGCCGCTGATCGCGCGCTTTTTCTTTTCGGCTTAGCGGATAGCAAGCGGTGAACTACAACTGGAACTGGGGCATCTTCTGGCAGCCGGCGGCCGACGGCGCCGGCGTGTACTTCGACTGGCTGGTCTCCGGCCTCGGGTGGACGCTGTCCACCGCCCTGCTGGCCTGGGCCATCGCCCTGTCCCTGGGAGCGATCGTCGGCACGCTGCGCACCACGCCGCACCGGTGGGTCGTCCGCCTCGGCAACGCCTACGTCGAAATCTTCCGCAACATCCCGCTGCTGGTGCAGATGTTCCTGTGGTACTTCGTGCTGCCGGAGCTGCTCCCGAAAGCCTTGGGCGACGCGATGAAGCAGATGGTGCCGCCGTGGGCCTCGTTCTGGCCCGCCGTGCTGTGCCTCGGCTTCTACACGTCCGCGCGCGTGGCCGAGCAGGTGCGTGCCGGCATCCAGTCGCTGCCGCGCGGGCAGCACATGGCCGGCACCGCGCTCGGGCTGACGCTGCCCCAGTCCTACCGCCACGTGCTGCTGCCGCAGGCGTTCCGCATCGTGCTGCCGCCGCTCACCTCCGAGTTCATGAACATCATCAAGAACAGCTCGGTCGCGCTCACCATCGGCCTGGTCGAGCTCACGGCGCGCGCGCGCTCGATGCAGGAATTCACCTTCCAGGTGTTCGAGGCGTTCACGGCCGCGACGATCATCTACATCCTGGTCACGCTGGTGGTCGTGTTCGGCATGCGCTGGGTCGAGAAGAAGGTCGCGGTCCCGGGCCTCATCGGCGCGAGCGGCGCGCCCATGGCTGGTCATTGAGTCCACTCATGCATCTTCACTCGACACTCGACACCCGACACTCGACACCCGTCACCCGTCACTGATGTTCACCGGCTTCGACTTCGACGTCATCCAGCGCTCTGCCGGCTACCTGTTCCGGGAGGGGATGACGTTCACGCTGACGCTGACCGCGATGGCGATGACCGGAGGCATCGTGTTCGGTACGCTGCTCGCGATGATGCGGCTGTCGAGCTACCGCTGGCTCAACGTGCCGGCGGCGGCGTACGTCAACCTGATGCGCTCGGTGCCGCTGGTGCTGGTGATCTTCTGGTTCTACTTCCTGGTGCCCTACATCGGCGCCTGGATCATCGGCGCGAACACGCCGATCCAGGTCGGCGCCTTCTGGTCGTCGGTCATCACGTTCACCCTGTTCGAGGCGGCCTATTACTCCGAGATCATGCGCGCCGGCATCCAGTCGGTCCCGCGCGGGCAGGTATCGGCCGGCCAGGCGCTCGGCCTCGACTACTGGCAGCACATGGGCTACATCGTGCTGCCGCAGGCGTTCCGCAACATGCTGCCGGTGCTGCTCACGCAGACCATCATCCTGTTCCAGGACACTTCGCTTGTTTACGTGCTCTCGATCACCGACTTCCTCGGCGCCGCGGCCAGGGTCGCGCAGCGCGACGGCCGCCTGGTCGAGATGTACCTGTTCGTCGCGGTGGTGTATTTCATCATCTCGTTCTCGCTGTCGCTGCTGGTCAGGCAGCTGCAGCGGCGCATCGCGATCGTCCGCTAACGGCATTAGCCACAGAGAGCACAGAGAACACAGAGAAGAAGATCCATGATGAACCCACCTCCATCGCGAATCCCGCCGAACGGAAAAGCGGATTTAGTATCGGCCCCGTCACGGCGGGTTAACTCAAGAAAAGCAAGTCGGGGGGTGATTCATACTCCCTCTGTGATCTCTGTGTTCTCTGTGGCTGATTGGATTTTGCTTCGGACTTTCTGGAAAATTTGACCATGCCGATGATCGAATTCAAGGACGTCAGCAAGTGGTACGGCACCTTCCAGGTGCTGACGAACTGCAGCACCCGCGTCGACAAGGGCGAAGTGGTCGTCGTGTGCGGGCCGTCCGGTTCGGGCAAGTCCACGCTCATCAAGTGCGTGAACGGGCTGGAATCGTTCCAGCAGGGCGAAATCATCGTCAACGGCGAGTCGGTCGGGGCGAAGGAAACCGACCTGCCCCGCCTGCGCTCGAAAATCGGCATGGTGTTCCAGCACTTCGAGCTGTTCCCGCACATGTCGGTCACCGACAACCTCAACCTCGCCCAGGTCAAGGTGCTGGGGCGGAGCAAGGACGAGGCGACGGCGAAGTCCATGATGCTGCTGAAGCGCGTCGGCATGGAGGCCCACGCCCACAAGTATCCCGGCCAGCTCTCGGGCGGCCAGCAGCAGCGCGTGGCGATCGCGCGGGGCCTGGCGATGGATCCGATCGCCATGCTGTTCGACGAGCCGACCTCCGCGCTCGACCCCGAGATGATCAACGAGGTACTCGACGTCATGGTCGAGCTCGCGCAGGAAGGCATGACCATGATGGTGGTGACCCACGAGATGGGCTTCGCCCGCAAGGTCGCCCACCGCGTCATCTTCATGGACAAGGGCGAGATCGTGGAAGACGCGCCCAAGGAGGACTTCTTCGGCAAGCCCCGTTCCGAACGCGCTCAACAATTCCTATCGAAAATTCTGCACCACTGAATCGAACCACCAAGAAGACCAGAGCAATAATTGAACCACGCCACGTTAGATTCCTTGCGTGCCCCGATCGGGTATGATAAATTGTCATACCTTGGAGGTGCGCCATGGGCAGCATCAAAGTTGCCATCACTATCGATAGCGGAACGCTGGAGCGCGTTGACAGCTTGGTTGCGAAGAAGGTTTTTCCCAACCGCAGCCGCGCCATCCAGTCAGCGGTGGCCGAGAAACTCGCACGGATGGAGCGCGGTCGTCTGGCGTCCGAATGCGCAAAGCTCGACCCCGCATTTGAGAAGGCGCTCGCTGAAGAAGGCCTGGGGCAGGAGCTGGACGCTTGGCCCGAATACTGAGAGGCGAGATTCGGTGGGCCGACCTGAACCCGGTCCGCGGTCGCGAACAGGCGGGCTTGCGCCCGGTGTTGGTCCTCAGTCACGATGTGTTTAACGAGCGTTCGGGTACCGTCATTGCGGTGGCGTTGACAAGCCAGCCTCAGCGGGCAGGCTTCCCGCTAACACTTGAGCTTCAGGCGGCGAAGCTGCCGAAGCGCTCATGGGTCAAGATCAGCCAGGTCCGTACGCTTGCGGTCGAACGCATCGGGGCAAGACTCGGCCACGTCTCGCCCGAAGAGATTGCACGGGTGGTCGAGGGCCTTAATGAGATCATCGGAATCTAACCGCGCGATGCAGCCGACCGAGAGAACGGCGGCTGATCGCGGACGTTAATCGTCACGAGAACGGCCGGGCATGGAACGGTACGATCCGGAAGTGGCACCCCCCGGCGAGGATTGGCTCGAAATGGATGAAGGCGAGAGACTCCTGCTTGTCGAGGAGTATCATCGAGACGCGCGAATCCCCATACCGAAGCGCGCACGGAAAATTCACGCTTCCATGCACGTCGTCGTTGAGAACCAACTGGCCTCAAACGACGAGCCCGTTGTTCGCGCGCTCGCCCGCCTGATTAAAGAGGGGCTGTCGAGGCACGACGCAGTCCACGCCATTGGTTCGCTTGTGGCAGAAGAAGTTTACGACCTCCTCAAGCAGGAGGAATCTCCCGATACCGTACGTGCCCGGTATTACGCGGCGGTCGAGCGGCTTACCGCTGCGGCATGGCGTGCGAGCGGTTGAGCGGCCGGAGAGACAGGTAAACGAAAGCAAGACCCCGAGGTCAGGCCTTTACTTTGTAGTTATCCATGGCGTCATGGCGGTTCGATATTGAATTTCTCTGCGCCTTTGCGTCTTTGCGGCTAATTCAGGTTTTGCAGACCCGGTCCGCCAGCTTCCGCAGGAAATCGTCGCACCGCGCGATCTGGTCCAGTTCCACGTATTCGTTGGGCTTGTGCGCCTGCAGGATCGAGCCGGGGCCGCACACCACGGTCGGGATGCCGGCCTCGTGGAACTGCGAGGCCTCGGTGCCGAAAGACACCTTGCCGATCTCGGCGCTGCCCGACAACTCCTGCGCCAACGCCACCACCTCGGCCTCCGGGCGGGTGTCGAGCACCGGGTTGGAGGACAGCGGTTCGATGATGAAGCCCGCCGCGGCGTGCACGGCACGCATCTCCGGCTCGAGGCGCGTCCTCACGTAATCCCGGAATTCGTGCAGCAGCCGGTCGGGGTCGTCGCCCGGCAGGCAGCGGAACTCGAAATCGAACGCGCACTCGTGCGGGATGACGTTGAGCGCGGTGCCGCCGCGGATCACGCCGGTATGGACCGTGGTGTGGGCGACGTCGAAACCGCGGTCGTACGGCCCCTGGTCGCGGTGGCGGCGCGCGAGGCTCTTCAGGAAGGCCACCGCTTCCGCCGCGTATTCGACCGCGTTGACGCCGCGGGGCGCGTACGCCGAATGCCCGGCGAGCCCGCGCACCGTGCAACGATAGCCGGTCTTGCCCTTGTGCGCGATCACCGGGCGCATTTCGGTCGGCTCGCCGACGATGCAGGCGCTCGGACGCAGGCCCGAACGCCTGAGATCCGCGATCATCCGCCCCACGCCGAGACATCCGACTTCCTCGTCGTAGGAAAGCGCGATGTGCAGCGGCGTCTTCAGGCCCCGCTCCATGAGCTCCGGCACGAGCGCGAGCACGCAGGCGATGAAGCCTTTCATGTCGGACGTGCCGCGGCCGTAGAGACGGCCGTCCTTCTCCACCATGCTGAAGGGATCCGTGTCCCACACCTGCCCTTCGACCGGCACGACGTCGGTGTGGCCCGAGAGCGCGATGCCCGCCTCGCCGCGCGGGCCCAGCGTCGCGAACAGGTTCGCCTTGCGCTCGCCGTCGTCGTGCGTCAGGCGCACGTCGGCATCGTGCGGCTTCAGATACTCCCTGACGAACCCGATCAGCTCGAGGTTCGAGTCGTGGCTCACCGTCGGGAACGCGACGAGCCTGCGCAGCATCTCCACGCTCGGGGAGAGATTCGCGTTGCGGGGTTCCATGATATCGATCCGGGACCAATCGAGCATAGGCAGCGGCGGCGGCGGTGTCAAACGCCGGCGAGGATGCGGTAGACTCGGAATCGATCGAACCTGAAAAGTGAGCGACGAATATGAATGGACCTTGCTTTCGGATTTGCTTGTCCCGGCTGTCGGCAGCAAGCGCTGCCGCGGCCGGACGCAACTCACCACTCACCACTCACGACTCGCGCCTTTCCGCCGCGGGGCACGCCCTGCTTCTGCTCCTGCTGGCGTGCACGGCGGCGATAGCGCAGGCGGCGGAATTGCGCATCGGGCTTTCCGCCGACGTGACGACGATGGACCCGCACTTCATCGCCGCGCAGCCCAACCTCACGGCGCAGCACCACGTTTTCGAGCCGCTGATCCAGAACGACGCGCGCGCGCGGCCCGCGCCCGGCCTCGCTACCTGGAGCAACCCGGACCCGCTCACCTGGGAGTTCCGGTTGCGCAAGGACGTGAAGTTCCACGACGGCACGGAGCTGACCGCCGAGGACGTCGTGTTCTCGCTCGAGCGCCCGTTGACGATCAAGGGCAGCCCCGGCGGCTACCAGACCTACGTGCGCCCGATCGTCGCGAAGGAGATCGTGGACCGCCATACCGTGCGGCTGAAAACCGCGGCGCCATATGGCGCGCTGCTGCAGGACCTCTCCGAAGTGATGATCGTCTCGAAGAAAGCCGCCGCGCGGGCGGCCGGCGAGGATTTCGACAGCGGCAAGGCGGCGGTCGGCACCGGTCCCTACAGGCTCGCGCGGTTCGCGCGCGGCAGCCGCATCGAACTGGTGCGGCACGACGCCTACTGGGGAGGCAGGCTGCCGTGGGACAAGGTCACGCTGCTGATCCTGCCGAGCGACCCGGTGCGCACCGCCGCCCTTCTCTCGGGCCAGGTGGACGCGATCGAGCACGTGCCGACGGCGGACATCGCGCGCCTGCGCAAGAACGCGGCCTTCCGCCTCGAGCAGACCGTGTCCTGGCGCACCATCTTCCTGCACGTGGACCAGGCGCGCGACCGGCCGCCCGGCGTCGCCGCGAAGGACGGCAAACCGCTGGACCGGAACCCGTTCAAGGACGTCCGCGTGCGGCGCGCGATGTCGAAGGCGATCAACCGGCAGGCGATCGCCGGGCGCGTCATGGAGGGCCTCGCCATTCCCGCCGGCAACGTGCTCTCGCCCAGCGTCATCGGTCACGACCCGGCGGTGAAGCCGGAACCGTACGACCCCGAGGGCGCGAAGAAGCTGCTGGCGGAAGCGGGCTACCCCGACGGCTTCACCCTCACACTGGGCACGCCCAACAACCGCTACATCAACGACGAGCAGGTCGCGCAGACCGCGGCACAGATGTTCTCGCGCAT
>CAYSRR010000103.1:7976-9493 GCA_964433375.1 uncultured Streptomycetaceae bacterium
TGATCCCGCAGGTCGCGGCGCTCTTGGAAGACGTCGGCATCGCGGCGCGGGTGGAAGCGATGCCGCTCTCCGTCTATTTCGGCAAGGCGCGCAACCGGGAATTCGCCGTCTCGCTGCTGGGCTGGGGCTCGCGGGCGGCCGACCTCGCGCTGCGCTCGCTCGCCGCCACCGCCGATCCCGACCGGGGCTACGGCACCTGGAACTGGGGCGGCTACTCCAACCCGAAGCTCGACGAGCTGGTCACGCAATCGCTCGGCTCCGTGGACCCCGGGAAACGCGAGGCAGTCGCCCGCAGCGCCAGCGCCCTCGCCGCGCGCGAAGTCGCGTTCATCCCGCTGCACTACCAGGTCGTCACCTGGGCGATGAAGAGCGGCCTCTCCTATACCGCACGCACCGATGAGTTCACCTTTGCCCATCACTTCAGGCTCCGGAAGAGCGAAAAGTGACAGGGGATAAGGGATATGGCTCCCGCATCGCGGAGTTTTGAGAGATCGTTGCAAGCGTCATCCCTGCGGAAGCGGGGATCCAGCAACCCTCAGTTTCGCCTAGATTCCCGCCTTCGCGGGAATGACGATAAACAGTCCTGGCGCGGGTCTTCAGGACCCTATCCCCTATCCCTTATCACGCCTCTCCAGCGCCGGCCGTCATGATTTCGTTCGCTATCCGCCGCCTCCTCCAGAGCGTGCTGGTGCTCTTCGTGATGTCTGCCCTGATCTTCGCGGGCGTGTACGCGATCGGCAATCCCGTCGAGATCCTGATCAGCCCGCAGGCGGACCAGGCGGAGATCGCGGCGGCGACGGCGGCGCTGGGACTCGACCAGCCGCTGTGGCGGCAGTACGGGAGTTTCATGGCCGCGGCGATCGGCGGCGATCTCGGCCGGTCGTTCATCTCGAACGTGTCCGCCCTGCAGCTGATACTCGAACGCATGCCCGCGACGCTGGAACTGGCGGCCGCCGCGATGGTGATCGCCGTGGCGCTCGGCATCCCGCTCGGGCTCCTCGCCGGCTTGAGGCCCGATTCCTGGGCCGGCAGGACCATCATGGCGGGCTCGATCCTCGGCTTCTCGCTGCCGACCTTCTGGGTCGGCCTGATGCTGATCATGCTGTTCTCGGTCTGGCTCGGCTGGCTGCCGCCGACCGGGCGCGGCCAGACCGTGACGGTGCTGGGCGTGCCGCTGAGCTTTCTCACCTGGGACGGGCTGGCGCATCTCTTCATGCCGGCGCTGAACCTGGCGCTGTTCAAGCTCTCGCTGCTGATCCGCCTCACGCGCGCCGGCACGCGCGAGGCGCTGGCGCAGGATTACGTCCGCTTCGCGCGCGCCAAGGGGCTGTCCATGGAACGCGTCATGCGGGTGCACGTGCTGAAGAACATCCTGATCCCGGTCGTGACGGTGACGGGGCTGGAGTTCGGCTCGCTGATCGCGTTCGCGATCGTCACCGAGACCATCTTCGCGTGGCCGGGGATGGGGAAACTCCTGATCGACTCGATCAACGTGCTCGACCGGCCGGTGATCGTCG
>CAYSRR010000104.1:0-9432 GCA_964433375.1 uncultured Streptomycetaceae bacterium
TCGCGATCGCCCTACGCCCGCAAGGTCATGGCCTTCGCGCACGAAACGGGCCTCGCCGGCCGCATCGAGACGGTGCGGACCCTGGTATCGATGACCGCGCCCAACCGCGACCTGATGCGGTTGAACCCGCTCGGCAAGATTCCCACCCTGGTCACGGATGACGGGCAGGTGCTGTTCGACTCCTCGGTCATCTGTGAGTACCTCGACAGCCTGCATGGCGGCGAAAAGCTGTTCCCGCGGGCCTCGGACCAGCGCTGGCCGGCCCTGCGCTGGCACGCCCTGGGCAACAACCTGCTCGACAACCTGGTGCCATGGCGCAACGAGCGCCTGCAGCCTCAAACGCAGCAATCACCCGAGGTACTTGCTGCGTTTGAATTGAAAGTCCGAAACGCACTCGATTTTCTTGATAGGGAAGCCGCGGCGCTCGCCGCGGCTTCCCTGGGCATTGGCCATGTCACGATCGCCGTGGCGCTGGGCTACCTCGATTTCCGCTTCCCGGACCTCGAGTGGCGCGGAGGGCGCGGTCGCATCGCGGACTGGCACGCGGCCTTCGCGCAGCGCGCCTCGATCCGCAATACCATGCCGGTGGACGCCTGAGAGGACGCACGTGACAGCCAAGATTATGGTTACCCGCAGCATCATCGAGCGCGGCGACGTCGCGATCGAGGTCCTCGCGCAGGGCAAGGGCCCGCTCGTCGTCATGGCTCCCTCGCTCGGCCGTCCGGCCGAGGACTTCGACGACCTGGCGTGGCGGCTGGCGGATGCCGGCTACTGCGCGCTGCGCCCGCAACCGCGCGGCATCGGCGCGAGCAAGGGCCCGATGCATGGCCTCACCCTGCACGACTTCGCCAGTGATATGGCCGCGGTGATCGAGCGCCACGGCGGCGGGCCCACCGTGATGGTGGGGCACGCGTTCGGCAACTTCGTGGCGCGCGTCACGGCGGCCGATTTCCCGAAGCTCGTGAAAGCGGTGATCCTGCTCGCGGCGACGCACACCTGGCCGCTGCGCCCCGAACTGCGCGAATCGATCAACAAGAGCCACCAGATGGACCTGCCGGACGAGGTGCGGCTGAAGCACCTGCAGCACGTCTTCTTCGCGCCCGGCAACGACGCCCGCGTCTGGCTGCAGGGCTGGCGCGAGGACGTGATGCACATGGAGCGGGAGGCGACCGACGCGACGCCGAAGGCGGAGTACTGGCATGCCGGCACCGCGCCGGTGCTCGACGTGATACCCGAGAACGACCCCCTCTCCCCGCCCGAGTCGCGCAACCACTATGTCGACGAGCTCGGGGCGCGACGCGTCACCACCGTGCTCGTCCCGAACGCGGCGCACGGCCTGCTGCCGGAGCAGCCGGAAGCCGTCGCGAAAGCGGTGCTCGACTACCTCAAAAGGCTCAGGTAATGAAACCGCCGATGAACGCAGATAAAACCCGGAAGATTTCCGAGCGTTTCTATATCGGCGTGTATCGGCGTTAATCGGCGGCTAATCGGTTTTTCACGAATCAAGGTTTGAAACAATGCCTGAATCATCGGCGGCAAATTCCAGGACCGACCTCACGCGCTTCCTCAACCCCCGCGGCGTGGCGGTGGTCGGCGTCTCGAACGACGCCGGCCGCATCGGCGGGCAGGCGCTGCGGCTGCTGACCGATTTCGGCTACCAGGGGAAGATCTACCCGGTCAACCCCAAGTACCCGGACGTCAAGGGCATCGCCTGCTATCCCGACGTCGCCTCGGTGCCGCAGCCCTGCGACGTCGCGCTGATCGCCCTCGCCGCCCAGCACGTACCCGGCGCCATCGAGCAATGCGGGCGCGCCGGCATCCCGTTCGCGCTGGTGCTCTCCAGCGGCTTCAGCGAAATCGGCGAGGAAGGCCGGGTGCTGCAGGAAAAGCTGCTGGCCGCCGCGCGCAAGGCCGGCGTGCGCATGGTCGGCCCCAATTGCCTGGGCCTCATTAATCTCAAGGACAACGCGCGCATCGGCTTCGGCGGCACCTCGCAGCTGACGACGCTGAAGCCGGGCCCGATGGCGATGGTCACGCAGAGCGGCGGCTTCGGCTTCGGCGTCATGTCCGCGGCGTCCTACTACGGCGTCGGCTGCAACTACGCCATCTCCACCGGCAACGAGGCCGACCTGACGCTGCTCGACTGGGTCGCCGACCTGATCGAGCGCCCCGAGATCGAGATCGTCGTCGCCTTCATGGAGGGCGTGAACGACGGGCGCCGGCTGGTCGAGATCGGCGAGCGCGCGCTCGAGCTCGGCAAGCCCGTGCTGGCGTGGAAAGTCGGCAACACCGACATCGGCAGCCAGGCCGCGACCTCGCACTCCGCGCGCATGACCGCCGGCTACGAGCTCTACCGCGCCGCGTTCCGCCGCAGCGGCCTCGTCGAAATCCGCGATGTCGAGGACCTGATCGACTACGCCAAGGCTTTCCGCATGAAGAAGCTGCCGGCCGGCAACCGCGTGGGGGTGCTCACGCTCTCCGGCGGCGCCGGCGTGCTGCTCGCGGACCGCTGCATCGAGAACGGCCTTACGCTGCCGACGTTCACCGACGCGACGCGGGAGAAACTCGCGAAGACCCTGGTTTCGTTCGCTTCGTTCGCCAACCCGGTGGATGCCACCGCGCACGGCTACAACGACAACTTCGCCTCCTACGGCGAGGCGGTGCGGCTGGTGCTGGCCGACCCCAACATCGACCAGGTCGTGGCCCGCGTGCCGCGCGGCAAGTCGGCGCGCCCCTGGTCCGAGAACCTGATGAAAACGCTCGCCGGCACCGACAAGCCGCTGATCCTCAACTGGCCGACCGCACCCGACGACAACGGCGACGTGATGACCTGGCTCGAGGACAACAACGTGCCCTGCATTCTCGGCGCCGGCCGCGCGGTGCAGTCGCTCGCCGCGCTCACCGATTTCGCGCGCAAGCAGCGCGCCTACCGGAAAAACGGCAAGCGCCCGCTCGTGCGGGTAATGGAACGGCAGGCGCTCGATCTGCCGGCCGGCGCCGGCACGCTCGGCGAGCACCGCTCCAAGGCGCTGCTGCGGCGCTACGGCATACCGGCGACGAGCGAAGTGCTGCTCCCGCTCGCGGACGTCGAGGCGCTGAAGACCGCGCCGCTCGCCTTCCCCGTCGCGGTCAAAGTTGAGTCGCCCGACGTGCCGCACAAGACCGAGGCCGGCGCCATCCGCCTCAACGTGCAGGACCTCGCCGGCCTGAAGCAAGCGGCGCGCGAGGTCGTGGCCGCCGCCGGCCGCTACAAGCCCGGCGCGCGCATCGACGGCGTGCTGGTGCAGGAGATGGCCTCGGGCCTGGAATTCATCGTCGGCGCGGTCAACGACCCCTACTTCGGCCCGACCGTCGCCTTCGGGCTGGGCGGCATCTTCACCGAGCTGATGAAGGACGTCACGCACCGCTTCGCGCCGTTCGACGCGGAAGGCGCGCGCGAGATGATCGACGAGATCAGGGGCGCGGCGCTGCTGAAAGGCTACCGCGGCCGCCCACCACTCGACATCGTCGCCCTCGCCGACGCGCTCGCGCGCGTGTCGCTGCTCATCGCCGACCACGCCGACCGGGTGGCCGAAATTGATGTCAATCCGCTCTTCGTCAACGAAAAGGGCGTCGTCGCCGCCGACGCGCTGTTCGTGCTCAGAAAATAGCCGCAGAGGCGCAAAGACGCAGAGATTTATTACAACAATGAACGAGCCACGAGCAACGAGTAACGAGCCACTTTTTCGCACGCGTATAACCGACCTTTTCGGCATACGCGTGCCCGTGGTGGCCAGCGGCCTGATGTGGCTCGCCAACGCCGATTACGTCGGCGCGGCCGTCAACGCCGGGCTGATGGGCTTCATGACCGCGGCGAGCCTGCCCGACCCGGATGCCCTGCGCGCCGAGATCCGCCGCTGCCGCGAGATCACCCGCGGCAGGCCGTTCGGCGTCAACGTCGGCGTGCGCCAGGGCGAGAAGGAGCACGAACGCATCGACCGCGTGCTCGATGTCGTGATCGGCGAAGGCGTGCGTTTCGTCGAGACCTACGGCCACAATCCGGAGGCCTACCTCCCGCGCCTGCACGACGCCGGCATCAAGGTGCTGCACAAGGTGCCATCGGTGCGCTTCGCGCGCAAGGCGCAGTCGGTGGGAGTGGACGCGGTGACGGTGATCGGCGCCGAGGCCGGCGGCCACCCGGGCACCGACCCGGTGGGCACGATGATGCAGGCCGCACTCGCAGCGCGCGATATCCGCATCCCGCTGCTCGTCGCCGGCGGCATCGGCACCGGCGCGCAGCTGGTGGCGGCCCTGGCGATGGGCGCCGACGGCGTCGCCATCGGCACGCGCTTCCTCGTCGCCGAGGAGATCTGGGCGCACCGCGCCTACAAGGAACGCCTGGTGTCCGCCGACGAAACCCACACCACGCTCATCCTGCAATCGCTGAAAAAAACCCAGCGCGCGCTCGCCAACGAGAAGGCGAAGCTCGTGAAACAGCTCGAGCGCGAGCACGGCGGCGACATCGACGTGCTGCTGCCGCACATCAACGGCCGGCTCGGGCGCAAGGCCTACGAGACCGGCGAGTTCGAAGGCGCCGTGCTGTCGCTCGGCCGGTCCGTCGCCTTCGCCGACCGCATCGAGCCGCTCGCCGCCATCGTCTCACGACTGGAGCAGGAGGCGCGCGCCGCGCTGAGCCGCCTGGAGCTATTGACCGTTCACGACGCCCCTGCTGTTTACAGCTGAGACATGAAGCACCAAGGAGTAAAAATATTATGAAGAAGCTTTTCCTCTTTCCGATGTTGTTTTCCTCTGTGTCCTTTGTGTCCTCCGTGTCCGTGCTTTACGTCCCTGACACGCAGGCGCAGCCGTATCCCTCGAAGCCGGTGCGGATCGTCGTGCCCTTCCCGCCCGGCGGCCCGACGGACATCGTCGCGCGGCTCGTGGCGCAGAAGATGACCGAGGGGCTGAAGCAGCCGGTGGTGGTGGAAAACCGCGCCGGCGCGGGCGGCGTGGTCGGCACCGAAGCGGTCGCCAAGTCGCCCGCCGACGGCTACACGCTGGTGATGGGCACGATCGGCGGTCTCGCGGTGTCGATGAGCCTGCTGCCCAACCGCGGCTACGACACGCTGCGCGATCTCGCCCCGATCACGCAGGCGGTCAACGTCACCAGCATCCTCGTCACGCACCCTTCCGTTCCCGTGAAATCGCTGAAGGAACTGCTTGCGCTGGCGCGCGCGCAGCCGGGCCGGCTCAATTACGGCTCGTCCGGCGCCGGCACCATCACGCACCTCTCCGGCGAGTTGCTGAAGCTGATGGGAGGCGTCAACATCATCCACGTCCCGTACAAGGGCGGCGCGCCCGCGCTGACCGCGATCATGTCCGGCGAAGTGGACCTGACCTACGAGAACAGCCTCATCATCGTGCCGCACATCCGCTCGGGCAAGGTCCGCGCGCTCGGCGTCACCAGCGCGCGGCGCTCGAAACTGCTGCCCGACCTGCCCTCGATCGCCGAGTCGCTGCCCGGCTACGGCGCCAGCGGCTGGTACGGCCTGCTCGCGCCCGCGGGCACTCCGAAGGACATCATCGCCCGCCTCAATGCCGAGGCGATCCGGGCGTTGCGCTCGCCCGAGGTCGCCGCCAAGCTCTCGAGCCAGGGCGCGGAGCCGGCGCCCGGCAGTCCCGAGGAATTCACCGCGTTCATCCGCGGCGAGATCGAAAAGTGGGCCAAGGTCGTGAAGGCGGCCGGCATGAAGCCCGGCTGACATGAGCATCCAGGTCACCAAGGCGGACGGCATCGCCACCCTCACCCTCAACCGCCCGGACAAGCTGAACGCGCTGTCCGAGGAGATGTACCACGGCATTGCCGACCAATGCGCCGCGCTCGACGCGGACGACGAGGTGCGCGTCATCGTCCTGACCGGCGCGGGGCGCGCGTTCTGCGCCGGCGGCGACGTCGGCTCGATGGGCAGCTACGACGTCGTCACCGGCCGCAAGCGCTCGCAGAAGCACCGGCGCACGGTCGTCAACCTTTACAACGTCGAGAAGCCGGTCATCGCCGCGGTGCGCGGGCCCGCGGCCGGCATCGGATTCAGCCTCGCTCTCGCCTGCGACCTCATCGTCGCCTCCGAGACCGCCTATTTCCTCGCCGCCTTCAAGAAAGTTGGCATCCCGCCCGACGGCGGCGCGGTGTTCTTTCTCACCCAGCATCTCGGCATCGCCCGGGCGAAGGAGATCGCCTATACCGCGCGCAAAGTGCCGGCGCAGGAAGCGAGGGAGATGGGACTGGTGACGAAGGTCGTGCCCGACGACCGGCTGGAAGCGGAAGCGCTGGCCCTGGCGCAGGACCTCGCGTCCTCGGCCACCTACGCGCTGCGGCTCGCCAAGCGGATGTTCCACTCGATGTACGTGCCCACGCTGGAGATGCTGCTCGAGATGGAGAACATCGCGGTCAGCGGCGCGCGCCTCACGCACGACCACCAGGAAGGCGTCGCGGCGTTCAAGGAAAAACGCCCGCCAAAGTTTCTCGGCCGGTGACCGAGAAACTTTGAATAAAAATGCAGAAGAACGGCCTTCTTGTTTTGAATCTTGTTAATCCTGTTAATCCTGTCTATTTTTGGGTTTTTCCTTGACGAGATCGGGCACGACGCGGCGGATGTCGCGGGCCATCTTCACCGCGGCCTCGATGCCGCGGTAATACCCCTGGATGGTAGCCAGCTCCCGGTAGCCGAGCATGCGATAGAAAGCGCGCGCAGAGTAGTTGTTGGAGCGCAGCTCCAGGCTCACGGTGGAAATGCCCGCGGCCAGCGCCACCTCCTCCTGCCAGGCCATCAGGCGCGCGCCGATGCCGCGGCGCTGGTAATTCGGCTTGACCGCGAACAGCGAGAGGTGCGCCGACGTCTCGCCGAAATCCATGATGGCGAAGCCGATGAGCTTGCGGCGGGATTCCGCGACCAGCACGTTCGTGGTGCGCGAGCGGATCGCCTTCGCCACCCGCTCCGGCGACCAGGTCCAGCCGCGCAGGCCGACCTCGATCAGGTAGCGCGACATCACCGCGATCTCGTAGGCGTCCGCGGGGGTGGCGAGCCGGTAAATCGGGCCGGGCATGTACGTCACTATACCTAAACCGGCGTGATGAGTGACGGGTGTCGAGTGTCGGGTGTCGGGTGTCGGGAGCCCCGCGAAGACCAGATAGTGGAATAAAAAAGGCGGCGCAGCGCGCCGCCCTGACCTTATCCCCTATCCCTTATCCCGCATTTCCCAGGATGTTCACGCCTTTCCCGTTCTGGGCACAAAACGAAGGGCAACGCCGTTGTTGCACCAGCGCTGGCCCGTGGGTGGAGGCCCGTCCTCGAAAACGTGGCCGTGGTGCCCGCCGCAACGCTTGCAGTGGTACTCGATGCGCGGCAGGTGCAGCCCGTAATCCTTCTTGGTGTTGAACACGTCCGGGATGGTCGTGAAGAAGCTGGGCCACCCGGTGCCGCTTTCATACTTCATGGCGGACGTGTAGACCGGCAGGTCGCAGCCGGCGCAGACGAACACGCCTTCGCGCTTCTCGGCGTTGAGGTGGCTCGTGCCCGCGCGCTCGGTGCCTTCCTGGCGCAGCACGTTGTACGCCAGCGGCGACAGGCGCTTCCTCCACTCGGCGTCCGCCAGCTTGAACGGCTCCGTGGGCTGCGGCGCCTTGTAGCCCTCCGCCAGGTAAATCTTCCAGTTCTTCTGCAGCTCGGCGATGTCCTTCATGTCCTTCACCCTGGGCTGAGCGGCCCCGCCGCGCCCGGCAAGGGCGCCCCACAGTCCCGCCGCCAGCATGCCCTGCAACCATCCTCTGCGTGTCATGGAGAACTCCTCGGGTCAGTGTCAACACCAGCTTATACGGCCGATCAATCCCTGTGGATGAGGTTAATGAGAAACCAGATGATGTTCATGGGTCGTGGGGTGTCCGTTCATTCCTGACAGGCAGCATTGATTCTAGCAGACGCCCCGCGGCCACCCGGGTTGCGCGCGGGTTGTCATTTCGGGCGGCATGCTCCATCCTTTCGCCCTTCGCCTTCGACATCGATGCCCAACGGCCATATCCGCCGCATCCGTTTTCTCCCGGTGATCGTCCTGCTGGCGATGGGCGGCGGGTTGCTCGTCTACGTCAGGAACGGCGGCGCCCCCGGATGGGTCGTCTACGCCGGCTACCCCCTCGCCTGGCTGATCGGCGAGCGGATCGCCTACCACCTGCACCGGTGGCACGCCGAGGAGCACGGCGGAGACTACTCGACGGAAGAAGAGAAAGCCGCGGCCCGGAAAACCTATATCGTCGGCGCCGTGATTTACATCCTGGGCGCGCTGGTGGCCTGGGACCTTCTCATTACCTGAAGGGCAGCCGGCGGCAAGCCCGCGCCGCGGATGCGGGTTCTCGCGCCAGCATTACCGCGCGAGGTGCCGCCCGGAAACAAGACCCGCCAGCCGCCGGCACTGCCCTGCAAGCCACGGCACCAGAACGAACCACTGCGCGTAACCAAGGGCCGCGAGCAGGGCCCAGAGCGCAAGCCCCTCGGCGAACAGGCCCGGCACGTACTGGTGCGAAACGTACAACTCCACCTTGAGCCAGCCGAGCGCGAGCACGCCCAGGTGGCCCAGCGGCAGGCTGAGGAAATACAGCGGCACCAGGCTGGACAGCGCCGCGCGCTCGTTCGCCTGGATCTCCGGCCGCAGCAACGTGACGAGCAGCAGGACTACGGCCGCCAGCAGCCACAGCGTCGCGACGATGCGCAGCAGCGGATGACGTGGAAGCAACGTCATCGCGCGCCGTGAATCGTAAAACGTGAAACGTGAAACGAAAACCTGCGACCGGCACGATTCACGTTTTCCGATTCACGTTTCACGAATTCCCCCGCCAATCGTCACTCATCACTCATCACCCGGGTCTCGCGGCAGTCAGCCCGCCGTCGACCGTGAGATGCGTGGCGGTAATGTAGCGCGCCTCGTCCGAAGCCAGGAACAGCACCGCGTTCGCGACATCCCAGGCGTCGCCCATGCGTCCGACCGGCACCGCCGCGTGCCGTTTCGCGACAAGGTCGGCGGCCTCCTTCGCGCCCAGTTGCTTCATCAACCGCGCCTCGACCAGCGGCGTGTGCATGGTGCCGACGACCACGAGGTTGCAGCGGATGCCCTGCTTCACGTAGGCGATGGCGGTCGAGCGCGTAAACCCGAGCAGCCCCGACTTCGCCGTGCTGTAGGCGACGTGCACGCGCCCGCCCACCTGGTGGCTGAAGCCGGCCACCGACGCGATGTTGACGATCGCGCCGCCGCCCTGCCTCTCCATCACCGGCAGCACGTGCTTGCAGCAGAGGAATGCCGTCTTGAGGTTGTGATCGAGCTGCGCATCCCAGACCTCCTCGGTCATGTCCACCGGGCTGCCGGGCGCCGAGCCGCCGACGTTGTTCACCAGGATGTCGATGCGGC
>CAYSRR010000105.1:0-8530 GCA_964433375.1 uncultured Streptomycetaceae bacterium
TTGTCTTCCAGCACCCGCCGGGAGAGGGACTGAGGGTGAGGGGAAAAGCAGCGAAGCTGCCAGTTCATTTTGTTAGGCGCTCTTAGCCGCAAAGTCGCAAAGACGCAAAGTTACCTTGGCGGATGGAACAAAACGTTAATGCTGAAACACAGGCTTTGCGCCTTCGCGTCTTTGCGGCTATTTAAAGGCAAAAAAAGCGGACCGGCCAAGAAAGGCACCGGCCCGCCTCCGGGGGAGACGTGTGTTCAGATCTGGCTGGCGAGGGCGTGGACCCGGTCCATGAAAGCCGGCTCGATGGCGTCCGCGTCTTCCGGCAGCGCCGGGCTCAATTCCTGCGGCCGCTGGAAGCAGGACAGCGCGATCACGCCGAACGCCGGGTTCCAGTTCACGCACAGCAATTCCTCGTCGCGGACGTGGACGGCCGCGCGGGCCGCTTTGGCTTTCCGGTAGTCATCCAGGTGGATCAGCATGGCGAACTCCAAGTCCGTATCGTTACTTGCCGGGAGGTCGTGCAGGTTTCATGCCAACAGGAGTTCGCGAGCAAACTCCTGATATAACATCATGATTATTATTTATTTTTAAGAATTCCGGCCGCTTGCGGCCGGAATTCTTCAGGTGTCGAAACGCAGACAAACGCAGCGGCGTCCGACAGGGCACTACCGAAAGTTCGACAATGCCCGGCCGATGCCGTGAAATACCGCACGGTCGTGACCATCCACCCTTTCGTAAGGAGTAGCGCTTGCCCCCCATCCTGAATGCCGCGCGCGCGGTCCTGTGCGCCGTCCTGCTTGTCGCGGCACCGCTGCATGCCCAGCGCAGCCTCGACGTCCCTTTCGTGCCCACCAATCACGCGACGGTGGAAGCGATGCTGCGCATCGCCAACGTAGGGCCGGACGATTTTGTGATCGATCTGGGTTCGGGTGACGGCCGTATCCTGATCACGGCGGCGCGGCTGCACGGCGCGCGCGGGTTCGGCGTCGATCTCGACCCCCAGCGCGTGAAGGAGGCCACCGAGAACGCGAAAGCGGCGGGCGTCGCCGACCGCGTGCGGTTCTACCAGCGCAACCTGTTCAAGACGAAGATCGCGGAGGCCACCGTGGTGACGATGTACCTGCTGCCGCGGGTCAACGTCGAGATGCGCCCGCGCCTGCTGGCGGAGCTGAAGCCGGGCACGCGCGTGGTCTCGCACGATTTCGACATGGGCGACTGGCAGGCCGACCTGAGGATGAGCGTGCGCGGGGCGGGCAGCGAAGTCTATTTCTGGGTGATCCCGGCGCAGGTGGCGGGGCGCTGGCGGGTCGAAACGCCGGCGCCGCGCGGCCGCCCGCCATTCGAGATCGAGTTCACGCAGAAATACCAGGAGATCGAGGCGGTCGCGCACGGCCTCGACCGGCCGGTCACGGTGCGCGACGCGCGCATCGACGGCAGCCGCATCGCGTTCACCTTGATCGACGACGGCGATTACGCGCACCGGGTGCGTTACGAGGGCCGGGTGGCCGGCGGCGCCATCGAGGGCGTGGCGCGCGGCGACGGCACGGCGCGGGGCGGCGAGCAGAAGTGGCGGGCCGTCAGGGCTGCGCCCTGAGAGTGTCGAGTGCCGAGTGTCGAGTGATGAGTTAGGTTAGAATCGCGCGCGCCCACTCGCCGCCCGACTTCCCTCTTCTTGCCATGCTCCTGTACGCTGCGACGATCTTCCTCAGCGCCTTCCTGCTGTTCCTGGTCCAGCCGGTCATTGCCAAGCAGATCCTGCCGTGGTTCGGCGGCGCGGCGTCGGTGTGGGCGATCTGCCTGGTGTTCTTCCAGTCGGTGCTGCTGGCCGGCTACGCCTATTCCGACTGGACGACGCGGCTGCTCGCGCCGCGCAGGCAGGCCTGGCTGCATATCGCGCTGCTGGCGGCGAGCCTCGCCATGCTGCCGATCATCCCGGGCGCGGAGTGGAAGCCCGGCGCGGACAGCGGCGAGCCCACGCTGCTGATACTGGGGCTGCTGTGCGCGACCATCGGCTTGCCGTACTTCCTGCTGTCGACGACGAGCCCGCTGGTGCAGGTCTGGTTCTGGCAGTCCTTCCGGCATGCCGTGCCGTACCGCCTGTTCGCGCTGTCGAATTTCGCTTCGCTGCTCGCGCTGCTGTCGTATCCCGTGCTGATCGAGCCCTTCCTGCCGCTGGCCGTGCAATCCTGGACCTGGTCCATCGCGTATGCGGGTTTCGTGGCCCTGTGCGTGCTGACCGCGTACAAAAGCACCCGCAGTCCCGCGGCGGCGCCCGTCGGGGCGGGCCGGGACGAGAGCATCGGGGAGCCCGCGCCGGCCATCAGCCGGCGCCTGCTGTGGATCGCGCTGTCCGCGACCGGATCCTGCCTGCTGCTCGCGGTCACCAACCACCTGACCCAGAACATCGCGTCGATCCCGTTTCTGTGGGTGGTGCCGCTGTCGCTCTATCTCCTCACGTTCATTTTGTGCTTCGATCACCCGCGCTGGTATCACCGCGGGCTTTTCCTCACGCTGACGGCGGTGCTGTTGCCGGCAATGGCGTGGTTCACCGAGTCGCTCGACCTGTGGACCGCCGCGCCGCTCTATGCAACGGGGTTGTTCGTGTGCTGCATGTTCTGCCATGGCGAGCTGACCCGGCTCAAGCCCGGGCCGCGCTATCTCACCACCTTCTACCTCATGGTGTCGGTCGGCGGCGCCCTCGGCGCGCTGCTGGTGGGCATCGCCGCCCCCAACCTGCTCTCGGGCTATTACGAGCTCGGCATCACCCTGACCGCCTGCGCGGTGCTGCTCTACTACCGCACGCTGTCGGCGAAGTGGTGGGTTGCCGGCGCTTCGCTTGCCGTGGTGGTGACGACCGCCATGTTCACGGCGATCAACATCGGCGATTACCTCGCCAATACCCGCGTCAACGTGCGCAATTTCTACGGCGTGGTGCGCACGCGCGACTACCCGTACCCGGTGCCGTTCCGGGTGATGCTGCACGGCGGCATCAATCACGGCGGCCAGTTGCTCGACCCGGCGATGCGCAACCGGCCCACCAGCTACTTTGCCCCGACCAGCGGCTACGGGCGCACCTTTGCCAGCCTGCCGGACAGCCCGCGGCGCGTGGGCGTGGTCGGCCTCGGCGCGGGCGCGATCGCGGCTTATTCGCGGGCGGGCGACGTGTTCCGCTTCTACGAGATCGACTCCCAGGTGGCCGCGGTCGCGGTGACGGAGTTCACCTTCCTGCGCGACAGCCCGGCCCAGACCGACATCGTCCTCGGTGACGGGCGGCTCTCGCTCGAGCGCGAACCCGGCCAGAACTACGACCTGCTGGCGATCGACGCTTTCTCGGGGGACTCGATCCCGATGCACCTGCTCACGCGCGAGGCGATGGCGAGCTACGTGCGCCACCTGAAGCCCGACGGCGTGATCGTGTTCCAGGCCACCAACCGCTTCGTCAACATCGCGCCGGTGGTCGAGCGCCTCGCCGCCGAGTTCGGCATGGCCGCGGTGCTGGTTTCCGATCCGGAAGGAGACGGGGAGGGCGCGAACTACTGGATCTCCGGCACCGACCAGATCATCGTCACCCGCAACGAGCAGTTGCTGGCCGCCGAGCCGATCCGCTCGGTGGCCGAGCGGCTGACGCCCAGGTCGGGGTTCCGCGTCTGGACCGACGATTTTTACAACCTGCTGCACATCCTGAAGGACTAGCGGCTCCGGCAGGGCCGCCATCGCGCCCCGGCGGGCGCGATGATGAATTTTTGTGCAATCCAGACGCGAGCCCGTCATTACGCCACATTCGCGGCGCTCCCGGCGGGTTACCCACAACGTTATCCACAAAAATTGTGAATTATTTTTTGCAGCGGTGACGACCTGCGGCCGCGAGGCAAGGTGGTTGTAAACCGCCTGTTGCGGGCCGTAGCCCGGGAGCTGTGGCAGCTCGTCGGGGCTGGCCGGCGCGGCCCGGAAACTCTCTCCATTGTTTCAATACGTTAGCCAGGTATAGCGCAGGCGCCAGCCGGCGCCGGCAGCACGGGCGGACGGATCCTCGCCAGGCGGGTTGCGCTTCAGCCGGCGCAGGGTGCGGAACCCGCCTGGAGGCCGCTCCGAAGCGATGCGCAGGGCGTCGCGGCGAGCGGGGATATCAACATGGCGCCGGCGCCCTGCGGGACGGGCTGAAAACGCCCATCTGGCGCGGTTTCGCGGGCAGGCCCGCCCCCGGGGTCGGGGGTCAGAACCGCCTCACGAAATCCTCGATGCCGTGCAGCAGCATCTCGACCGCGATCGCGGTCAGGATCAGCCCCATCAGCCGCTCCAGGGCGAGCAGGCCCTGCGGGCCGATCCGCCGCGCGAGGCGCTCGGCGCACAGCAGCAGGACCGCGGTCACCAGCAGGGCGACCGTCACCGCGGCGATCCACTCGGCCGCCCGCTGCGGCGCCCGCGACATCAGCAGGATCACCGTCGCGATCGCGGCGGGGCCCGCGATTGCCGGGATCGCGAGCGGCACGATGAAGGGCTCCCCGGCCGGCGTGTCGCCGAACACGTTGTCGGCGCCGCGAAAGATCATGTGCAGCGCGATCAGGAAGAGGATCACGCCGCCGGCGATGGTGAGGGAGGAATCGGAGATGTTGAACAGGTCGAGGAGCGGGCGCCCGATCAGCACGAACAGGACCAGCACCGCGAGCGCGATGGCGCACTCACGCAGGATGACGCGCACCCGCCGCGCCGGGTCGACGCGGCCGAGCAGCGCCAGGAACAGCGGGATGTTGCCGACCGGGTCCATCACCAGCAGGAGGATGGCGACGGCGGAGGCGAAGGAGAGATCCATCGGGAGATAAGGCGGGATTCAAAATTCAAAAGGCAAGAATTTCCTGCCGGACTTTACAGGACGGCGGGGAATCCGGGCCGCTTTTTGCATTTTGAATTTTGCCTTGATTCGTTCCGCCCCCCCGTTTCAGTAGCCGAACAGATTGCGCCGGGCGTGCTGGAGATGGGCGGCGATGGCGGCGCGGGCGCTGTCCGCGTCACGGGCTTTCAGCGCGCGCACGATCTCCCGGTGCTCGTGCTGGTAGCGGATGCGCCGCTCGGACGTGACGATGCGGTCCTTCAGCTTGCCCCACTCGGATTGCTGCCGCACCGCGGTCACCATGTCGAGCACGCGGGTGACGAAGCGGTTGTGGGTGGCCTCGGCGAGCGCCTCGTGCAGGGCCGCGTCCCACAGTTCGAACTCGTCCAGCGTGGCGGCCTTCTCGGCGCGCTCCAGGCAGGCTTCCATGCGCTCGAAATCGGCGGAGGTGGCGTTGGTGACGATCAGCTCGGCCAGCGCCGGCTCGATCCGCAGGCGCGCCTCCATCAGTTCCGCCGGGCTGGTATGCGCGGCGCTGGAGGCGGGAATCGCGTCGGCCGCCGCGGCCCCGGCGACGAAGGTGCCGCGCCCGACGTGGCGCGTGATCGAGCCCTCGGCCTCGAGCTGGGCCAGCGTGCGGCGCACCGCGTTGCGCGGCACGCCGAAGCGCCGGACGAGTTCGCGCTCGGTCGGCAGGCGCGCGCCCGGGGCGAGCGAGCCGTCGAGGAGGGTGTCGCGGATGCGCTGCGCGCCGTCGCGCGAGCGGATGGTGCGGGGCGTGGCCATGGCGCCCAAGATAAACCAATTTTCAATATTGGTCTACTTTGTTGACAATTGGTTTACCGGCCGCCTAGTATTTCGAGCGGCTTTCCCGCCATCCGTTTCCACCCGGCGCCGTGCCGGCTGAAGCATTCCGGATACGGGCGGCCGCGTTTACCGGTATCGTTCCCGGTCCGCGGGCGGAATGGCGCTGCACAGGCCGGAACGACGACAACGACGGAGTTGAAAATGGATACAGCTAAAGCCGCGCCGAAGGACAAGCGGGTCGAGATCGCGATTCACCACTGGGCGCCGCGCTTCGTCTCGAGCGGCGTGCCGCTCACGGATTTCGACGAAGTCACCGCCTCGATCACGCGCTGGGACGAGTGGTGCGCGGCGTGGAGCGCGCGCGCCGCGGTGCACGAGGAACTGGGCCGCAAGGCGCTGGCCGACGGCTTTCACCTCTCGGCGGGCGAGCACCTCACGCGCGCCGCGGTCCTCTATCACTTCGGCAAGTTCATGTATGTGCACGACCTCGAGCAGATGAAGCAGGCGCATCGCAAGGTGATCGAGTGCCGCCAGCTCGCGCTGCCCCACTTGCCGTTCCCGGGCGAGCGCGTCGAGATGCCGTACCAGGGCAAGCGCCTCGCCGGCATCCTGCGCAAGCCCGCCGGCGCTGGCAAGCACCCGGTCGTGGTGATGATCGTGGGTCTCGATTCGACCAAGGAGGAGATGGACGTCTACGAAAACATCTTCCTCGCGCGCGGCATGGCGACGCTGGCCTTCGACGGGCCGGGCCAGGGCGAGGCGGAGTACGACATTCCCATCCGCGGCGACTACGAGGTGGCCGTGAAGGCGGTGATGGATTTCATCGAAACCCGCGCGGACCTCGACGCGAAGCGCGTGGGCCTGTGGGGCGTCAGCCTGGGCGGCTACTACGCCGCGCGCGCGGCGGCGTTCGAGAAGCGGGCGAAGGCCTGCATCTCGCTCTCCGGCCCCTACGACTGGGTCGACACCTTCGACGGCCGCAACGAGCTCTCGCGCGAGGCGTTCCGCGTGCGATCGCACTCGAAGACCATGGAAGAAGCTCGCAAGGTGGCGCAAACGCTGACGCTGGAAGGCGTGGCGAAGAACATCACCTGCCCGATCTACGTCGTCGGCGGCGAGCTCGATGGCCTGACGCCGCCGCACAACGCCAGGCGCATCGCGGCCGAGGTCAGCGGGCCGTGCGTGCTGTCGATCGTGGAAGGCGGCAACCACGTCGTGAACAACCGCCGGTACATGTTCCAGACCCAGACGGCCGACTGGATGGCTCAGCGCCTGGATTTGCCCAGGCGCTGAGAGTGTCGAGGAAAGAGTGTCGAGGGGGCGGGTGTGGTCGTGAGTGAGGGGACGGGCAGTTCGCCACCCGACACTCGACACTCCGAATGACGAGCAACGAGTCATTTTTTGAAGAGACAGGTCATGGCCCGCAAGAAACCCGTAGAACCAAAATCCATTAAAGCGTCGGGCATCGACCCGAAGCGCGCGCCGAAGGCGGGGCCGGATGGGCTGTACGATCCGGCCGACCCCGGCCACCGCTGGGACCGGCCGCTGCAGGCGTCCGGGCGCATGCAGGTGGACTTCGAGGAACGGGTGGATTTCCGCCGGCTGCACGAGTACCGCCTCGCGCGCACGCGCGACGCGCTGAGGAAATCAGGGCTGGGCGCTCTGCTGGTGTTCGACCAGTACAACATCCGTTACATCTCCAGCACGGTGATCGGCGAGTGGGCGCGCGACAAGCTGACGCGCTGGTGCCTGCTGACCGGCAACGGCGAGCCGTGGGTGTGGGATTTCGGCTCCGCCGCGCGCCACCACAAGCTCTACGCGCCGTGGCTGCCGAAGAACCACTGCCTCGCCGGCAACGTCGGCCTGCGCGGCGCGATCAACCCCAGGGTCGGCCTGTTCGAGGCCGCCGCGAAAGAGATCTTCGACATCCTCAAGCAGGAAGGGGTGTCGAAGATGCAGATCGGCATCGACGTATGCGAGCCGCGCTTCCTGTTCGCGCTGCAGAAGCTGGGCCTGAAGGTGGTGGACGGCCAGCAGGTGATGCTCGACGCGCGCGAGATCAAGAGCCACGACGAGATCACGCTGCTCAACATCGCCGCGGCGATGGGCGACGGCGTCTACCAGGATATCTTCGAGATGCTCAAGCCCGGCGTGCGCGAGAACGAGATCGTCGCGCACGCGACCAAGCGCTTCTACGAGATGGGCTCGGACTGCGTCGAGGCGGTCAACGCCATCGCCGGCGAGCGTTGCAGCCCGCACCCGCACAATTTCACCGACCGCCTGATCCGCCCGGGCGACCAGGCCTACTTCGACCTCATCCAGACCTACATGGGCTACAAGACGTGCTACTACCGCACGTTCACGGTGGGCAGCGCCACGCCGGCCCAGCACGACGCTTACCGCAAGGCGCGCGAGTGGATGGATCGCGCCATCGAGCTGCTCGAGCCGGGCATCTCCACCGACGAGGTGGCGAAGGCGTTCCCGAAGTGCACCGAGATCGGCTTCGAGACCGAGATGTCGGCGTTCGGGCTCAACTTCTGCCATGGCCTCGGCATGGGGCTGCACGAGCGGCCGCTGATCTCGCGGCTGAACTCGTTCAAGGACCCGTACGAGCTGAAGGCCGGCATGGTGTTCGCGGTCGAGACCTTCTGCCCGGCGAAAGACGGCATCTCCGCCGCGCGCATCGAGGAAGAGGTGGTGCTGACGCCGACGGGGGCGAAGGTGATCACGCTGTTCCCGGCGCAGGAGCTTCCGATCGCCAACAAGTATTGAGTCGACTGCGTCTCAGATAATGCGTCGCAGATACAACGTCGCAGATAAATCGTCGCAGATAAGGCGTTGTTTAGCTCCGCTTTACCTGAGACGCGTTATCTGAGACGCCGTACCTGAGACGCTTCACCCGGA
>CAYSRR010000105.1:8540-9319 GCA_964433375.1 uncultured Streptomycetaceae bacterium
TGCTAACGCCGACGGGGGCGAAGGTGATCACGCTGTTCCCGGCGCAGGAGCTTCCCATCGCCAATAAGTACTAAATTAGCCGCAGAGGCGCAAAGACGCAGAGAATGCGATACGAAAATCAACGGCAAAACCAGGCTATCAGATCATGATTTCCGGAATGGATCGCTGTCCCGAATTTATTTTGTTCTGCTTGGCGCCTTGGCGTCTTTGCGGCTAATTGTCAGAGGTTTTAATTGGATACGAAAGTGAAAGGCAAGAAAGCCGCCGTGGGCGAGGACATCGGCCGCGAGACGCGGCTCGAGCTCTACCGCCAGCAGCTGGAGCTGCGCTATTGCGAGAAGCGCGCCTACGACCTGTTCCTGCAGAACCTGATCAAGGGCACGAGCCACCTGTCGCTGGGGCAGGAAGCCGTCGCCGCCGGCTTCGGCGTGGCGATGCGCCCGGACGACTGGACGTTCTGCACCTACCGCGGCCACGCGCATACGCTCGCCCGCGGCACCTCGATGACCGGCGTGCTGGGCGAGCTGATGGGTCGCGAGTGCGGGCTGCTGGGCGGCAAGGGCGGCTCGATGCACCTGACCGACGTGACCAAGGGCGCGATGGGCTCCTACGCCATCATCGGCGCGCATCTTCCCGTGGCGGCCGGCGCGGCGTGGTCGGCGCAGTACCGCGGCACGGAGCAGGTGGCGGTGTGCTTCTTCGGCGATGGCACCACCAACATCGGCGCTTTCCACGAGGCGCTCAATTTCTCGGTGGTGTGGAAGCTGCCGGTGATCTTC
>CAYSRR010000106.1:0-9272 GCA_964433375.1 uncultured Streptomycetaceae bacterium
ATGAAGGTGGACGACGCAAACTGGCACGTGCTGACCGTTTCGCGCCGTGACCCGGAAACCGGCGAATACACCATGGAGAAGGCGCCTTGTTATCACCTGGTTTCGGACAAGGAGTAGCAACGTCTCCCATGAAGCCGGTCTCTTCCGGTCGCCGAGAGCCCCGCGTGAACATTATCGAGAAAAGCGATAAAGAGATTCTGGCCGTAGCCGACCCCCTGTGGCGCGACCTCGTCAAACATTCGAACGAAGGCAAATACGAGGATTTCGTAAAGAACTTTTCCAGTGCCCTGGCGCTTGCCATGAATCAGGTTGTGGCGGGCCACCAGTTCGCGAACAGTGAACTGGCGAGAAGTCTGTCCGAAGACGTCGACTCGCTCGGCATTATCCGTCGGGGCGAGCATGTGACGGTTCTTTACCGGCAGCGGAGCACCAAGAAGCAGGGCGAATGGCTTGGCAGGCTCGTCCTCGGCTATGAAGATGGACAGGTCAGGATCTTCGGTGCATCCATCTTCTGAAACTATCCGCGACGGCAAGTTTGTCGAGCTCACCTACAAGGTGACCGACAGGAAGTCGGGGCATGTCCTCGCCCGGGTCGAGTTTCCGTTGGGCTATATTCAGGGGCGCAACGAAATCCTGGCCCCTTCCGTCCATAAGGAGCTGGAAGGCAAGTCCGCCGGCGACATCATCGAAGTGCCGATCGATGGTAATCAGATCTTCGGCCCCAGAGACGAGTCGCTGGTTTTTACCGATCACATCGAGAACGTCCCCGAGGCATATCGGCAAGTCGGCACCTCCATCCTCATGGAAAATGACAAGGGCCAGACCCGCAGCTTTCTCGTGACGCGGATGGACGCCGATACACTGACTGTCGATGGCAACAATCCGCTTTGCGGCAGAGGGGTTGTATTTACGCTCGAGATACTGACCGTGCGCGACGCAACTGATGAAGAGACTGGAGCGGGCGGAGCGATCATCGGGGGCGCGGATATCGACCCGTCGCTCATGAGAACTGTTTGAGATGGAGGTGACATTGTGAGCGAGGAAAAGAAACCCGCGGCCAAAGTTCCTGACGGCCATTCGCGTTTTTTGACAACGCGTCAGAAGGCGGCAAACGAAAAGGGGTTTGTCGGATACGAAACCGTCTGGGAACCGTTCCAGAAGGAAGCCGAATACAAGACGCCGAAACAGCCGTAGGCGTCATGCCATAGCATGGAGGAACCGGATCGCGTGGCCAGAATGCGAACCGATGTAGGGGGGATTTCCTCGGCGGCGATTCGCTGGTTCAGGGAAGACCGGATCGCCGCTTCCCGGGGCAGGCGGGACAGAACGATCAGGCGCTGGCGTAGTACTGGCGCAGCACTTCCAGCACCTCGGGCCGGCTGAATTCCGCCGGCACCGGGCTGCCTTCCGACAGCCACTTGCGCAACTGCGTGCCCGAGACCTGCAAACGGTCGGCGTCGCCATGCGCGCAGGTGCGCCCCGAGGCCATGCCGCCGCAGCGGTAGCACCAGAACGTCACATCCATCTTCAGCGGGCGGGTTTGCAGGGCGTCGCGCGGGATCTCGTCGAAAACGCGGTGCGCGTCGAACGGGCCGTAGTAGCTGCCCACGCCCGCGTGGTCGCGGCCGACGATGAGGTGCGAGCAGCCGTAATTCTGGCGGAAGAGGGCGTGCAGCAGGGCTTCGCGCGGCCCGGCGTAGCGCATGTCGAGCGGGTAGCCGGACTGCACCACGGTGTTCTTCGCAAAGTAATTGTCGATGAGCATGGCGATGGCGCGGGTGCGCACCTCGGCGGGGATGTCGCCGGCCTTGAGATTGCCGAGCAGCGAGTGAATCAGCACGCCGTCGCAGACCTCGATGGCGACTTTCGCCAGGTATTCGTGGGAGCGATGCATCGGGTTGCGCGTCTGAAACGCGGCAACGGTCGACCAGCCATGCGCTTCCAGCGCCGCGCGTGTCTGCGCCGGCGTCATGTAGAGGCCGGCGTATCTTTGCGGGAAACCGCCCTGGGACAGCACCCTGACCGGACCGGCCAGGTTGACCTCTCTCTGTTCCATCACCATCTTGACGCCGGGGTGGGCCGGGTCGGTCGTCCGGAAGACCGCCTTGCATTCGCGCGCCTTGTCGATGCTGTATTTCTCGCGCACCTTCATGGTCGCGAGTATCTCGCCGGTATCGCGGTCAGCCAGCGCAATTTCGCTGTTGAGCCGGACCGGGTCCGCCGCCTGCCGGTCCGCCGACAGGGTGATGGGGATCGGCCAGAACAGGCCCGCCGCGGTCTTCATGCCGTCGCAAACGCCTTGCCAGTCGGCATGCGTCATGAAGCCGTCGAGCGGGGTGAACCCCCCGATGCCGAGCATGATGAGGTCGCCTTTTTCGCGGGAGCTGAGGCTGACGCGGGGCAGGGATTGCGCGCGCTTGGCCTCATTGTCACGCTCGGCACCCTCCAGCAGCAGCGCCCTGAGACGTCCGCCGCCGTGAGGAGTAACCAGACCGGGCATATTGGAGTGGAGGGGGGAGGGTAGTTTCTGTTTAGAGCCAATAGGTTAGCACGCGCACGGACGCCGAGTAGCGGTTTAATTTTATTGCCGGATAAGTACCTTCGATTCGAGCACGATCCCGTACGGGGAGGCGCGCTAACTGACCGGACTAGCGCGATAAAATCCGTGTGCTATGATGCCGCGGCTGACGATTTTCCGCTCAGGTAGCGCCGGTACAAGAACAAGCATATCGGAGGACCCGGCAACAGCGGTAATTCACGGGTTCTTGGAGGGGCTCATTCTGGTCCTGTACACGTCGCGCCTGAGGGTGCTGCTGGCGTTGTTGAGCATGGCGGTCGCCGTGCCGACTGCTTATGCCGCGGCAGCAATGGAAACCAGGGACCCGTTCAACACGGGGCGCTATCTGCCGGCATCCCCTGGCGTCCTCTGGCAATCTCCATTCGATCTGCCGCAGGTGCCTGACGCGCGCACTGCGCCGTTGCCCGCCGCGGACCGGCCGCTCACCCTGCCGGAACTGACGGAATTCGCATTGCAAAACAATCCCCGCACCCGGCAGGCGTGGTACGCTGCGCGGGCCGCCGCCGCCGCCGTCGGCATCGAGCGCTCGGAAGAACTGCCCCAGATCGTCGCCACCTTGAGCGGGCAGCGCAGCGAATCCGGCGGCCAGACCGGGAACCAGAACCCGTGGCTGACACGCTATGGGCCGGCGGTGACCCTGTCCTATCTCCTGTTTGATTTCGGCGCCGGGGACAGCCGCGTGCAGGCTGCGGAATACCAGGCGCTGGCGGCAGCGTTGACGCAGAACAGGGTTCTCCAGGACGTGGTGTTCCAGGTCGAGCAGGCCTATTTCCGCGTGTTGGGCATCGATCAACTGGTGCGGGCGAACGAATTGTTTCTGAAGAGCGTGAGCACCTCGCTGGATGCGACCCAGCGCCGGCGCGAGGGCGGGATGGCGGCGGTGGCGGACGTATTCCGTGCCGAGACGCAGGTCGCGCAGGGCCAGCTCAATCTCACGCGTAGTCGCGGCGAACTGGAAAAGGCGCGCGGATCGCTGGCATCCGCGGTGGGCTTGCCGGTGAACGCGGCGGTCAGGATACAGACGCTCGATAGCGCGCCGCGCATACAGGAGATCACCGAATCCCTGAACGAGATACTCAAGCGCGCGAAGGTCCAGCGGCCCGATCTCGTCGCGGCGGAGGCCCAGGTGCGCGCCGCACGCGCGTCGGCCGATGCGGCAGCCAGGAGCACGCTGCCGTCGATTTCCATCGAGGCGACGACGGGCAGGACTTTTTACAATATGGACCGTCCATTCACGGACACGAACAGCGTTCTGCTCAATCTCAGGATCCCGATTTTCACCGGCTACAACCACACCTACACGGTGAACCAGGCCGAGGCGAGGGCGGCGCAGGCGGAAGCATCGCGCGACCTGCTCTATCGCCAGACGGAACTGGAGGTCTGGGAGTCCTACTACGACGTGCAGACGGCGGCCGGCGGCGTGAGCTCGACCGAGGTGCAGCTGCGGGCCGCCCAGCAGACGGCGGAGGCGACGCTTGCCCGCTACCAGTCCGGATTCGGTTCGCTGCTGGACCTGATTACCGCGCAGGTGGAGGAATCGAACGCACGCGTGCAGCGGATACAGTCTTTCCTCGACTGGTTTACGGCATTTGCCCGTCTCAATTTCGCAATCGGCGCAAGCGATAAATCAACTTACCCGGTACTGACACGATGAAAAGACTCTGGATGACGCTGATTTTTCTCGCGCTGGCCGGCGGCGGCTATGGCGCCTGGTGGTTTTGGCAAAAGGGACAAGCGGTCGAAGTCGCCGGCAAGAAGAAGGGTGCCAAGGACGCCAAAGGCGGGCGCGGCGGGACGCTCTTCGTGCGCGAGGCCGTCGCTGTCGTCAAGCCGATGCCGGTGCAGATCGAAGCTGTCGGTACGGTGCAGCCCGAGCACAGCGTTGAGGTGAGGGCGCAGGTCTCCGGGGTGCTGGAGAAAGTCCTGTTCAAGGAAGGCGACATGGTCACCGCCGGGCAACTTCTGTTCCAGATCGATCCGCGCACGTTCGATGCTTCCTACCGCCAGGTGCAGGCACAGCTCGCGCGCAACATGGCGCAACTGGAGAACGCCAAGGTGCAGCAGGAGAGGCTGGAACCCCTGTTGAAGCGCGAGTTCATTACCCGCCAGGAGTTCGACGTCGCCGTGACGTCCACCAAGTCGCTCGAGGCCACCGTGGCGGCGGATCGCGCCATGGTCGAGCAGGCGCGGATCCAGATGGAGTTCGCGCGCATACACGCACCGATATCCGGCCGCACCGGCGCGCTGGCGGTCAAGACCGGGAACCTGGTGGCGGCGGGCGCGGGTGGCGGCGCGCCGCTGGTCACGATCAACAGCACCCATCCGATACTGGTGTCGTTCAGCATCCCGGAGCGGCAGTTGGACGACATCCGCCGCCATCAGAACGAGAAGGATATGAAGATCGAGATCCTGCCGGATCGATACGGGCCGGCGGCGGCCGAAGGCAGGCTCGATTTCATCGACAATGCCATCACGCCCCAGACCGGAACCGTGGTTCTCAAGACGAGGGTCAAGAACGAGAAGGAGGTGCTGTGGCCGGGCCAGTTCGTGAACGTGCGCGTCGTGCTGACGATCGAGCCGGACGCCATCGTCGTTCCGGACGCCGCGGTCCAGCCCGGGCAGGATGGGAGCTTTGTCTACCTGATCGATGGCGAGAGCCGCGTCAAGGTTCAGCCGATCAAGGTTTCACGCCAGATCGGATCCGATATAGTCATTGCCGGGGGCATCAAACCGGGCGATCGGGTCATTACCGAGTTCCCGCAGGCGCTGCAACCTGGCGCGACGGTCCGGACGGTCGGGGGCGAGACGGGGGACAAGAGCGGTAAGGCTCGGGAACGGAAGGGCGGCAAGAAGGGCGAGAGGCAATCCGGGACGAAGTCGGAGGGGTGAGCGCCATGAACCTGTCACGAATCTTCATAGAGCGGCCGGTTGCGACCAGCATCATCGTATCGGCGATCGTCATATTCGGGCTGATTGCCTTCAGGACGCTTCCGGTCAACGAGCTTCCCAACGTCGATTTTCCGACGATCAGGGTTGATGCCGAATTGCGCGGCGCCAGCCCGGAAATCATGGCGTCGACCGTGGCGACACCGCTGGAGCGTCAATTCAGCCAGATCGCCGGCATCGACAGCATGGATTCGAGCAATATTGCCGGGCGGACCCGTATCACACTGCAGTTCAGCCTCGAGCGGGACATCGACTCTGCGGCGCAGGACGTCCAGACGGCGATTTCGCAGGCCATGCGGCGCCTGCCGCAGGGCATAGAGCCGCCCAGCATGCGGAAAATAAACCCGGGCGACTTCGCGATCATCATCCTTGCGTTGAGCGCGGAGACCCTGCCGTTGCACGAGCTCAACGAGTTTGCCGAGACCAACATTGCGCCGCGCCTGTCCACGATCAACGGCGTGGCGCAGGTGAGTGTTTTCGGGCAGCAAAAGTATGCGGTGCGCGTGCTCGTCAATCCGGAAGCGCTGGCCAAGCGCGGTCTGGGGCTCGACAAGGTGGTCAGCGCGATTCAGAGCGCGAACAGCAACCTTCCCTCCGGTACGCTCGATGGCAGCGCGCGCAGCTTCACCGTCAAGTCGTCCGGCAAGCTCGAGCGTGCCGGCAGTTTCAACGACCTGATCGTTGCCTATCAGGACGGCATGCCGGTCCGGTTGTCCGACATCGGATATGCCATGGATGGCATCGAGAATGCCAAGGTCAAGAACTGGGTCAACGGCGAACGCAACGTCGCGTTGGCGGTTTACCGGCAACCCGGCGCAAACACCGTCGAAGTGGTCAAGAGAATCCGCGCGACGTTCGATGAGATCGAGCGCGAGGCGCCGCCGGGAGTAAGGATCAGCGTCATCAACGATCGCTCCGAGTTCATCGAGAACTCGATTCGCGAAGTGGAGTTTCACCTGCTTCTTGCCGTGGTGCTGGTCGTGCTCGTGATATTGATGTTTCTGCGCAGTGCGAGGTCGACGCTGATCGTCGCGCTGATACTGCCGACCTCGGTCATCGGCACTTTCGCCGGGATGTACATGCTGGGATTCAGCCTGAACAACCTTTCCCTGATGGCGATCATCCTGGCGGTCGGATTCGTGGTGGACGACGCGATCGTGGTGCTCGAGAACATCACCCGTCACATGGAGATGGGGAAGGACAGGATGCAGGCGTCTCTCGAGGGGGCGAAAGAGATCGCATTTACCATCGTGACCATGACGATTTCCCTGTCGGCGGTGTTCATCCCGATACTGTTCATGGAAGGCGTGCTGGGCCGCTTGTTCCGGGAATTCGCGGTTACGATTGGCGTCGCGGTCCTGATCTCCGGCTCGGTGGCATTGTCCATGACGCCGATGATGTGCAGCCTGATGCTCAAGACATCCCACAGTCAGGGCGTGGTGTTCAGACTGTTCGAGCGCGGTTTCGAGTGGACCCGAAATTTCTACGGCAGGACGCTGCGCTGGACCATGCATCATCGCGGCCTGATGCTGATTGGGTCGGTGGTCGTGCTCGTGCTGATCGGGATCACGTACGTAACGGTGCCGCACGGATTCATCCCCAGGCAGGATACGGGCGTCATATTCGCCAATACGCGCGCTCCCGAGGGCGTGACGTTCGAGCAGCTCGAGCGTCGCCAGCAGCAGGTGGAGGCGATTGTCCGCAAGCACCCGGACGTGGAGGCCGTAATGTCCACTGCCGGGCAGGGATTTGGCGGACAGACCGGGGACAATCTGGGGCGCCTCATCGTGCGCCTCAAGCCGCGCGATCAACGCAAGGCGTCCGCCGATGAGATCATTTCGGATCTTCGGCGTTCTTTCGTCGCGGGCGAGCAGGGACTCAGGGTGTTCATGAGCAATCCGCCATCCATACGCATTGGCGGCCTGATCAGCAACGCGGACTACCAGCTGGTCGTCCAGGGATCGGATCCGAAGCAGCTTTATCCCGCGGCGCAGGAGCTCGAGAACCGGCTCAGGGAGGCAGGTTTCCTCAGGGACATCAGTACCAACCTCGAGCTTCGCAATCCCGAGATACAGATCCGCATCCTGCGGGATCGCGCGGCGGTCCTGGGAGTATCGCCCCAGCAGATCGAGAGCACCCTCTACAATGCTTATGGGGGGCGCCAGATCAGCACGCTATATGGCGCGGCTGACCAGTACCTGGTGTTGCTGGAACTGGATCCTCGTTTCCAGCGGGACATCAACGCGCTGCGCTCGCTTTACGTCCAGTCCAGCACGGGACAGATGGTGCCGGTGCACGCGGTAGCGGACGTGGGGATCGGCGTAGGCCCGATTTCCGTGAGCCATTTCGGGCAGCTGAACTCCGTGATCATTTCATACAATCTCGCGCCCGGGGAATCATTGGGCGCGACCGTGGCGCGAATCCAGCAGATGGCGGCGGAAACGCTGCCGAGCGGCGTTTCGATCAGGATGGCCGGAAACGCCCAGGCGTTCCAGGACGCGTTTCGAACATTGCCGATTCTGTTGCTCATCACCATTCTGATCATCTACATGGTGCTGGCGATACTGTACGAAAACTATGCTCACCCGATCACGATCCTGACGGCACTGCCGTTCGCGGGATTCGGCGCGTTGCTCATGCTGCTGATCATGGGCATGGAACTGAATATCTTCAGCTTCGTCGGGATCATATTGCTGGTCGGATTGGTCAAGAAAAACGGGATCATGATGGTCGACTTCGCGCTGCAGCTTCAGCGCGAGCAGGGGCTTTCGCCGCAGGACGCGATCGTCGAGGCGTCGCTGATCCGGTTCCGCCCGATCATGATGACCACCCTGGCCGCGATTTGCGCGGCGCTGCCGCTGGCGTTCGGGGGGGGGACCGGTTCCGAGATGCGTCAACCCCTGGGAATCGCCGTCGTCGGGGGGTTGTTGTTCTCGCAAATGCTGACGCTGTATGTGACGCCGACGTTCTTCGTCAGCATGGAACGCCTGGCGCGCTACTTCGAGAGGCGGCGCACCGTGGCCGTCGCGACCCCCTGATTCCGGGGGGAGCAAGCCCGTGCGCCCGAACCCCTAGTTTCTTGAATGTCAGGCCAAAAAAGGTTTGACTCCGTTACGGCGTCTCCACTATAATTGCGGGTCTTACTGGCGCGGGGTGGAGCAGTCTGGCAGCTCGTCGGGCTCATAACCCGAAGGTCATAGGTTCAAATCCTATCCCCGCTACCAACTAAGCGTCGCAGAAATGCTGCGGCGGTCGTTTGCAGGCTCTTTAACAATTTACAGCCGATAAGTGTGGGCACTTGGTGTCCTGGGGCCCGCGCGTTCGCGCGCGGTATCTCAAGCAACATGAAGTGCTCGCACGACGTAACGTAACAAACGTCAAGCGAGTTAATACTTTGCAGTGATTAAACTGAAGAGTTTGATCCTGGCTCAGATTGAACGCTGGCGGCATGCCTTACACATGCAAGTCGAGCGGCAGCGCGGGGGCAACCCTGGCGGCGAGCGGCGAACGGGTGAGTAATACATCGGAACGTGTCCAGTAGTGGGGGATAACCAGTCGAAAGATTGGCTAATACCGCATACGATCTACGGATGAAAGCGGGGGACCGCAAGGCCTCGCGCTATTGGAGCGGCCGATGTCGGATTAGCTAGTTGGCGGGGTAAAAGCCCACCAAGGCGACGATCCGTAGCTGGTCTGAGAGGACGACCAGCCACACTGGAACTGAGACACGGTCCAGACTCCTACGGGA
>CAYSRR010000107.1:0-1082 GCA_964433375.1 uncultured Streptomycetaceae bacterium
GGAGGCACCGGCGGCCTCAAGGTCGGCGCGGACCTGCTGCACCGGCTGAATGGCAACGCCCAGCTCTGGATCAGCGATCCGAGCTGGGAGAACCACCAGGCCCTGTTCGACTACGCCGGGTTCAAGGTCCAGGCCTACCCCTACTACGACGCGCCCAGCCACGGCGTAAAATTCGACGCGATGATCGGCACGCTCGGCAAACTGCCGGCCGGGTCTGTCGCGCTGCTGCATGCCTGCTGCCACAACCCGACCGGCGTGGACCTGACGCCCGACCAGTGGGAAAAGGTGATCGAGGTCGTCAACGCTCGCAGGCTGGTGCCGTTCCTCGATATCGCCTACCAGGGGTTTGCCGACGGACTCGACGCGGATGCGGCTGCCGTGCGCCGCTTCTCCCAGGCCTGCCCGGTCGTTTTCGTGTCGAGCTCGTTCTCCAAGTCGCTTTCGCTCTACGGCGAGCGGGTGGGCGCGTTGTCGGTGGTCACCGGCAGCGCCGACGAAGCCGCCCGCACGCTGAGCCAGCTGAAGCGCGTGATCCGCACCAATTACTCCAGTCCCGCGACGCACGGCGCGCAGGCGGTGGCCATGGTCCTGACCACCCCCGATCTACGCGCGCTATGGGACAGGGAGCTGGGCCAGATGCGCGACCGCATCAAGCTGATGCGGCGCCAGCTCGTGGACAAGATCCGCGGCATCCGCTCCGATTTCGACCTCAGCTTCATCGTCCGCCAGCGCGGCCTGTTCTCCTACTCCGGCCTCACGAAAGAGCAGGTCCGGCGGCTGCGCGAGGAATACTCGCTCTACGCCATCGACAGCGGCCGCATCTGCGTCCCCGCCATCAACTCGCGCAATATCGATTACGTCGCGCGCGGGATTGCCAGCGTTCTGGTGTAATCACTTTTTCTTGCCGAACAGTCCCTCGGCCCACTGCCCGGCCTTGGCCCCGACCGAGGTGCCGATGCCCGGCCCCAGGACGGCCGTGCCGACCGCGGCGCCCGCCACCGTGCCGCCGGTAGGCAGCAACAGCGGGGATTCGACCGTGCCGGAGACGTTGAGAGGTACCGTCGCGGCGGCGACCGAGGTGG
>CAYSRR010000107.1:1092-9189 GCA_964433375.1 uncultured Streptomycetaceae bacterium
ACAACGGCTACCCGGTGTTCGTGGCCGAGATGACGGTGCTCACGGCGCTGCGCACCGCGGCCACCTCGGTCGCCGTCGCGCGGCTGCTCGCACGCCCGGACGCGCGGCGGCGACCGAGGTGGCCTTCACGCGGGCGTTCACCCTGCCCGACAGCTGGTCCTTCGGGGAAACCGTCACGTTGCCGTTGGCCGACAGCGAGCCCGAAACCGCGTCCAGGCGGGTCAGGCGGCGCGCACCGCGGTCGAGCGCCAGGTGGCCAGAGAGCTTATCGAAGCGGGTTTCCCCTCCCTTGCCGCCGTCCCGGCTGACGAGCGAGGTGGCGGCCTTTCTGATGTCGACTCCGTTCAGAACCCCGTTCTGAACGTCGAACGGCGTCTCCAGCCGCAGCGCGCCGGCGAGCTGGTCCGCCCTCCCGGCGTCCGCGGAAAATACGACCGGCCTGGCGGTCAGCCTGCCGCTGAAGGTCGCCGGCCGTCCGAGCGCCTGCAGCAGCGGCGCGATCTCGACCTGGTCGACCTCGGCACTGCCCTTCAGCTGGACGCGCTTCCCCCAGCCGGCCGCCAGTTTTCCGGAAACGCTGCCGCCATAAAGCTTTGCGCGCACGTCGCCCAGGTCAGCGTCTTTCAGGGTTGCCGACCCCCTGATGATGAGCTCGTCGAAGTGAATGGCGGGCCCCACGGGCAGCTTCCAGGATTTCGCGGACACGTCGATCAGAAACCCGGATTTCCGCGGCTTGATGAAGGCCTTGAGATGGCCGTTCCGCGTGACGACCGACGCGTTTTCGGGATTGCCCTCCGCGTCCAGGGCGAGGCGCGCGTCGAAAGGCCCGAACGTGATCTGCGGCCACTTCACCACCGCGTCATCGAGCCGGATGCTCTGCACCCTCACTGCCGGAGGTTGTGCCGGCGTCCCCGGCCTGGCGTCGGTTTTCGTCCACGCCGGGATCCTGTCGATCGCCTTCTGCGTCAGCACCAGGCCCTCGATCTCGACGCTCCTGATCACCCTGGTCGCGCTGGCGAGCGACCAGAGATCGGGCGTCACGGTCACTTTGCCCACCTTGATGTCATCGGCCTTGCCGACCGTGATCCCGGAGACCGTGGCATGCGGCAAAGGCAGACCGCCCGCGCGCAGGCTGCCGATCCTGACCGGCTCCTTCAGGCGCGCCGACAACTCCCTTTCCAGGACAGGGATGTAATCGTCGAGCGAAATGAAGAACGGGACCGCGGCGAGAATCAGCACGATCACGCCGAGGAAGAGGCCGATCCACTTTAACCACTTCATAAAATTGGGAAAATCGGCAAAAAACGTTGACCGGTACAGCGCAAAATATTAATATATGCGCCTTTTCAGGGCAGCACCAGATTCCTTTCGCGCCCGACATTCCCCGATAGCTCAGCCGGTAGAGCGACGGACTGTTAATCCGCAGGTCGCTGGTTCGATCCCAGCTCGGGGAGCCAAATAAAACGGCCGCGCATCATGCGCGGCCGTTTTCCTGTACGAGTTTTCAGGCCGGCCCGGCGCCGGTGACCTCACCGATCGCGGCGAACAGATTGGCGACGGTCTCGCGCGGGATGGCGCGGGTAATGAAGACGAGGCGCGTGGTATGGTCCGGACCGGGCCAGGCCGCGAGCTCGAGCGGCGGGTGGAACAGATGCTGCACCCCCTGCACCACCATCGGTCCTGACTTCCCCGCGACGTTGACCAACCCCTTGACGCGCAGCAGGTCCGGGCCGCGCAGCGCGGTCAGCACGTCCATGCATTGCGTGAACGTCTCCCACGGCATCGGCTTCTCGAAGCGCAGCACGAAGGTCTGCACGGTCTCGTCATGCCGGTGGGCATGTCCATGTTCGTCGTGCCTGTCGGCGCCGAGCCAGCGCTCGACCTCCTCCAGCTTCGCGTTGGTCCTGCGCAGGCCGACGTCCACCAGGAACGACAACTCGATCTCGCCGTTCATGGCGACTTCGACCGGCGCCTGGGGATTGATCTCCTTCAGGCGGGCGGTCAGCTCCTTGAGCTGCTTTTCCCCGACCAGGTCCGACTTGGTGATCACCAGCCGGTCCGCGAGCGCGACCTGCTTCACCGGCTCGGTGAACTGCACCAGTTGCCCGGGGGCATTCACGGCGTCCACCAGTGTCACCACGCAATCGAGCCGGTACTGATCGAGCAGTAGTGAGTCGGTGATCAACGTCTGCAGCACCGGCGCCGGGTCGGCAAGACCGGTGGTCTCGATCACCACGCGGTCGAAATCGATGACCTCGCCGTTGCGCCGCTTGATGAAGAGATCGCGCAGCGTTTCCTGCAGGTCGCCGCGCAGCACGCAGCACAGGCAGCCGTTGTTGAGCAGCATCATCTGCTCGGACGACGTCTGCACGAGGTCGTTGTCGACGCCGATTTCGCCCAGTTCGTTGACGATCACCGCCACCCGGTTCATTTCCGGGCGCTTGAGCAGCCGGTTGACGAGCGTGGTCTTGCCGCTGCCGAGGAAGCCGGTCACGATCGAGACCGGGATCAGGCCCGCGAGCGCATCGCGGGTCGAGGCCGCGCTGACCTGGGTTGCCGTCATTCAATGCTCCAGTCGCAAGCTGTTTGCGACTGGAATCTCCCCTCTCCTGCCGGGAGAGGGGCCGGGGGTGAGGGAATGAGCGCCGCACGCCCCCTTGCGGCGCTCATCAGAACGTCGCCTCCAGGATGTAGAGGCCGCCGCCGAAGCGGTCCATGGCATAGATGGTGCGGTTCTCGTCCACCCAGACGTCGTTGATCTGCGCCGAGCCCTTGGGCGCGAGCTTGGGCGTGGCCGGCACGAAATAGCCGGCCTCCTTCGGCTGCAGCGGATTGCTGAGGTCGAACGCCCGCACGCCGCCGTTGAAGAAGGTGCCGAAAATCAGCGTCTCCGAGCGAAACGAGCACGGACTTGGCTGGTTTTCGTGCATGTTGTGCGAGCCGAAACGGCCGCCCCGCTTGATGAACGGCTCCGCCTCCGGCATCGGCAGCGTCGCGACCGGCACCAGATTGCTCTCGACCCGGGCGTCGACCACCCAGGTGAGCTTGGGCCAGTCCGCGCCGTTGTCTTTCGTGCATTCGTCCGAGATGAGCAGGTAGCCGCGCTCGATCAGCGGCAGCACCGTGTGCGTGAAGCCGTTGTAAGGCGGCGAATACTGCAGGTGGCCGACCGGCTTGGGCTTGGTCTTGTCGCTGATGTCGAGGATCCAGGCGCCGCCGTCAATATAGGCAACGTAGGCGCGGTCCGGTTTTTGCGGGTAGACGGCGCAGTTGTGCGGGCGGTAGCCGCCGTCGAACTTCGGGTGGCGCGGCGGCGGCGGCGTGGAGTCGCCCTTGCGCGTGCCGGGATACCACCAGCGGCCGACTTCGGTCGGTTTCGACGGGTTCTTCACGTCGATGATGCGGTAGAACTGGTCGTCCTTTTCGTTGGTCGGTTCGAAATCAGCCGCACCGGACGTGAGATGCACGTACTCGCCATCGACAAAGAAGACGCAGTGCGCGCCGCGCGAGCACGGCCCCGACGCGTCGAAATGCGAAATCAGCTTCGGCTTCTCCGGCGTGCTGATGTCGAACAGGTCCATGCCCGCGGGCTTGAGCCCCCATTTCTTCGTTTGATAGGCTACCGCCATGATGTCACCCACGACATCGAGCGAGTTCGAGCGCACGTCGTTGTGCGGCAGGTCGGTCTGCACCACCAGCTTGGGATTGCGCACGTCCGTGACGTCGACTCCGGTGAAGTTTTTGGGCGCGGACTCGTGCGCCATCCACAGGATGCGGCGGCCATCCTTCGTTTTCTGCATGTTGATGCCCTCGCCCATGCCGCCGAAACCGGCAAGCTCGTGATGGGCGATGAGCTTCATGTTGAGGGCCATCTGGGCATAGCCTCCGCCCGGCCGCAAGGATCCTTCGACTGCCATTTATCTTCCTTTCCTGGTTGTGCGCGGCCGGGGCCTCCCCCTCAAGCCCGCGCGTTTTCTTAAGACCGAATGCACCGCAGCCGTGTCGTGCAGGGCCCAGCCCTGCCTCAATGCCGTAGTGTAATACGGAATGCTGCCGTCGAAGAGCGGCGTCGGGCATTTCAGCCGCTTGACGAACGCCCGGATGATGTCGATGTCCTTCTGGTAGACCTTCGACTTCATCTGCGGCGGCAGGTAATGACCGCGCATCATCATGGGCCCTCGCACCTGGAACATGCGCGAGCTGCCCGCGCCGTCGCCGATCACCCGGTACAGCAGCCCGAGATCGATGCCCGCCTTCTCGCCCACCACCATGGCCTCCGCGGCGGACAGATTGTGTATCGTCACCAGCAGGTTGGCGACGAACTTGAGCTTCGACCCGGTGCCGAATGCGCCGCAATAAGAGGTCGAACGCGCGAATCCGTCGAACACCCGGCGGCAACGGTTGAACGCGCGCCGCTCGCCACTGGCGTAGACCGCTATGTCCTTGGCCGCCGCCTGCGCGCCGGTGCCGCTGATCGGGCAATCGAGCAGCGTCACCTTGCGCCGGGCCAGCCGTCGGCGCAGACGCTCTTTCAGCTCGAGCGTCATGGTGCTCGCCTCGATCACGATGGTGCCGGGGCGCGCACCCGCGGCGATCCCGTTTCTGCCGAAATAGGCCTCTTCCATCGCCGCCGGCGACGGCAGCGAGGTAATGAGTATCCGCGTCCTCGCCGCGACCTCGGCACACGAACGCGCCGCCTGTCCTCCCAGCCGGTTGAGCGCCCGCCCCGCGGACGGAGACACGTCGTAGCCCACGACCCCGAAACCGGCCTGCAGCAGGTGCCGGGCAAACGCGCCGCCCATGATGCCGAGACCGACCTGCCCGACCGTTTCCCGGCCGCGATCCGCCTTGCTTCTCGATTTACGATTCACGATACACGACCCACCGGTGCTAATTCGGCTTCAAACGAATTCAAAACGGTAAAATAGCATGCTCGCGTATTGTCCCGGGGTCAGGTCTGCTCGGCGACGCGTGCCGGTCGCCGCGTCTTCTGCGCCGGGCGCGGGGAGCCGGCGGGCAGGCTGAACACGCCGCGGTCGAACAGCGCGTTCATCTCGGCGGTCACGATTTGCGATACCTCATCGGTCGCGGCCGAGGACTGGCGTTCCGCCAGGTGGGCGAGCATCAGCGAGCGATGGACGTTGACATCGGCTATCGGGAAAGCGGCGATGCGTCCCGCCGCGACGTCGGGATGAAACGTCGATATCGGCATCACCGCCGGCCCGACCCCCCGCTGCAGGAGCCGGCCGATCGCCTCCACGGCATTGACCTCGAATTCCACGTGCAGCCGCGCGCCGTAGCGCCCGATCTGGTCGTCGACGATGGCGCGGATCGCCCCGGTCACGATGACCGGCGTTTTCGACAGTTCCGCGAGCGTGTAGAACCGCCGCGCGTCTTTCGGCTGCGGCGCCGCGAGCACGACGATCGGCTCGGAAATCAGCGGCGTCAGCCGCAACGCCCGCGTCGCGGAGGGGTTGGTCAGCAGCGCGACATCGACCTGGCCGGTCAGCAATCCGTCGAACAGGAGCGTGCTGAAATGCTCCACGATCTTCAACGCCACCTGCGGGCACTGGCGGCGCACCCGCTCGACGACGCCGGGCACGAGCAAGGGGCCGAGGGTGGGCGACACGCCGAATATCACCTGCCCGGTCGGGCTCTCGTTGTCAGCGCGCAGGTCTTCCCTCGCCCGCTCCAGCTCGCGCAGCGCCCTGCGGCAATGCTCGAGAAACTGCCGGCCCGCGCCCGTCAGCCGCACGCCGCGCGGCAGGCGCACCAGCAACTGCATGCCGAGCTCCTCTTCCATGTTCTGCATGTGGCGCGACAGGGCCGGCTGCGCCACGCCCAGGCTGCCGGCGGCGCGGGTGATGCTGCCGCAATCGGCGATCTGGACGAAATAGCGGATGCCGCGGAGGTCCATTCGGGGGTGACGCAGCGGGTAATGAGGGATGACGTATTGATAACGAAGCGGCATGAATTCTAGCAGACTCCGGAGATGATCCTGATGCCCGCCGGAGCCGATATTCCGAGTGTACGGAGGGTGCTGCGCTGCAACAGATACAATACTTCTATCCATGCCGATCAGGCATTTCACGGATGCCCATTTGGCATTTGTCCTGCGCCCCCGGCATTCGCTACCATCTGTCCGACACCGTTCGCGCCCGCCAGTCTCAACCTGCGCGCCAGCTGAAACAGACCCGAGAGGATTTTCTTGAAACAAATCAACGTCGGCATCATCGGCACCGGCTGGTGCGGCGGCATCCGCGCCGATACCTGCGCCACCAACCCGGTCGTCGGCAACCTGCATCTCGCCGAGAACAGGCCCGAGCGCCTGGCGGAGGTCGCGAAAGCGACCGGCGCGAAGACCGCCACGACGGACTATCGGGAACTACTCAAGATCAAGGAGATCGATGCCTGCATGATCTCCGCCACCCCGGAGACCAACCACTACCCGATGGCGCGGGAATGCCTGCTCGCCGGCAAGCACGTATTTCTGGAAAAGCCGATCGCCATCGAGCTGCACGAAGCCGACGACCTGATTGCGATCGCGCGCCGGAACAAGCTCAAGTTCACCATCGGCTACTCGCAGCGCTTCAACCCGAAGTTCGCCTACGTCAAGAAAGCCATCACCGACGGCACCATCGGCCGGCCGGTGTCCGCGGTGGTCAGCCGACACATCACCCGCAGCCTGGGCAAGAAGATCACGGGACGCGGCAAGCTCTCGCCCGCCGCGATGGAGGCCACCCACGATCTCGACTTCGTGCTGTGGTGCCTGGAGCCGGCCAGGCCGGTCAAGGTGTTCTCCACGGTCAACTACGGCGTCATGCGCGAATCCACCGGCGCGGACATCCCCGATACCCAGATCATCACCGTCATCATGGACAACGGCATCTCGTTCGTGGTGAACGCGGGCTGGAGCCTGCCGCCGGGCTATCCGAATTTCTCCACGACCTGGATCGAGATGGTGGGCACCGAGGGCGCGCTGCTGGTGGACGACAGCCACCGCGACGTGATCCTCAACACCATGCAAAGCGGCATGCGGCTGCCGATGTCCTCCATGCCCGGCGAATTCGTGGACCACGCCTATGCCGGCCCGATGAAGGCCGAAACCGTGCATTTCCTCGAGGCCGTCGCCTGCGACCGCCCCGTCCTCGTCACGCCGGAGCAGGCGCGCGCCGTGATGGAGGTCTACATCGCCGCGGACATTTCCGCCGAGCGCGGCGAGCCGGTCGGCCTGCCCCTGCCCGAGTCGCGTCCCATGACGGCAGCGGTCGGACGTTAAAGACAATCAGCCACAGAGAACACAGAGATCACAGAGAAACCCCAAAACGACAGGAGGCGAAATTATTCAGCTTCTCTGTGTCCTCTGTGCTCTCTGTGGCTAAATAGATTTTAAGGTTTATGACAAAGAAAAACCCCAAACGCATTGGACTCGCCATCGTGGGCGCCGGCCGGGTCGGCCTGATCCGCGGCGAGCTCGCCGCCCGCCATCCCGAGGTGGACTGGATCGGGCTCGCCGAGATCAACCCCGAGCGCGGCGAGATCGTGCGCGAGAAGTGCGGCGCGGATTTCGTCACCACGGATTACCGCGAACTGCTGGCGCGGCCCGAGGTCAACGCCGTCGTCGTATGCACCGACGAGCACCTGCACGTCGACCCGGTCATGCTCGCCTCCGAGCGCATGTTGCCGATGCTGATCGAAAAGCCGCTCGCGACCGACCTGGCTGAATCGGAAAACACGCTCAATGCGATCGAGAAGTCCGGCGTGGATGCCGTGATCGGCTACACCCAGCGCTTCCGCCGCCGCTGGCTGGTGGCGAAGGAAAAGGTCAAGTCGGGCGCGCTGGGCGAGGTCACGATGGTCACCTCGCGCGCGTTCATGAACCGGCTGGTCGCCATCGACAACTACAAGCGCAGCGACAACCGGTCCGAAGTCACGCCGATGGTGATTTCCGGCACGCACGCGCTCGACATCGTCATGTGGCTGATGGAAGCCAAGAAGCCGGTCGAAGTCTATGCCCGTTCCGTGAACAAGGCGCTGGGGCCGACATGGCAGGGCGTGGACGGTACCGGTTACACCATCACTTTCGACGACGGCGCG
>CAYSRR010000108.1:0-9111 GCA_964433375.1 uncultured Streptomycetaceae bacterium
AGGGCAAGGGCGGCATCCTCGTCATCAAGAAGCCCTGGCCGTCGATGCTGCGAACGATCTGGGGCGATCCCGAGCGCTACAAGAAGACCTACTTCCCCGACGACTTCAAGGGCCGGTACTACCTCGCCGGCGACGGCGCCTCGTACGACGCCGACGGCTACATCCGCATCATGGGCCGCATCGACGACGTGCTGAACGTCTCCGGTCACCGCCTCGGCACGATGGAAATCGAATCCGCGCTGGTGGCCAACAGCAAGCTCGTGGCTGAAGCCGCGGTGGTGGGACGGCCCGATGAACTCACGGGCGAGGCCATCGTCGCCTTCGTCGTGCTCAAGCAGGCACGCCCCACCGGCGAGGACGCGAAAAGAATCGTCAAGGAACTGCAGGACTGGGTCGGCAAGGAAATCGGCTCCATCGCCAAGCCGAGGGACATCCGCTTCGGCGACAACCTGCCCAAGACCCGCTCCGGCAAGATCATGCGGCGCCTGCTGCGCTCGATCGCCAAGGGCGAGGACGTCACCACGCTCGAGAACCCGGCGATCCTGAAGCAGCTCTCGGAAACCGCGGGCTGAACGCGCCCGCGGGCACGCCCACATGATCCGGCCGAGCATCAAGGGACAGCGCCTCGTCGCGCTGTTCCTGCTGGGCGCCCTGCTCCTCAATTATCCCCTGCTCAACCTGTTCGCCAGCGCCCACCGGGTTTTCGGCATACCGGTGCTCTACGCCTACGTGTTCACGACCTGGGCGCTGCTCATCGCGTTGATGGCGGTCGTGGTCGAAAAGCGCAGGGACTAGACTACCCGCCGCCCGGGCGCGGAATCGCGCATGCTCACCGCGCCGGTCATCGTCATCGCCTCCTTCGCCTACGTCGGGCTGCTGTTCGCCATCGCCTATTACGGCGACAAGCGCGCCGACGAAGGGCGCAGCATCATCGCCAATCCCTACATCTACGCCCTCTCGCTCGCCGTCTACTGCACGTCCTGGACTTTCTACGGCAGCGTCGGCCGCGCCGCGACCAGCGGCATCGGCTTCCTGCCGATCTACCTGGGACCGACGCTGATGGCGGCGCTGTGGTGGTACGTGATGCTGAAGATCATCCGCATCAGCAAGCAGAACCGCATCACCTCCATCGCCGACTTCATCGCCTCGCGCTACGGCAAGAGCCAGATGCTGGGCGGGCTGGTGACGGTCATCGCGGTGTTCGGGATCATTCCCTACATCGCGCTGCAGTTGAAGGCGATCTCCAACACCTTCTTCATCGTGCTGCAATACCCCGAGGTGGCCATGCCGGGCAAGCAGGGCGCGCCGCTGTTCCTCGGCGACAACACGTTCTACATCGCCATGCTGCTGGCGGCCTTCACCATCCTGTTCGGCACCCGCCACCTGGACGCCACCGAGCGCCACGAGGGCATGGTCGCGGCGATCGCCTTCGAGTCCGTGGTCAAGCTGCTCGCCTTCGTCGCGGTGGGCGTGTTCGTCACCTTCTGGCTCTACGACGGCTTCGAGGACATCTTCAATCGCGCGGGCGAGTTCGCGAGCCTGAATGCCCTGATGACGCTGGGCGGCGAAGGCGGCAACTACACGGCGTGGGCCTCGCTCACCTTCCTGTCGATGGCGGCGATCATGTTCCTGCCGCGCCAGTTCCAGGTGGCGGTGGTGGAAAACGTGGACGAACGCCATCTCAACAAGGCGATCTGGCTGTTCCCGCTCTACCTGCTGGCCATCAACATCTTCGTCCTGCCCATCGCTTTCGGCGGGCTGCTGCACTTTCCCAACGGCACGGTGGACGCCGACACGTTCGTGCTGACGCTACCGATCGCCCAGCAGGTGCCGTGGCTCGCGCTGCTCGCCTTCATCGGCGGGCTGTCCGCCGCCACCGGCATGGTCATCGTCGAGACCATCGCGCTCTCGACCATGGTCTGCAACGACCTGGTCATGCCGGTACTGCTGCGCATGAAAGCGCTGCGGCTGACCGAGCGGCGCGACCTGTCGGGCCTGCTGCTGGGCATCCGCCGCGGCGCGATCGTGCTGATACTGATGCTGGGCTACCTCTATTTCTACCTGGCGGGAGAGGCCTACGCCCTGGTCTCGATCGGCCTCATCTCGTTCTCCGCCGTGGCGCAATTCGCGCCCGCCATCATCGGCGGCATCTTCTGGAAGGGCGGCACGCGCACCGGCGCCGTATGCGGGCTTGCCGCGGGTTTCGCGGTATGGATCTACACGCTGCTGCTGCCCTCCTTCGCCAAATCGGGCTGGCTGCCGATCACGTTTCTCTCTCACGGCCTGTTCGACGCCGAACTGCTGAAGCCGCAGCAGCTGTTCGGGCTCTACGGGCTGGACGACATCACCCATTGCCTGTTCTGGAGCATGCTCGCCAACATCGGCTGCTACGTCGGCATATCCCTTATCAAGGGCCCGAATGCGGCCGAGCACAGCCAGGCCACCGTGTTCGTGGACGCGCTCAAGCACCCGGCCTCGGCGCCCGGCTCCCGGTTCTGGCGCGGCAGCGCTTCCGCGGGCGACTTGCTCGCCCTGCTCGGCCGCTTCCTCGGGCCCGAGCGCGCGCGGGAGTCCTTCGCAACCTATGCCCGCGGCCGCGGCGTGAAATCCGTCGAGGACCTGGCCGCGGACGCAAACCTGGTTCACCACACCGAGTCGCTGCTCGCCGGCGCCATCGGCGGGGCTTCCGCGCGCGTGATGGTGGCCTCGGTGGTGGAGGAAGAGCCCCTCGGCCTCGACGAAGTGATGAACATCATCGACGAGGCCTCGCAGGTTCTCGCCTACAGCCGCCAGCTCGAGCAGAAATCGAATGAGCTCGAAGCCGCGACCAACGAATTGCGCGGCGCCAACCGGCGCCTGCAGGAACTCGACCGGCTGAAGGACGACTTCATCTCGACCGTCACCCACGAGCTGCGCACCCCCCTCACCTCGATCCGCGCCTTCTCGGAGATCCTCAACGACAATCCGAGCCTCGACGATGCCCAGCGCGCCAAGTTCCTCGGCATCATCATCAAGGAGTCGGAACGGCTGACGCGCCTCATCAACCAGGTGCTGGACCTCGCCAAGATCGAGTCCGGCAACGCCGAATGGCACCCCAGCGAGCTCGACATGCGCGAGATGGTCGAGGATTCGCTCACCGCGGTCAGCCAGCTGCTGAAAGAAGGCAATATCCGCCTGGAGACGAACCTGCCGACGCAGGTGCCCACGATCGTCGCCGATCGCGACCGGCTGATGCAGGTCATGCTCAACCTGCTGTCGAACGCGGCGAAATTCTGCGAGCGCCCGGACGGGACCATCACCGTCGCGCTCTATCCGCAAGGCGGCTTTCTGCGCGTGGACGTGACCGATAATGGCGCCGGCATCAGCGCGGCCGACCAGGAAATCATCTTCGACAAGTTCCGCCAGGTCGGCGACACGCTGACGCAGAAGCCCAAGGGTAGCGGCCTCGGTCTCGCCATCTCGCGCCAGATCATCGACCACTTCGGCGGACGCCTGTGGGTGCGCAGCTGGCTTGGCGAGGGCTCCACGTTCTCCTTTACGGTCCCGTTCCGGTGAAGAAGCACATCCTCATTGCCGAAGACGAGCCGAACATCGTCATTTCGCTCGAATTCCTGCTCAGGGAAGCGGGCCACGAGGTGACGGCCGCGCGCGACGGGGCGGAAGCCCTGCGGCTGATCGACGCGACGCCTCCCGACCTGGTCGTTCTCGACGTGATGCTGCCCTCGGTCAACGGCTTCGAGGTCTGCCGCCGCCTGCGCGCGGACGCCCAGACGCGGGACATCCGGGTCCTGATGCTGACCGCGCGCGGGCGGGAAACCGAGGTGGAAAAAGGCATGGCGGCGGGAGCCGACGCCTACATGACCAAGCCCTTCGCGACGAAAGAGCTGGTGCGGGTCGTGGCCGGGCTGCTGGGCGCTTCGCGGGGCTGACGCCGCCCCGGCTCAGTGGCTCATGTAGTCGAGCAAGTAGCCCTGGCCGTAGAGCGTGCGCACGGTGACGCCGCTGCCGGCGATCTTCTTGCGCAGCCGGTGCACGTAGACCTCGATCGCGTTCTGGCTGACTTCCTTGTCGTAGCTGTAGAGCTGCTCGACCAGGCGCTCCTTGCTGACGACCCGCCCGAAGCGATGCAGCAGCACCTCCAGCACGCCTGTTTCGTGCGTCGACAGCGGCAGCGTCTTGCCGTTGATGCTGGCCGAGCGGGCCACGGTGTCGAACCCCAGCCCTCCGTAGAGGATCACGGGCGACACCCCGCCCTGCTGGCCGCGGCGCAACAGCGCGCGCACCCGCGCCTGCAGCTCGTTCAGGCTGAAAGGCTTCACCAGGTAATCGTCGGCGCCCAGATCGAGGCCCTGCACCTTCTCCTCGGGCTTCTCGCGCCCCGACAGGATGAGCACCGGCAGCGATGAATTGCGACGGCGCAACCGACGCAAAACCTCGAAGCCGTCGAGCTTGGGCAGGCCCAGGTCCAGAATCAGCAAGCCGAAGACGTTGTCCTTCAATACGTCGTCCGCCGCGGCGCCGTTCGCCACCCAGTCCACGGCATAGCCGGACTGCGCCAGCGAGAACTGCAGCGCTTCGGCGAGCGCGGCGTCATCTTCCGTGATGAGTATTCTCAATGCCCCCTCCGGGCAACCTCATGCATTCATCATGCACCGCAGCATGGATCCGCTCATCCACTACCGGCACATTCTATGCGCGGGTTCAGGATTTTGTAAGGTTTTTTCAATAGCATCTGCAACGAGAGCGACGGTCCGCCAGTCACGCGAGTCGTGAACGTCGCATACGGATACGACAAAAAGGAGGGGTAGACATGGCCCAGCTAACGTCCGAGCAACGCGCGGCATACTGGCGGAGAACGTCCCGCCTCATGTGGACCATCATGGCCCTGTGGTTCTTCTTCAGCTTCGTCGTCCACCTGTTCGCCATCCAGATCAACTCGATCACGTTCCTCGGCTTCCCGCTCGGCTTCTACATGGCCGCACAGGGCTCGCTGATCGCCTTCGTGGTGCTGTGCTTCTGGAACGCATACGCGCAGAACAAGATCGACGAAGAATTCGGCGTCGCCGAAGACTGACCGGAACCGGGAGAAAAGAAAATGGCGACCCAATCCAAAGCGTTCATCGACAACCTGGGCAAAATCTACGGCGGTTACGCCGGCGGCTTCATCGGCTTCGTCATCATCCTGGCGATCCTGGAGCAGATGGGCGTGCCGAACAAGATCATCGGCTACGCCTTCGTGTTCCTGACCATCGCGGTATACGCCTACATCGGCATCCTGTCGCGGACCATAGAGCTGTCCGAGTACTACGTGGCCGGACGCGTGGTGCCGCCGGTATTCAACGGCATGGCGACCGGCGCCGACTGGATGAGCGCGGCCTCGTTCATCTCCATGGCGGGCGGCCTCTACCTGAGCGGCCACGCCGGCCTGGGCTATGTGCTGGGCTGGACCGGCGGCTACGTGCTGGTCGGCGTGTTGCTCGCGCCCTATCTGCGCAAGTTCGGCCAGTTCACGGTGCCCGACTTCCTCGGCGTGCGCTACGAGGGCAACACCGCTCGTCTGTGCGGCGTGGTGGTGCTGTTCTGCGCCTCCTTCACCTACATCGTGTCGCAGTGCTTCGGCATCGGCATCATCACTTCGCGCTTCCTCGGCATCCCGTTCGAGGTCGCGGTGTTCGTCGGTCTGCTCGGCATCCTGGTGTGCTCGATGCTGGGCGGCATGCGCGCGGTCACCTGGACCCAGGTCGCGCAGTACATCATCCTGATCATCGCCTACCTGCTGCCGGTGGTCTGGCTGTCGATCAAGATGTACGGCAACCCGTTACCGCAACTCGCCTACGGGCAGGTGCTGGAGCAGATCGGCGTGCTGGAGCAAAAACTGGGGGTCATCAAGCCGCACGTCGGCGCTTTCCTCGACGCCAAGGGCCAGTTCAGCTGGACGGAGTTCCACAATTTCTGGGCCCTGGTGCTGTGCCTGATGGTCGGCACGGCCTCGCTGCCGCACATCCTGATGCGCTACTTCACCACGCCGAACGTGCGTGACGCGCGCAAGTCGGTGGGCTGGAGCATTTTCTTCATCTTCCTGCTCTACTTTACCGCGCCGGCCTACGCGGCGTTCGCCAAGCTCGAGGTCTACAGCAACGTGATCGGGCAGAGCATCAGCTCGCTGCCGGCCTGGGTGCAGAACTGGTCCCAGGTGGGCGGCATGCTGACGATCAAGGACGGCAACGGCGACGGCATCCTGCAGTTGAGCGAGTTCATCATCAACCAGGACATCATCGTGCTGTCGATGCCCGAAATCGCCGGCCTGCCGTACGTGATCTCGGGGCTCGTGGCCGCGGGCGGCCTGGCCGCGGCGCTGTCGACCGCGGACGGCCTGCTGCTCGCCATCGCCAATGCGCTGAGCCATGACGTCTACTACAAGATGATCGATCCGAAGGCCTCCACCGTCCGTCGACTGACCGTGGCGCGCGTCCTGCTGGTGGGCGTGGCGATCATCGCGGCGGCGGTCGCGGGCACGCGCCCGGCAGGCATCATCCAGATGGTGGCCTGGGCGTTCTCGCTCGCGGCGGCCGGCCTGTTCGTGCCGCTGGTGCTCGGCATCTGGTGGAAGCGCACCACGGCGGCGGGCGCCATCGCCGGCATGGTCTCCGGGTTCGGCCTGTGCCTGTTCTATCTCGTCGGCACGCGCTACTTCGACATGCAGCTCTGGTTCGGCATCCGCAACATCTCCAGCGCGCTGTTCGGGCTGCCGGTGGCGTTCATCGTCACCATCGTGGTGAGCCTGATGACGCCGGCGCCTTCGAAGGAGATGCAGGACTTCATCGACTCGATCCGGGTGCCCAAGGGCGATCTCGCCTGGGCCAAGGGGGCGCAGCACGACTAGTCTTCGGCCGTCGTCCGTGCAGGTGACAGGCCCGCGTGATGCGGGCCTGTCGTTTTGCGTAGAATGCCATTCATGCAGGAGAGCATATGAAACCTCTCACGATCATCGCCGAGGCAGCCGTCCTGGCGCTCGCCCTGGCGCTTGGCGGCTGCGCCAAGGGCGAGGACAACCGGTTGGCCTACGACGCTTGCCTCACCGTGGCCAAAAAGGACGGCAAGTTCGCGAAGGCGGCGTTCGCCACCCAGGAACAATCGAGTATCAAGGGTTCCACGGGCGACGAGGGCATCCGCGTCAACATCCCCTACGAGCTCGACGGCAAGAAGGGGCAATACCAGTGCATCGCCGAGAAGCAGAAGGACGGCACCTACAAGGTCACGTTCTAGCCGGCCGGAACGGGGCCTTTCGCATCCCCGCCGGGAAAAGCCTCCCGGGCAAGCAACTGCCGCACGAGATCCGCGGCCGCGAATCGCCGCTCCATTTCCTGGCTCACGGCAATCATCCGGAAGCGCACCGCGCCGTAGACGACTTCCTCGTCCAGTTTCCGCATGCTGGCGTGGATCGGCATTGTCTCGAACAGCCTCTTCGCTGAATGATCGGCGATGTCCAGGGTCGGCATCGGGCTGGCAAGGCCCGCGGCATGGAACCTCAACTCGAACGACGTGATCACGTCGTCCCACCCCGCCGCGCGATGCGACGGCACCGACAGCCCGGCCAGTGCCTCCGCATACAGGGCGGACAACGCCTCGCGCAGCCGGGAACGCTCGCCGGCGGCGGCATGCGGCCGCAGGCGGCCCTCGGTGACGACGATCAGGTCGCCCAGCACGAGGACAAACGTCTCCCAGCGACAAATCTCCAGCGCGTCGATAAAGGTCTTTTCCTCGAACAGCGCATAGCTCGCCAGGCCGGTCTTGCCGCGGCAATAGTCGATCGCGCACTTCTGGGCGATGAGGGCGGCACGCTCTTCGAGATAGGCTCTCAGGACCGCGCGTGAGGCAATCGGTTCCGGCCCCGGACTCAGGCGGCGCCACAGGCGCCCGAGCGGACCGCCGGAGAGCCGCTCCGCGATCGTCGGGCGTGTCGTCATTGCACTCGTTCCCGGTTCCGGCCGGAGCCGGCTTTACGGTGTAATATCATGGCCATGCAGGAAGAAAACCTCTGGTGGTCGTACTGGTACTTCCATTTCCCGAACTACGCTCTGGCGGTGCTGTTCTGGACGCTGATCGGGCGCTTCCTGTTCTCGCTGTTCCTGATGCCCGACTCCCCCAATTATATCTTCCGCTGGTTCAGGCGCCTCACCGACTGGCTGATGCCGCCGGTCAGGTTCATCACCCCGGCCATCGTCCATCCCCTGGCGCTGGCGCCGATCGCCGCCTTCTGGGTGGCGCTCGCCCGCGTCGTTTTCTACGTGCTCCTGCACGCTGCCGGCCTCATGCCGCGGCTGGCCGGCAACTAGGCGCGCGCCATGCTCGACCGCCAGACACTGCTTTTCATGGTCGTGGGCGTCTGCATCTTCAACGGTCTCTTCTCGCCGTACCTCAACATCGCCGTCCCGATCAGCGCCGCGCTGATGCCGGAACTCTTTCCGCGTACCGTGGAATGGGTGCTGTTCTGGGGATCGATCTGGCTCTCCAGCGCGACGCTGCTGTTCAGCGGCGTGCCGGCGGCCCTCTACGAACGGCTGGTCGAGCGCGACCCCGGGAACGAAATCTCCATGTGGCTGTGGCTGGGCGTAGCCACCCTGCTCACGCTGCCGGCGATCGCGAGAATGTTCTAGGCATCATCTTGTCGCACGCCTGGAAAGCGTGTGTACGGTGACCAGACGCCCGGGTCTCTCTGCTAAAATCGGTACCACCGGAGAGGTGGATGAGTGGTTTAAGTCGCACGCCTGGAAAGCGTGTGTCGGCGAAAAGCCGATAAAGCGGGCGACACAGGGTCGCCGCTTTATCTCCGCGCGATCGAAACGGACTTCCAGCCGATCATCGCGCGGATACCGCGGGTTCGACAACCGGGTGTCCGGGGGACATCCGGTTGGACGCCGGATCGTTTTTAGATCCGGCGGTCCCGAGCCGGATTGTGGCGAGGGATGCGCGGATCGCGGATGCAACGCGAGACGCGCACAATCCCGCCCTCTCCAACCGGATCCATAGATCAGACGCTCGGATCTCTCTGCTAAAATCGGTGCCACCGGAGAGGTGGATGAGTGGTTTAAGTCGCACGCCTGGAAAGCG
>CAYSRR010000109.1:0-1916 GCA_964433375.1 uncultured Streptomycetaceae bacterium
TTACAAGTTACAAGTTACAAGTTACAAGTTGGAACACCCTATTTTCCAGCGGTTTCGAATCGTCTTGAAACTTGGAACTTGAGACTTGTAGCTGTGTACGCCGGTCAATGACCGGCGTACATTTCGTCGATCTCGGCATTGAACTTCTCCATCACCTTGGCGCGCTTCAGCTTCATGGTGGGCGTCAGCAGTCCGTTTTCGACCGACCACGGCTCCAGCGTCGCGCTCACGCGGCGCACCTGCGCGTAGCCCGGGAACTCCCGCATCTGGGCCGATATCCGGATCCGCAGGATTTCCTCGACCCGCTTCGAGCCCACCGCCGCCGGGGAGGGGTCGAGCCCTTCCTCGGCGCACAGCTTCTTCCAGTGGTCGGCGTTCAGCACCGTCATCACCGTCAGGAACGGCTTGCCCTCGCCCAGCAACATGACCTGCTCGAACAGGGGGTCGCGCGCGATCGCCGCCTCGATGTCCACCGGCGGCACCTTCTCGCCGTTGGACAACACGATGATTTCCTTCAGCCGGCCGGTGATGAAGACGTGCCCCTGCTCGTCGATGCGCGCGGTGTCCCCGGAATTCAGCCAGCCGTCCGCGCCGAGGATGGCCTTCGTCGCTTCCGGGTTGTTCCAGTAGCCGAGCATCACGTTCGGCCCCTTGATCATCAGCGCGTTGCTCTCGCCGATCTTCAACTGGATGTCCGGCAGCGCCGTGCCGACGCTCGCCGGCAGATTGTCGTCGGGCCGGTTGGCGGCCGCGACCGGGCTGCATTCCGTCATGCCGAAACCTTGCAGCACGGGCAGCCCGAGACCGATGAACACGCGCGAGATGTCGGGCGGCAGCGCCGCGCCGCCGGAAATGGCCGCGCGCATGCGCCCGCCGAGCCGCGCCAGGATCTTCTTCGCCACCAGCGCGTTCAACACCGGCCACAGCAGGAACGAGGGCAGCCACGGCCCGCGGCCCTGAGCGTGCTCGAAGCGCGCATAGCCGACCGACACCGCCGCGAGGAACAGCTTCTTCTTCAGCGGCGATCCGGCTTCGAGCGCATCGCGGATGCGGCCATAGACGCGCTCGTAGATGCGCGGCACCGAGATCAGCAGCGTCGGCCGTATCGACTGCAGGTCCTCGCCCAGCACCAGGACCGAGCGCGCGTACGCGGTGGTGGAGCCGGTCATGACCGCGAGGTAGTAGCCGCAGGTGCGCTCGAAGGTATGCGACAGCGGCAGGAACGACAGGAACAGGTCGTCGTGCCCCGCGGTGAGCACCGTGCAGGAAGCCGCCGCGTTGGTCAGGACGTTGTGGTGCGACAGCATCACGCCCTTCGGCCTCCCGGTCGTGCCGGAGGTGTAGACGATGGTGGCGAGCGCGTGCGGGTCGCGCGGCACGTGGCGCGTTTCCCCGCCGCTCTCCGGCAGCCATTCCGCCAGCGATTTCACCCGCGGGTCGCCGGGATTGTCGACTCGGTTCACCGTCACGACCCGGACGAGCGCGGCGAGCTGCGCCTTCACGTCGGAGAGCGCCTGCCACTGCTCCATCCCTTCGATCAGCAGCGCCTTGCAGCCGGCGTCGCCGATGATGTAGGCGACGTTGTCAGGCCGGTCCTGGGTGTAGAGCGGCACCACCACCAGCCCCAGGCCCAGCGCCGCCTGGTCATAGACGACCCACTCCGGGGAATTCTTCAGCATCACCGCGACGCGGTCGCCGGGCTGGAGCCCGTCGCGCTCGAACGCCGCCTGCCAGCGCGCCACCTGGCGGTCGATCTGCGCCCAGGTGTAATCACGCCAGTTGTCGTGCTGCTCGTTGTGGGCGCGGTAAGCGACGAGGTCCGGCGTGCGTTTCACCCGCTCGCGGAACAGGCCGTCGAGCGTCGCCGCGGCTTCGACCGGAATCAGGTGGCTGGGCTGTTGTGACATGGCTCCTCC
>CAYSRR010000109.1:2016-9073 GCA_964433375.1 uncultured Streptomycetaceae bacterium
AGAAACAAATCCGTATACAGCGGCGTCCCCGGGTTGACGGCATACGGGTCGAAATCGGTGACGCCCTCCTCCCGCAGCACGGTCTCGTCGATGTAGAAGTTGCCGGTCACGCGGCGGCTGTCGCGATTCACGATCGCGCGGGCCGCGTCCGCCATGATCGCGGGCTTGCGGCTCGCCCGGAGGATCGCCTCCGGGAAATTCATCTCGATCGCGGCGGTCGCGATGGTGGTGCGCGGCCACAGCGAGTTCACCGCGATGCCCTGCGCGCGCAGCTCCTCCGCCATGCCCAGGGTGCACATGCTCATGCCGTATTTCGCCATGGTATAGGCGACGTGCCCCTTGAACCAGCGCGGGCTCATGTTGAGCGGCGGCGACAGCGTAAGTATGTGAGGATTCTCCGCTTTTCCCAGGTGGGGAATGCAGGCCCGCGAGCACACGAAGGTGCCGCGCAGGTTCACCGCCAGCATGAGGTCGAGACGCTTCACCGGCGTCTCGAGCGTGCCGGTCAGGGAAATCGCGCTGGCGTTGTTGACGAGGACGTCGAGCCCGCCGAACGTTTTCACCGCCGTTCTCACCGCCGCCGCGACCGCGTCGGCGTCGCGCACGTCCAATTGCAGCGCAAGCGCCCTGCCGCCGGCGGTTTCGATCTCCTTCGCCACGGTGTGGATGGTGCCGGGCAGCTTCGGATGCGGCTCGGCGGATTTGCCCGTGACGACGACGTTCGCGCCCTCGCACGCGAAGCGCAGCGCGATCTCGCGGCCGATGCCGCGCGTCGCGCCCGTTATGAATACCGTTTTCCCCTGTAACCTCGGCATCAGAACCCCTCAATCAGCCGCCAAGGCGCCATGACGCCAAGGAAACCAGAACAGGAAACAGAAAATAAAAACCGGCACGAATCCAATGCAAAAAGCCAAGTCGGTTCATATAATTTTTCTCATTCATCTCTTGGCGTCTTGGCGCCTTGGCGGCTAATTCCCCTTGAAGTCGGTCACGATTTACGTTTTACGAAAAATCAGGTGGCCGGATTGGGCTGGTGCCCCCGCTTGTCGATCTCGGGGAAAGCGGTCCGGCCGCGCAGTTCCTCGAACGTGACCGGCTGCGTGGTCTGGTAGATCTCGGTCTTGCCGAGATCCTTCGGGAAATCGTCCACCATGATGACCTGGCGGCGCAGCGCCTTCGCCCGCTCCATCGCGCCCTTCTCTTCCTTCGTGATCACGCCCTTCGCCACCGCCTCCTCGACGATCTGGTCGGCGAACTCGGCGGTGATCGCCCCGCGCTCGCGCGCGGCGCGGATCTTGGCGCCGATCGGCTCCGCCGCGATCACCGCGCGCAGCCCCGCTTCCAGCGCCGCGATCGGCTCGTTCGGGTCTGTCGGGATGTAGACGCCGGCGGTCAGGCGCTCGCGCGCGGGCCCGGGCGCGAGCAGCAGTCCCACGACCTGCTGGCCGAGGCGGTCGCGCGGCGGCTCGAACTCGCGGCCGTAGGGATAGATGAACGGGAAGACGACCCCGCGCATCGCCCACGCGAAGAACCGGTTCGGCAGGTTGGCGAACAGTCCGTAGAACGCCTCCTCGGTGCGCGCGAGCGTGTCCTGCAGCGCCCAGTGCAGGAACGGCAGGTCCTCGGCGGGGCGCCCCTGGTCCTCGTAGCGCTTCAGCGCCGCCGAGGCGAGGTAGAGATTGGACAGGATGTCGCCCAGCCGCGCCGAGAGGCGCTCGCGGCGCTTCAGCGACCCGCCCAGCAGGAACATCGACACGTCGGCCACCCATGCGAAGGCGGACGACAGCCGCGTCAACTGCCGGTAATAGCGCTTCGTATGGCGGTCGCCCGGCGCGGACACGAAGCGCGCGACGGTCAGACCCATCCAGAACGCGCGCGCCTTGTTCGACGCGGTGAACGCGAGGTGCCCGAAGAACGCGGCGTCGAAATCGCGCAGCGCCTTGCCTGGGTCGGGCTCGCGCACTGCGAGCATTTCCTTCAGCACGTACGGATGCCCGCGGATCGCGCCCTGCCCGAAGATGATCATCGAGCGCGTCAGGATGTTGGCGCCTTCCACCGTGATCGCGATCGGCATCTGCTGGTAGGCGCGCGCGAGATAGTTGTTCGGCCCCATGCAGATGCCCTTGCCGGCGTGGACGTCCATCGCGTCGTTGATCACGGCGCGCCCGCGCTCGGTGAGGTGGTACTTCACGATGGCCGACACCACCGACGGCTTCTCGCCCAGGTCGATCGCGCCGGCGGTCATCACGCGCGCCGCTTCCATCAGGTAGGCGTTGCCGCCGATGCGCGCGATCGCCTCCTCCACTCCCTCGAAGCGACCGACCGACAGCCGGAACTGCTGGCGCACGCGCCCGTAGGCGCCGGTGGTCAGCGCGCCCATCTTGCCGGTCGCGGCCGACAGCGCCGGCAGCGAGATCGAGCGCCCCGCGGCGAGGCAGTTCATCAGCATTTTCCAGCCCTCGCCGGCGTATTCCCGGCCGCCGATCACGTACTCCATCGGCAGGAACACGTCCTTGCCCCAGTTCGGGCCGTTCATGAACACCGCGTTCAGCGGCAGGTGCCGGCGCCCGATGTGCACGCCCGGCGTCTTCGTCGGGATCAGCGCCAGCGTGATGCCGAGATCGGCTTCCTGCCCGAGCAGGCGGTCGGGATCGTAGAGCCGGAACGCGAGGCCGAGCAGCGTGGCGATCGGCCCCAGCGTGATGTAGCGCTTCTCCCACGTGAGGCGGATGCCGAGCACGTCCTGCTTTCCCTCCCATTCGCTGCGACAGACGATGCCGAAGTCGGGAATCGCGCCGGCGTCCGAGCCCGCCTCCGGGCTGGTCAGCGCGAAGCACGGGATCTCGAGACCTTTCGCGAGCCGTGGCAGGTAATAGTCCTTCTGCGCCTGGGTGCCGTAATGCAGCAGTAACTCGGCGGGCCCGAGCGAGTTCGGCACCATCACCGACACCGCGACCGTGCCGCTGCGCGTCGAGAGCTTCATCACCACCTCGGAATGCGCGAGCGCGGAGAAGCCGAGCCCCCCGTACTGCCGGGGGATGATCATGCCGAGGAAACCCTTGTCCTTGATGAACTGCCAGACGTGCGGCGGCAGGTCGTGGAGCTCGTGCGTGATCTCCCAGTCGTGGACCATCGCGCACAGCTCTTCCACCGGGCCGTCCAGGAACGCGCGCTCCTCCGCCGACAGCGTCGGCTTCGGATAGGCGAGCAGCTTGCCCCAGTCCGGCTTGCCGCTGAACAGCTCGCCGTCCCACCACACCGTGCCGGCTTCGATCGCGTCGCGCTCGGTCTGCGACATGACGGGCAGGATCCGGCGGAAAATCGCGAGCAGCGGCCGGCTCACCAGCGCGCGGCGCACCGGCGAAGGGTTGAGCAGCAGCGCGAGGACGGCGAACGCGGCCCACAACGTGACGAGGACCGGCTGTGGCCAACGCATGAAATAAGTGACCAGGCCGAGCAGGACCGCGAACGCGACGGTCCACGCGACGGCGGGCAGGCGGTGGTAGGACAGGACCCAGGCAACGGCGATCACGGCGAAGAGGATCAGCAGGACGGACATGAATGCCCTTTCTTTCGAGCCGGATGGCGCGGCGACGCGCGGCGCCGCGGGTTCGCACCAGCATACACGCGCGATGCAGGGCCAGCAACCAAGGGGAGATTACATTTTCCCTATATAACAATATGTTGCGGCCACCTTCCGCGCCCGGGGAACAACCCACCGTGTGCTACCATCGAATCAGTTTCCCCGGAGTACACAGAGTACATAAACACAAGTGGAAACATCCGCAGCACGGACGGAAGAAGGATCCGCCGGCGCCGCGATCAACGCCGACGCGCTGATCGAAACCCTGCGGCAGCTCGCCGCGGAACTGCACCCCTCCCGCGCCGCCATCCCCTCCTCGCTCGACGCCCGGCTCGAGCAGGACTACGGCTTCGACAGCCTCGGGCGCGTGGAACTGTTCCTGCGCATCGAACGCCGCTTCGGCACCAGCCTGACCGAGGCCGTCATGGCGAGCGCGGAGACGCCGCGCGATCTGCTGCGCGCCATGCTGGCGGCCAGCCCCCACGAGGCGCACCCTGCCGCGCTCGAGCGCGTGTCCACGCTGGCGAGCGAATCGGAGACGCCGGACGACGCGACGACGCTGCCCGAAGTGCTGGCGTGGCACGTCGCGAAACACCCCGACCGGCCGCACATCGTGCTGCAGGACGAGGAAGAGCGCGAGCGCATCGTCACCTACGCCGAACTCGACCAGGCTGCGCGCGCGGTGGCCGCCGGGCTGATCGAGCGCGGCCTCGAGCCGGGCAAGGCCGTGGCGATCATGCTGCCGACCGGCGCCGAATACTTCTACAGCTTCTTCGGCATCCTGCTCGCGGGCGGCGTGCCGGTGCCGATCTACCCCCCGGCGCGCGCCTCCCAGATCGAGGATCACCTCAGGCGCCACGCCGGCATCCTCTCCAACGCGCTCGCCGCAATGATGATCACCGTGCCGCAGGCCAAGGCGCTGTCGCTGCTGCTCAGGCCGCGCGTGGACACGCTGAAGGACGTGGTGACGCCGGACGAGCTGATGCGTCCCGGGCAACCCGCCGCCGTCCACCGCGGGCGCCCGCAGGACGTCGCGATGATCCAGTACACCTCGGGCAGCACCGGCAACCCCAAGGGTGTCGTGCTGACCCACGCCAACCTGCTCGTCAACATCCGTGCGATGGCGAAAGCGCTGCGCGTCACGCCCGCCGACGTATTCGTGAGCTGGCTGCCGCTGTACCATGACATGGGCCTGATCGGCGCCTGGATGGGCAGCCTCATCTACGGCTTCAAGTACCCGGTGATGTCGCCGCTCACGTTTCTATCGCGACCGGAGCGCTGGCTGCGCACGATCCACCGCCACGGCGGCACGCTCTCGGGCGGACCCAACTTCTGCTACGAGCTGTGCCTGCGCCGCATCCGCGACGAGGACATCCAGGGGCTCGATCTCTCCACCTGGCGCTTCGCGTTCAACGGCGCGGAGCCGGTCTCGCCGGAAACGATGGAGGCATTCACGAAACGCTTCGCGCGCTACGGCTTCCGGCCCGGGGCGATGGCGCCGGTATACGGCCTCGCGGAGGCCACGCTCGGCGTCGCCTTCCCGCCGCCGCTGCGCGGCCCGAAGCTCGACCGCGTGGACAAGAACGCGTTCATGAACAACGGCCGCGCGGTGCCGGTCGGGCCCGACCATGCCGATGCGCTCGTCCACGTCGCCTGCGGCCTGCCGGTCCCCGGCCACGAGGTGCGCATCGTGGACGGCAACAACCGCGAGCTGCCCGAGCGCGCGGAGGGCCATATCCAGTTCAGCGGCCCGTCGGTGACGAGCGGCTACTATCGCAACCCCGAAGCGACGCGGGACCTGCTCGCCGGCGAATGGATGAACACCGGCGACTACGGTTACATCGCCGAGGGCGACATCCACATTACCGGCCGCGTCAAGGACACCATCATCCGCGCCGGCCGCAACATCCATCCCTACGACCTGGAAGAAGCGGTCGGCAACCTCGAAGGCATCCGCAAGGGCTGCGTCGCCGTGTTCGGCAGCCGGGACGCGCGCGCCGGCACGGAGAAGATCGTCGTGCTCGCCGAGACGCGGGAGAGCGATGCCGCGAAGCGCGAGTCGCTGAAGGGACGGATCAACGACCTCGCCGTCGCGCTGATCGGAATGGCCCCGGACGACGTCATGCTGGCGCCGCCCAATACCGTATTGAAGACCTCGAGCGGCAAGATCCGCCGCGCGGCGAGCCGTGAAGTCTACGAGCGCGGCGGCGACGTCGCCCGCCACGCGGTCTGGCTGCAGGTCGTGCGCCTGACGCTGGCGGCCGCCCTGCCGCAGGCGCGGCGCAGCGCCCGCGCCGCCGCGAACCTCGTCTACGGCTGCTACGGCACGTTCCTGCTGGGCACGATGGGGGCGATCGCGTGGATCGGCTGCGCGCTGCTGCCGCGCGCCGACTGGGACTGGGCCTGGTGCCGCTTCATGGCGCGCGCCTTCCTGTGGCTGACCGGCATGCCGCCGGCGGCGCGCGGGCTAGAAAACCTGCCGGACCGCCCCTGCATGCTGGTCATCAACCACGCCAGCTATCTCGACGGCATCGTCGTGGTCGCCGTGCTGAAGGAACCGAGGACGTTCGTCGCCAAGAGCGAACTGCTCGACCACTGGGTGCCGCGTGTCTTCCTGCGCGCGATGGGCGTCGCGTTCGTGGACCGCACCGACGCGCAGCGCGGTGTCGAGGACACGAAGCAGTTCGTGGAGCTCGCGAAGAGCGGGCTATCGCTCGCCGTCTTCCCCGAGGGCACGCTGCGCCGCATGCCGGGCCTGCTGCCCTTCCGCATGGGCGCGTTCACGGTCGCGGCGCAGGCCGGCGTGCCGGTGGTGCCGGTCACGCTGCGCGGCACGCGCTCCGCGCTGCGCGACGGCCAGTGGCTGTTCCATCGCAGCCGCATCAGCCTGACCGTCAGCGCGCCGATCGAGCCGCGGGGATCGGACTGGAACGCGGCGGTCGAGCTCCGCAACGCGGCGCGGGCCGAAATGCTGCGGCTGGTCGGCGAGCCGGACTTGAGCGAAGAGACTACGCTACCGCTGAAAAGCACTACAAATAGACAGGATTAACAAGATTTACAAAATCAAAAAACCGATCCAGCCGCCGATGAACGCCGATGAACGCCGATAAATTCAGGATCACTAAATCGCGGGGAAAAACATTGCGGTGCATCTCGAAACTACAGGAAAGGCGCTTCCTGGCCCCCGCGCTCACCCCGGAATTTTGGTATGCCTGATTGTTATTGAAGTTATCGGCGTGTATCTGCGTACCCCTCAAGGGGGTATTGAAAAGAATTCATCGGCGGTTCCCTGTTGCGCCTTCCAGCGGCCCCAGCGCCGCCTTCTCCCCCGCCGGCAGCGGCGTGCGGTCCACGTTGAGGCACATCGACACCAGCACGTAGAAGCCGTTGACCGCGATCAGGTCCATGACGCCCCGCTCGCCGAAACGACCGAGCGCGGCCTGGTAGGTGGCATCACTGACGGTCTGCGTCTCG
>CAYSRR010000110.1:0-6135 GCA_964433375.1 uncultured Streptomycetaceae bacterium
TCGACATCGGCGGCTATTGCTTCTGCTTCGAACCCTCGAACCTGCCGCTGCATGCGTTCCAGGTGATGCTGCCGTTCGGCACCATGGACCCGGTGGTGAGCGTGAAGCTCACGCGCGCGGTGTACGACAAGGTGCCGTACCTGTCGGAGGTTTTCGAGAAGCGATTCAACCAGAAGCTGATAGGGCTGATCGCCGACAACGGCTACAACCTCGGCACTTCCTTCGACTGGAACAAGGTCTCCGACCTGAAGGGCCGCAAGCTGGCCGGCGCGGGGCTGAACCTGAAGTGGCTCGAGTACGCGGGCGCGACGCCGGTGCAGTCCTCGCTGCCAGAGGCCTACACCTCGATGCAGACGGGCGTCTACAACGGCTGGATCATGTTCCCCTCGGGCTACGTCAACTTCAAGCTCTACGAGGTCGGCAAGTTCTACACCGAGGTCGGTTTCGGCGCGATCACCTGGCACGGGCTCACCATCAACCGCGCGCGCTGGGCGAAGCTGCCGAAGGACGTGCAGGCCATTATCCTCGAGGTCGGGCGCGAGTACGAGGCGAGGACCGGCACCGTCAACAAGGAGAGCTACCCCAAGCAGCTCGAGCAGCTGAAGGGCTTCGGCACCCAGGTGAAGAAGGTGCCGGACTCGGTGCGCGTCGACTGGGCCAATTCGCTGAAGGGCTGGCCGCAGGAAAAAGCGACCGAGCTGGACAAGGCCGGCCTGCCGGGGAGCCAGGTGCTGAAGCTCGCCCTGGAAGAGGCGGAAAAACTCGGCCACAAGTGGCCGCTGCGCTATCAAATAAAGTGACGAGTGACGAGTGACGAGTGACGGGTGACGAGGGGGATCCTCGTTCCTGATTCCTCACTCGACACTCGACCCTCGACACTCTTCCCTCGCGCCCTCGCCCTCATCCTTGCTTCGCAAGTGCTGCTGCGCCTGAACGACTGGATCGCGCGCGCCCTGCTGGTCGTCGCGGCCACCCTGGCGTTCCTGCTCTGTTTCCTGGTCTGCGCCGACGTCATCGGCCGCGTCGTCTTCAACTCGCCGGTCAAGGGCACTCCCGAGATCGTCTCGATCTCCATCGTCATGATCCTCTGGCTGCAGGCGGCTTACGCGATCCGCAGCGGCGGCATGATCTGGGTGGACGCGGTGCACGCGCATTTCCCCAACCGCGTAAAGCGCGCGTGCGAGGTGCTGGGCGCGCTGCTCGGCGTCGCGTTCTTCGCCCTCGTGTTCTGGGGCAGCCTCGACCACGCGGCGTACGCGTGGAGCTCGAACGAGTTCGAGGGAGAGGGCGCGCTGCGCGTTCCGGTGTGGCCGGCGCGCTTCATGGTGGTCTTCGGCAGCCTGCTCGCCACTTTCAACTACCTCCTGATCGCCATCGAGCGCACCCGCGCGCTGGTGACCGGCGGCGGGCCGCCGTCCGACCCCGGCCTGGACGCGAAGATCGTCTAGTCCTCCCGCATCCAGAGACCCATGTTCGGCACCGGGGAAATGTTCGCGCTGTTCGCCATCATGCTGCTGATGGTGTTCGCGGGCGTGCACGTCGCGGTGGCGCTCGGCGCCGGCGCGGTGGCCGGCATCTACATGATGCAGGGCGACATGGGCGTGGTGAGCGATTTCATCGCCCAGACGGCGTACGAGTCGCTGCGCGACTACGTGTTCGCGGTGATCCCGCTGTTCATGCTGATGGGCGATTTTCTCGCCAAGTGCGGCGCGGCGCGCGACCTGTTCGCATTGACCAACCGCCTGTTGCGCCGGCTGCCGGGGCGGCTAGCGCTCGCCACCGTGCTCGCCAACGCCGTGTTCGCGTTCGTGACCGGGGTCTCGATCGCGGCGGCGGCGGCGTTCTCGCGCATCGCCTACCCGGAGATGAAGCGCTACGGCTACGAGCGCAAGTTCTCTCTCGGCTGCATCGCCGGCAGCGCCTGCCTCGGGATGCTGATACCGCCGTCCGTGCTGATGATCGTGTGGGGCGTGCTGACCGAGCAGGCGATCGGCAAGATCTTCATCGCCGGCATCCTGCCCGGCTTCGTGCTGGTGGCCTTCTACTGCATGTACATACTCGGCGTCTCCTTTCTCCAGCCGGAGCGGGTGGGCGCGGGGAAGAGGGCGGCCGGGACGCCGCCGGACCCGGTGATGTCCGACGCCGAGTTCCGGACGGTCCTGATCAGCACGCTGATGGTGATCTTTCTGATCGCGGCGACGCTCGGCGGCATCTGGCTCGGCTTCTTCACCCCGACCGAGGGCGCCGGCGTCGGCGCCGCGCTCGCGCTCCTGCTCGCGATGTGGAAGGGGATGCGGGCGAAGGGGCTGTTCGAGGTGGTGCTGGCCGTCGGCCGGACTTCCGCCCCGCTGCTGCTGCTGCTGTTCTGCGCCCAGCTCTATTCGCGCGTGCTGTCGATGACCGGGCTCACCGGCGCCGCCAGGGAGCTGTTCGTCTCCTCCGGCCTCGGTCCGTACGAGGTGCTCGCGATCATGGTCGCGGTCTGGTTCGTGCTGGGCTGCTTGATCGACTCGATTTCCATCATCCTGCTGACCGTGCCGGTGTTCGCGCCGATCGCGATGGCGCTCGGGTTCGACCCGCTCGCGTTCGCGATCCTCGGCATCCTCGCGATCGAGACCGGGCTGCTGACGCCGCCTTTCGGCATACTCGTGTTCACGGTGAAGGCGGCGGTGCCGCAGGAGGGCACGGTCGGCGAGATTTTTCGCGGTTCCATTCCCTACTGGATCTCGCTGCTGTTCGTGATCATCGTGATCGCGGCGTTTCCCCAGATCGCGACCTGGCTGCCGGCGGTGGGGACGGCGATCGTGACCAAGGGATGACCCCCACCCAACCCTCCCCCTTGACAAGGGGGAGGGCTAGGCGCCTCCGTTATGCAGGTCGGCCGTCTTCAACCCAACCCTCCCCCTTGAGAAGGGGGAGGGCCAGGGCCGAAATCGCAATGAGTCAGCACCAGGCCACCCAAACTTCCTTCTTGAGAGAGGGCAGAAGCGGCGGAACAGTTCATTGTCGCGGACGACACCCAACCCTCCCCCCTGAGAAGGGGGACCCCCTCCCTAGCCCTCCCCCTTATCAAGGGGGAGGGTTGGGTGGGGGTTACATCATCACCCTCCCGCCGTTCACGTCCAGCGTCACGCCGTTGATGTAGCCCGCGGCGTCGGAAGCGAGGAACAGCATCGCCTGGGCGTGGTCGTCGGGATCGGCGAGGCGCTTCAGCGGCACTTGCGCGGCGATGCGCGTGACTTCGGCCTCGGTGCGCAGCGCCGCCACGCGCGGGGTGAGCGTGGTGATCGGCGCGATGGCGTTGGCGGTGATGCCGTGCGGGCCGAGCTCCTGCGCGAGGTAGCGCGTCAGCTGGATTACCGCGGCCTTGGCCGAGACGTAGGCGGGCGAGGACGCGACGGTGACCTGGCGGCCGGAGATGGAGGAGACGTTGATGATCCGCCCCGCCTTCGAGCGCTTGAGGTGCGGGATCGCCGCGCGCGAGGCGAGGAACACGCTGCGCTGGTTGAGCGCGATGGTGCGGTCCCATTCCTCCGCCGGCATGTCTTCCACGCTCGATAGCCGGCCGTAGCCGCCGGCGCAGTTGACGAGCACGTCGAGCGAGCCCAGGCCGGAGACGACGCCCGCGATGGCGGCGTTGACCGATTTCTCGTCGGTGACGTCGACGCGGAGCGCAAGCACCCGTGCCCCGTCCGCGGCGATGGCGTCGGCGACGCTCTTCATGCCCGCCTCGTCGATGTCGAGCAGCGCGACGCGCGCGCCCTGTTGCGCGAAGGCGCGCGCGGTGACGGCGCCGATGCCCTGCGCCGCGCCGGTGACCGCGACGGCGCGGCCTTTCAGCTCGGGATAAACGGCCATGGACCGCTGCCGCTACTTCGCGAGCCCGAGGTCGACCAGCACCGCCCTCGTGTCGGCGTATTCCTTCTGGAGGTCCTTGTAGAACTGCGCGCCGGTTACGAAGTCATCCGACCAGTAGTTCTGGATGATGCCTTCCTTCCATTCCGGCGTCTGGGTCGCCTTGCGCAGCGCGCCTTCCCAGAAGGCGACCTGCGCCGGCGAGAGGCCTTTCGGCCCGACGATGCTGCGCCAGCCGCCGTACGCGACGTCGACGCCCTGTTCCTTCCAGGTCGGGATGGTCGCCAGCGCGCCAGGGTAGCGCTGCGGCGCGGCAACGCCGACTATGCGCAGCTTGCCGGCCGCGACGTGGCCCGCGACGTTGCCGCCGGCGGTGATCACGAGATCGATATGGCCGCCGAGCAGGTTGGTGACGGCCTCGGCGGAGCCCTTGTAGGCGACGGCCTTGAGGCTGCGCGGCTCGCCGCCGATCGCTTTCATCAGGAGGCCGACGGCGATGTGGTTCTGGCTGCCGAGCGAGTTGGCGAAACCCACCGCGACCGACTGCGGGTCCTTCTTCAGCCGCTCGACCAGGTCCTTGCCGGTCTTGATGGAAGAGGCGGCGTTGACCACGAACGCGGTGTAGTCATTGAAAAGCGACGCGATCAAAGTGAATTCGGTGTAGTTGAGCTTGACCTGGCCGGTGATGTGGCTGGTGATCATCGATGCCGGGTAGACGATCAGGTAGTGGGCGTCGCCGGGATGCTGCGCAAGATGGTTCAGCGCGAGGCCGCCGCCGGCGCCGGCGCGGTTGACCACCGTGAGCGAGGTGGGGACCAGTTTCTGCTCGATCAGGATTCTCTCCACCTGGCGCGCGGTCTTGTCGTTGCTGCCGCCGGGCGCGGAACCGACCAGCAGTTCGACGTTCCTCTGCGGGCTCCAGGCGCCCTGCGCGCCGCACGCTGCGCTCATGCCGGCCAGCGCGATTCCGAACAGCCAGTTGCGGATGATCATGTTGTCTCTTCTCTCGTTGTGGGATGTGGGAAAGGCCATTGTAAGCGCATCGTCAGGCGGCGAGCCGCATGGCCAGCCAGCCGGTGATGAGCTTCGTGATTTCGTCCTCCGGCATGCCGGGGGTGCGGCCCATGTGGCTGCCCTTGGGATAGATGCGCGCTTCCTTGGGATTGCCGTGCTCCATCAGGAGGTAGATGTCGTCCACCGGCGCCATGTCGTCGAGCTTGCCGTTGACGCCGAGCAGCGGCGCCGAGGGCCGGTCGAGCAGCCCGCGGTCGAGGAGCGAGAAGGAGGGCGCGATCTTCAGGAATTCCTCGAGCGCCGCGACGCCCATCGCCTGGCTGCGCGCCTCGAACATGCTCGAGGGGCCGAACAGGTAGCCGGAAGCGCCGGTCGCGAACGCCGGCCGCAGCCATTTCTCCTGGAAGCCGTAATGCACGCTGCCGCCCTGGAACACCGCCGCTTTCAGGCGCTTCGCCTCGACGAACGCGAGGCGCGCCGCCCAGTAGGCGCCGAAGCTGCCGCCCCAGACGCCGATGCGACCGCCGTCCAGGTCCTTGCGCTGCGCCAGGTGGTCAATGAAGGTCGAGTAGCCGCGCTCGGCGTCCGGGTCGCTGTAGCGCAGCGGGCTCTCACCGGTGCCGGGCATGTCCACCGTCAGCGTGGCGATGCCGTGGCCGTGCAGCAGGCCGCTCGCGCGCTGGCGGTCTTCCTTCCAGCCGTCGACGCCGCCCCAGTGCATGACCACCGGCGGCTTCGCGCCCGTCTTCGGCACCTGCAGGTAGCCCACGAGCCTGCCGTTGCCGAACGGCAGCTCGACCACCTCGACCGGCACGTCGAAATGGCGCGCGGCCTTGCGGAAGATGCGCAGGGAGTGCTGGTACGCCTGCTTCTTGCCGGGCGTGCTGGCGCAGGGATAGCGGCCCATGCGGCACAGCTCGAACGCGTTGTAGTAGGCCTCGCCGATCTCCCGGCGATCCGCCTGGCGCGCCGCCAGATCATCGCCCTTCGCCTCGTAAGGCAGGCCGACCCGGCACCATTCCTCCGCCCAGTGATCGCGATCGAGGCTCTTCAGCGCCAGCGCGACGCGCCGCGCGTCCTCGAGGCGCACGTGGTTGAACGGGCTCAGGTGCTTTTCCGCCCGCCGCAGGACCTCGGTCCTGATCTCGTCGAGGGTTTTTTCGCGGGCGCCGGTGTCCATGCTGCTCCTTCGGAGGGTGATGCGTGATAGGGGATAGGGGATAGGGGATAGGGGATAAGGCTCATGCCCGACGGGCGGGGAGGGGG
>CAYSRR010000110.1:6145-9070 GCA_964433375.1 uncultured Streptomycetaceae bacterium
CTTACGCGCAGCGGAAGGAGCCCTATCCCTTATCCCTTGTCACCCATCCCGTTACTGGGCAATCAATTCGCCCAGTAGAGCTTCGTGGGATTGTCGACCAGTATTTTCTTTCGCGTGGCGTCGTCCTCGACCATCTTCGCGAAGAGGTCGACCAGCTCGCCGTCGTTGGGCATCCATTTCACGTTGGGGTGCGGGAAGTCGGTGCCCCACAGGATGCGGTCGGGCGCGGCCTTGACCAGCGCCTGCGCGAACGGGATGGCATCGTAGAACGGCTTGCCGGCGGAGGACACGCGTTCGGGCCCGCTGATCTTGACCCAGGCGTGCGGGCTGTCCTTCAGCAGTTCCAGCAACTGGCGGAAGCCCGGCTGATCGAGGCCCTGCTGCGCCGAGACGCGTCCCATGTGGTCGATGATGAATGGCACGGAGAGCTTCCGCAGGAAGGCGCGCAACTCGATGAAGTTGTCGGCATCGAGATGGAGCTGCAGGTGCCAGCCGAGCGGCTTGATGCGCCCGATCATGTTTTCCACCACGTCGAGGTCGGGCGTGCCGCCGAGATGCTTCACGAAGTTGTAGCGCACGCCGCGCACGCCGCCGGCATGCAGCCGCTGCAATTCGGATTGCGCCACGTTCTTCGCGACCATCGCCACGCCGCGGTACGCGCCTTTCGACGCGGCGATCGCATCGAGCATCGCGTTGTTGTCGGTGCCGTGGCAGCTCGCCTGCACCAGCACCGCGCGCGAAAGCCCAAGGTGGGCATGCAGCGCGGCGAGCTTTTCCTTGGGCGCGTCGGGCGGCTCGTAGGTGCGCTCCTTCGCGTACGGGAAACGCTTGCCCGGGCCGAACACGTGGCAGTGGCCGTCGCACGCGCCGGGAGGCGGCACGTACGCCGGCTTCACGGGATTCGGGTCGGGCGGAGGAATGATGCGGACGGTCTTGTCGGTCATGGCGCGGCTTTTATGCGCCGACGGAATGCGGCGCGGAGCCCGGCGACGTTAACGCAGCGGGAAAGGACGGTCAACCCGGCAGGGTCGGCAGGGCGGTGTCGAGCGAGCGGTCGCCGGTGGACAGCTTCTCGCTCCAGACGATATCGCCGCACAGCACGCACAGCTCGTCGCCGAGGCGGATGGTGATGGACGCCGTGACGCACAGCGCCGCGGTGGCCAGCGACAGGTAGGGGCGCGTGAGGTGCACGCGGTCGGGGTGGGAGATGGCGCGGCGGAAATAATGGCGCCGCGCCCAGTTCGAGCCCGACATGTTGTTCACCGGCGCGAAACGCGGGTCGGCTTCCGCCTGGGCGCGCGACGCGAGCAGGCTCGGCGCCGTCTGGCGGCCGAGCCGGTCGAGCAGGTAGCAGCGCTCGGCCATGGGCAGCTCGAGGAAGCGGGTGGCGGCGGCTTCGAGCGGCTCGCCGGCTTTCAGTTTCCTGGCCGCGAGGTCGATGGCGCGGGCGTACTGGCTGACTTCGGCCTGGTAGTCGCGCTGCTCGAGCAGCGCCAGGCGCCGGTAGATGTCGAACAGCGCGTCGAACGAGGCGCCGCCGGTCGGCGCCGCGACGGGCGCGGGCGCGGGGCGGGCGAAAAAGTAGCCCTGGACGAAGTCCACCTCGGCGTCCATGGCGATCATCGCCTGCGACTCGGTTTCCACGCCCTCCATCAGCACCAGCGCGCCCGACTCGTGCAGCATGGAGCAGATGCGCGGCATCATGCCCCGCACCACGGGGTCGCGGTAGGCCTGCTGCAGCAGGGACTGGTCGAGCTTGACGATGTCGGGCTTGAACTGCCAGATGCGGTCGAAGTTGGAATGACCGGCGCCGAAGTCGTCGATGGCGATGAGACAGCCGAGCTCGCGGAAGAAATTCACCGAGCTGTCGAGCTCGGTGCGCTGGTCGAGCGAGGACTCGAGCAGCTCGACCACGACGCGGTGCGGCGGGAAGCCCGTGCTCTTCAGCAGGTCGGCGAAGAAGGGCGCGTGGTAGAGCCGGCCCTCCACGATCGCCTGGGGGCTGACGTTGAGGAACAGCCAGGACGAGTCGTCCGGCGCCTGCGCGGAGTAATTGCGCACGTGGATGGCGCGCGAGAGCCGGTCAAGCAGCACCGTGTGGGCCGATTTCGCGGCGAGCGCGAAGGTCTCCAGCGGCGCGACCGCCTTGCCTGCGCCGTCAACGGCCCGCAGCAGCGCTTCGTGGCCCACCGCGCGGCCGTGGGCCAGGCTGAACACCGGCTGGAACGCCGAGGAGAGGCGCAGCCCGCCGAAGACGCCGTGGGTTCCGTTGGGAGGCGAGGGGACCAGCGCGGTTTCGACGTCCTTCAGCGTGCAGCTCGTCATGGCCGTGACTTTACACGCAAACCCATTATCCCGGCGTCATAGCCGTCCCGGCGCCCGGCAGGGGGCAGTCCATAGTGTGGCGCGCGTTGCCAGCGGGATGGCGCGGCACCATAATTCCTGCGAGTGTCGAGGGTCGGGTGTCGAGTGTCGAGGGTCGGGTGTCGGGTGTCGGGTGTCGAGTGGGGGGTGACGAGTGATGGCGGCGGCGAAGAAAATGCCGGGAGTGGGGCCGGCGGCGGCGCGGCAGGTGCTCGCCAGCGGCATGCCGCGCGCGCTCGGCGTGCGGATCGTCTCGATCACGAAGAAGCGCGTCGTGGCCGAGATGCGCGTGAAGCGCATGCACATCAACCGCTCGGGCCGAGTGAACGGCGGCGCGCTGATGGCGTTCGCCGACGTGATGGGCGCGGCCGGTACGGTCGCCAACCTGCCGGCCGGGCATCGCACCGGCACGCTCGAGTCCAAGACCAATTTTTTCCGTGCCGGCGAAGGCCCCGTGATGCGCGCGGTGTCCATCCCCCTGCACATCGGCCGCACCACCATGGTGTGGCAGACGACGATCCGCAACCCCGACGGGAAGGTCGCCGCCATCGTCACGCAGAC
>CAYSRR010000111.1:0-9065 GCA_964433375.1 uncultured Streptomycetaceae bacterium
CTCGAAATAGCCAGCGCGCGAGGCGGTGGCGCCGGTGAACGAGCCCTTGGCGTAGCCGAACAGCGTGGGTTCGACCAGGTTCGGGGAGATCGCCGCGCAGTTCAGCGCCAGGAACGGCCGGGCGGCGCGCTGGCTCATGCGGTGGAGCGAGGCCGCGACCAGCTCCTTGCCGCTGCCCGACTCACCCTCGATCAGCACCGGGAACGGCGCGTTGGCGAACTGGGAGATTTGCTGGCGCAGCTTCTCGACCAGCATGCTGCGGCCGAGCAGCCCGCTCTCCGGGGCGGCGCCCAGCTCGGCCTCGCGCACTTCCAGCGCGCGATTGAGCAGGTTCTTCAGCGTTTCCGGCTCGCACGGCTTGGCGACGAATTCGATCGCGCCGAGGGTGCGGGCGTGGCGCGCGTTGGTCTCGTCGCTCTGGCCCGACAGCACGACGATCTTGATGCCGGGCGAATGCGCGATCAGCTCGCTGATCAGGCGGAACCCTTCGTCGGGGCGGTGCGGCGTGGGCGGCAGACCGAGGTCGATCAGGGCGAGCTGCGGCGCGCGGTCGAGCTGGGTGAGCAGGCTTTTCACGCGCGCGCGGGAATCCGCGACGTACACCGTGAAATCCCGGCTCAGGACGAAATTGAGCGTGTCGGTGATCAGCGGATCGTCGTCGACGATCAGCAGGTCGGGCTTGGTCTGCTCCGCTTGCTTTGCCGCCACGTGCGCTGTCCCCCTGAATGCCCGCGCGTTGAACGGCAAGCATCTTGTCCGTTCGAACGGGCGGAATTAAAGCAGCGCCGCGGCCCGATAGGGCCACGGCGTCTGCTTTAATTGTAATTGTAACTCAAGGAGTTGCCGCTAGCGCGGCGCCAGGAGTGTCGATGCAGGCCAGGAAGGCCCGTTCGAGGTCGGGGGAGCCGTACCGGCGCACCAGTTCCCCCGGGGAACCGGCGAACCGCAGCCGGCCGGCATGGACTACCGCCATCCGGTCGCACAACTCCGCGACGTCGCCCAGCGCGTGAGAGGTGATGAAGACGGTGTGCCCGGCGCCGTGCAGGGCCTTCAGCTCGCCCTTCAGCAGGGCGCGTGCCCGGGGGTCGAGCCCGCCGGCGGGTTCATCCAGTACGTAGAGGTCCTTGCCGGAGAGCAGGCAGGCGGCCAGCCCCAGTTTCTGCGTCATGCCCTTGGAGTAGGCGCGCGCCGGGCGGTCGAGCGCGGAGCGATCGAGATCGAGCGCGTCGAAGAGGCGCGCGACCCGCTCCTCCTGGTAAGGCGCGCGGTAGAGCTCGAGCATGTAGCGCGCGAAATCGCGCCCGGTGAGATAGTAGGGCGGGTTGAAGCGTTCAGGGAGAAAAGCCAGCCGCGACCGTGCCGCCGTGGCGCGATGCGATGCGCCGAAGATCTCGATCGTGCCGCCGTCGGTGTCGCAGAAATCGAGCAGGCACTTGATGAGCGTGGTTTTGCCCGCGCCGTTCACGCCGACCAGCCCGAAGAACTCGCCGCGCTTCACTTCGAGCGAGAAATCGGCGAGCGCGGCCGTGCCGCCATAGTTCTTCGTGACCTGCGCGAAGCGCAGCGCGATGTCGTTCATATGGCTGGCCAAGTTACCGCAAAGGCCGGCGCGTCACAACGTGTGTCAACGACCTCCCACCGCAGGGGGGCGCGGAGGACGCGGAGGAAAACCTGCAAGATCGACGAATCTCGGGGGGTGGGGTGAATAATGGATTATTCCGCCATGGCGAAGAAATTCCGGCAATTTTCCCCGTGACCCGGCGTCCCCCGCGTCCTCCGCGGTAGGAGTTTCACGTTCACGGCTGGGCGAGCGCGGACGCGGCGCACCGGTATTTCACGGTGAATTCCACGCGCCGATCCCGGTCCAACCCGTCATTGTTGTGGCGCAACAGGTGGGCTAAAATTGGCGCCCTTTGGCGCCCATGGCCGGTTGATGGAAAACCTCGTTGAAATCAAGGACGTCAACTTCTCGTACGATATCCGTCCGGTGCTGAAAGGCATCAACATGACGGTGCCGCGCGGGAAGATCGTCGCGATCATGGGCCTGTCGGGCTGCGGCAAGACGACCATACTGCGCATGGTCGCCGGCGTGCTGAAGCCCAACTCCGGCACGGTCAGGGTCGACGGCCGCGCCCTCGGCGAGCTCGATCGCGACGGGCTCTTCGCCATGCGGCGCAAGATGGGGATGCTCTACCAGTTCGGCGCGCTGTTCACCGATCTTTCCGCGTTCGACAACGTCGCGTTCCAGATGCGCGAGCACACGGGCCTGCCGGAAGCCATGATCGAGGATCTCGTGCTGATGAAACTGAACGCCGTCGGGTTGCGCGGCGCGCGCGACATGATGCCTTCCGAGTTGTCGGGCGGCATGGCGCGGCGCGTGGCGCTCGCGCGGGCCATCGCGCTCGATCCCGCGCTCATCATGTACGACGAGCCGTTCACCGGGCTCGACCCGATCTCGATGGGCGTCATCAGCAACCTCATTCGCAAGCTGAACGACGTGCTGGGCACGACCTCGATCATCGTCACGCATGACGTGCAGGAGTCGCTGAAGATCGTCGATTACGTGTACTTCATGTCGGACGGCGTCGTCGTCGCCGAGGGCACGCCGGAAGACATCCGCAATTCCACGGCCCCGTTCGTGCACCAGTTCGTGTGGGGCGAGATGGACGGGCCGATGCCGTTCCACTACCCGGGCGTCCCGTACGCGCAGGACCTGGGGCTGGGCGCCGGCCGGGAGGCCGCCCATGCCTGAGCGCGTCCTGAAGGGATTGCGCGGCGTCGGCAACCATGTGGTGGGCGGCGTCTGGCGGCTCGGCTTCGCGACCCGGTTCTTCCTGGTCACGCTGTTGCGCTCGGCCACCAGCTTCCGCCGTTTCCGCGGCCTGACGTTCCGGGAAATCTACTTCGCCGGCGTGCTCTCGCTCATCATCATCATGGTGTCCGGCCTGTTCGTGGGCATGGTGCTGGCGCTGCAGGGCTACGAAACGCTGCAGCGCTACGGCTCCTCGGAAGCGGTCGGCACGCTGGTCGCGCTGTCGCTCGTGCGCGAGCTGGGGCCGGTGGTCGCGGGGCTGTTGTTCGCGAGCCGGGCGGGCTCCGCGATGACCGCGGAGATCGGGCTGATGAAGGCGACCGAGCAGATCTCCGCGATGGAGATGATGGCGGTGGACCCGATCCGGCGCATCGTCGCGCCGCGTTTCCTCGCCGGCATCATCTCCATGCCGCTGCTGGCCGCGATCTTCAGCGCCATGGGCGTGTTCGGCGGCTATCTCATCGCGGTGGTGCTGATCGGGGTGGATGAAGGCGCGTTCTGGTCGCAGATGCAGAACGCGGTGGATTTCAGGCAGGATATCGTGAACGGCTTCATCAAGAGCGTGGTGTTCGGCGTGGCGGTGACCGCCATCGCGCTGTTCGAGGGCTACGATGCCCCGCCCACCGCGGAAGGCGTGTCGGGGGCGACCACGCGCACGGTGGTCACCTCGTCGCTGGCCATACTGGGGCTCGATTTCATACTGACGGCATTCATGTTCAAAGGGGTCTAGGCGCATGGACAGAACCACACTCGATGCATGGGTCGGCATCTTCGTCGTCGTCGGCATGGCCGCCCTGTTCATCCTCGCCCTCAAGGTGGGGAATGCCAGCACGACGTTCAACGTGGGCGAGAGCTATCGGATCTACGCCGAGTTCGAGAACATCGGCGGGCTGAAGGTGCGCGCCCCGGTGAAAAGCGCGGGCGTGGTGGTCGGCCGGGTGAGCGACATCCAGTTCGATTCCAGGAAATTCGTCGCGCGGGTGAGCCTCAACGTCGACCGGCGCTACGAGTTTCCCAAGGACACCTCGGTCTCGATCCTGACCTCGGGGCTGCTCGGCGAGCAGTACCTCGGGCTCGAGGCCGGCGGCGACACGGCGCCCCTGAAGGACGGTGACACGCTCAAGCTGACGCAGTCCGCGGTGGTGCTGGAGAAGCTGATCGGGCAGTTCCTGTACAACAAGGCGGCGGAGGGCGGGACGAAGTAACCCCCACCCCATCCCTCCCCCTTGACAAGGGGGAGGGTGAGGGAGGGGGTTGAATGTTGAATGATGAATGGTGAGAGGTGGGTGATTCCATGATCGAAAAATTGCTGATGAGCTTGCTGGCGGCGGCTTTCCTGGCGGTGGCGCCGGCGCGGGCGCAGGATGTGGCGCCGGACGTGCTGGCGAAGTCCGTGACCGACGAGGTGCTGGCGGTCCTGCGCGAGGACAAGGATATCCAGGCCGGCAACACCAAAAAAGTGGTGGACCTGGTCGAGACGAAAGTCCTGCCGCATTTCGATTTCGTGCGGATGACGCGCCTCGCGGTGGGGCCCAGCTGGCGGAAGGCGAGCGCCGAGCAGCAGAAGGCCCTGGTCGGCGAGTTCCGCGCGCTGCTGGTGCAGACGTACGCGGCGACATTCTCGGCCTACCGCGACCAGACCATCGAGTACCGGCCGCTGCGCATGCAGCCCACCGACACCGAGGTCGTGGTCCGGTCGCTCATCAACCAGTCGGGCGGCAAGCCGGTTTCCGTGGATTACCGGATGGAGAAGAACGCCGGCGGCTGGAAGGTGTACGACGTGGTCGTGGCGGACCTGAGCCTGGTGCAGAACTACCGCGGCACGTTCGAAGCCGAGGTGCGCAAGGGCGGCATCGACGGCCTGGTCAAGGCGCTGACCGACAAGAACAAGCAGCTCGCGGCGGGGCAGGCGTCGGAGAAGAAATGATCGCGTGCGAGAACGGCCGCTGCACCGTGCAGGGGCCGGTCACCCTGGACCGCGTGGTGTCGCTGCTCGCCCAGGGCAACGGCTTGTTCACCGCGCAGCAGGTGACGGTCGACCTCGCCGCCGTCACGGAAGTGGATTCCTCCGCGTTGAGCCTGTTGCTCGAATGGCGGCGCGAAGCGGGCCGCAGCGGCCGCTCGATCCGTTACCTCAACCTGCCCGCCAACCTGACGAGCCTTGCCGAACTCTACGGCGTCACCGAGTTGCTCGGTGAGGAGTGAGGGGTAAGGAGTGAGGGGGCAAGACCCTTCACCGCCTTTTCTTCTCCTCACACCTCACTCCTAACACCTCACCCTAGATGGCTGCAATTCAGGTTGACCGAGTTTCCAAGCGCTATGGCGAACTCAAGGCGCTCGACGGGGTGAGCCTGGCGATCGAGCGCGGCGAGTTCTTCGGCCTGCTCGGGCCGAACGGCGCCGGCAAGACCACGCTGATCCATATCCTGGCGGGCCTGACGCTCGCCACGGACGGCAGCGCCCGGGTCATGGGGCACGACGTCGTCGGCCAGTACCGCGAGGCGCGGCGGGCGCTCGGCGTGGTGCCGCAGGAACTGGTGTTCGATCCCTTCTTCACGGTGCGCGAGGCACTGACTTTCCAGTCCGGCTACTTCGGGCTGCGCGACAACCGCGCCTGGATAGACGAGGTGATGCATCATCTCGACCTGGCCGGCAAGGCGGACACCAACATGCGCGCGCTCTCCGGCGGAATGAAGCGGCGGGTGATGGTGGCGCAGGCCCTGGTGCACAAGCCCCCGGTGATCGTGCTCGACGAGCCGACGGCGGGCGTGGACGTCGAATTGCGGCAGGCGCTGTGGCGGTTCGTGCGCCGGCTCAACCAGGACGGGCACACGATCGTGCTCACCACCCATTACCTGGAAGAGGCGGAGGCGCTGTGCGGGCGCATCGCCATGCTGAAGCAGGGGCGTGTCGTCGCGCTCGATACCACGCAGAACCTGCTGCGCAGGCATTCGGGGTGCTACATCGAGCTGCGGCTCGCGCCCGACCGGCTCCCGGACTCGCTGGCCGCGCTCGCCGTGCAGCGGCGCGAGGCGGGCTACCGCCTGGCGCTGTCCGATTACAGCGAGGTCGGGCGCGTGATCGCCGAGCTGCGCGCGAACGGCATCGAGATCCTGGAGCTGGAAGTCATGCACCTCGATCTCGAGGACGTGTTCATCCAGGTCATGGGGAGCGCATGAGCGGTTTCCCGACCCTGTTCCACAAGGAATGGCTGCGCTTCTGGAAGGTGAGCATGCAGACCATCCTCGCGCCGGTGCTGACCGCGCTGCTGTTCCTGGTCGTGTTCACCTATTCCCTGCGCGGCCGCGTCGAGGTCTTCCCGGGCGTGGACTACGCGGCGTTCCTGGTGCCCGGCCTGGCGATGATGTCGGTGCTGCAGAACGCGTTCGCCAACAGCTCGTCCTCCCTGATGCAATCGAAGATGACCGGTAACATCGTGTTCGTCCTGCTGCCGCCGCTGTCGTACCAGGAATTCTTCGCTGCCTACCTGCTCGCCGCGGCCGCGCGCGGGCTGGTGGTGGGGGCGGGCGTTTTTCTCGCCACGGTCTGGTTCGTGGACCTGCGTTTCGCGCAGCCGTTGTGGTCGCTCGTCTTCGCGGTCGCCAGCAGCGGCGTGCTGGGCACGCTCGGTATCATCGCAGGCATCTACTCCGACAAGGTGGACGAGCTCTCGGCGTTCCAGAACTTCATCATCCTGCCGCTGACCTTTCTCTCCGGCGTGTTCTATTCGATCCAGTCGCTGCCGCCGGTGTGGCAGGGGCTGTCGCACCTCAACCCGATCTTCTACATGGTGGACGGCTTCCGCTACGGCTTCTTCGGGGTGAGCGACGTATCGCCCTGGCTGAGCCTGGTGATTGTCGGAACGAGTTTTTTCGCCTTATCATTTTTGACCTTGTGGTTGCTGCGCTCAGGGTACAAGCTTCGCCACTAACCCCCTCCCAACCCTCCCCCTTCCCAAGGGGGAGGGCCAGGGTGGGGGTGCGTGACCCGCAACCCGTAACAACTTGTGACTGGAACAATGACCGACCCCGATCAGATCAAGACCTGGATAGAAGGTGGACTGGCGTGCGACCACGTCGAGGTGCAGGGCGACGGACATCATTTCGAGGCGGTGATCGTCAGCTCCGCCTTCAGCGGCAAGTCGCGCGTGCAGCAGCACCAGCTGGTGTACCGTGCGCTCGGCGACCGCATGCGGGCGGAGATCCACGCGCTGTCCATGCAGACGTACTCGCCCGAGGACTGGGCCGCCCGGCGTTCGTGAAAGCCTCAATCAGCCACAGAGAACACAGAGAGCACAGAGAGAAAGAAAAACACGATGCGGCCGATTCGTAAGTTTCGACCCTCTGTGTTCTCGGTGCTCTCTGTGGCTAATGCTGTTGATTTTGATCTTATGGCGACGCGGCATGGATAAGCTTCTCATCGAAGGCGGCGCGCCCCTCAAAGGGGAAATCGGTGTCTCGGGCGCCAAGAACGCCGCGCTGCCCATCCTCACGGCGGCGTTGCTCACCGACGAACCGCTCACGGTCGCCAACGTGCCGCACCTGCACGACGTGACCACGATGCTGAACCTGCTCGCGCAGATGGGCGTGGCGGTCTCGATGGACGAGAAGCTCGGTGTCGAGCTCGTCGCGAAACGCATCACCAACCCGGTCGCGCCGTACGAGCTGGTGAAGACCATGCGCGCCTCGGTGCTGGTGCTGGGGCCGCTCACCGCGCGCTGCGGGGAGGCGCGGGTGTCGCTGCCGGGCGGCTGCGCCATCGGGCTGCGCCCGGTGGACCAGCACATCAAGGGCCTGCAGGCGATGGGCGCGGAGCTGACGATGGAGCACGGCTACATCTCTGTGCGCGCGAGGCGGCTGCGCGGTGCGCGCATCTGCATGGACATCGTCACCGTCACCGGCACCGAGAACCTCATGATGGCGGCCACGCTCGCCGAAGGGAGCACGGTGATCGAGAACGCGGCGCGCGAGCCGGAGGTGATCGACCTTGCCAACTGCCTGAACGCCATGGGCGCCCGTGTGCGCGGCGCGGGCAGCGACGTGATCACGGTCGAGGGCGTGGACCGGCTGCGCGGCGCGCGTTACCGCGTGATGCCGGATCGCATCGAGAGCGGCACCTTCCTCGCGGCGGCGGCGGCCACCGGCGGCAGCATCAAGCTGACCGGGGCGCGGCCCGATATCCTCGATTCGGTGCTGGAGAAGCTGCGCGAGACCGGCGCGCGCATCGAGACCGGGCCGGACTGGATTTCGCTCGCGACCAACGGCGCGCTGCACGCGGTCAGCATCCGCACCTCGCCCTACCCGGCGTTTCCCACCGACATGCAGGCACAGTTCATGGCGCTGAACAGCGTCGCGCGCGGCACGGCGCGCGTGACGGAGACCATCTTCGAGAACCGCTTCATGCACGTGCAGGAGCTGAAGCGCCTCGGCGCCGACATCGAGGTCGAGGGAAACACGGCGGGGGTGAAGGGTGTCACCCACCTCGACGGCGCGACCGTGATGGCGACCGACCTGCGCGCTTCCGCCAGCCTGGTGCTGGGCGGGCTTATCGCGCGCGGTGCGACCACGATCGACCGGGTCTACCACCTCGACCGCGGCTACGAGCGGATCGAGGAGAAACTCTCGCGCCTCGGCGCGCGGATCAAGCGCATCCGCTGAAACCCGGAATCAGCCGCAAAGACGCAGAGGCGCAGAGACAGGAATAATTCGATCGGCTTGACTTGAATAATTATGCGTTCCTTGGCGACTTTGCGTCTTTGCGGCTAATCCAGGGTTTGCTTGGCGTCTCTGCGGCTAATTTATTGTTTTTGTTGTAAAATCACGCCATTGATCGATTGGGTTGCTGACGTGATTACCATTGCGCTGTCCAAGGGCCGCATCTTCGATGAAACCGTGCCGCTGCTGAAGGCGGCGGGCATCGTCGCGCGCGGCGACCCGGGCACCTCGCGCAAGCTGATCCTGCCGACCAACCAGCGTGACGTGCGGCTCATCATCGTGCGCGCGACCGACGTGCCGACCTACGTCCAGTACGGCGCGGCGGACCTCGGCGTCGCGGGCAAGGACGTCCTCGACGAGCATGGCGGGCAGGGGCTCTACCAGCCGATCGATCTCAAGATCGCGCGCTGCCGCATGGTGGTGGCCGTGCGGGAAGGCTACGATTACCGGCGCGCGGTGCGCCAGGGCGCCCGTCTCAAGGTCGCCACCAAGTACGTGCACGCCCTTGGCGGCGAAATGCTCGCGCGCGGTCTGCACGT
>CAYSRR010000112.1:0-4368 GCA_964433375.1 uncultured Streptomycetaceae bacterium
GCTTGAGCTTGCGGGCGACCATGTCGCTGCGGTCGCTGCCGCTGGCGTGCGGCAGGGTCTCGAAGCGGTAGTCTTCCTCGACCGCGTCCACCATGACGTGGACCGGGACGTTGCCGAAGCGCGCGAGGTGCTCCTTGTAGCCGGCGAGCCCGTCGTCGTCGTGGACGAAGGCCTGGCAATCGGCAATCCGGTTGCCGCGCCAGTCGGCGACGAGCGCGCCCTGGGCCGAGAGGGCGATGAGGAGTTTGTCTGCCATCAGTTTTAGCAGCCGGCTTTCAATCTGTCAGGCCAGGAATGTCATGATTTGGCGAATGAAAGCCGGCTGCTAAAACTGAATCTTGCCTAAAATATCATACACCGGCCCCAGCACCGCCCAGACGACGAACGCGAGCAATCCGCCCAGCACCAGCGTCATCGCCGGCCCCAGCATCTTCTGCGCCTTGTCCACCGACTCCTTGACGTCGCGGTTGTAGAAATAGGTGATGTTCATGAGCGCGGTGTCGAGCGCGCCGGTGTTCTCGCCCACCCGCAGCATGCGAATGACGAGCGGCGGGAAGACCCCCAGGTTCTGGAAGGTCTCGGTCAGGCTCTCGCCGGCGGCGATCTGCTGGCCGGCCCGCACCAGGCTGTCGGAGATGACCCTGTTGTTGACGACGTCCTCGCAGGTCTTGATCGCGTCCAGCACGGTGATGCCGGAGCGGTACATGAGCGCGAAGATGTTGGCGAAGCGCGACAGGATGATCTTCTGCAGCGTCGAGCCGACGAGCGGCAGCCGCAGCTTCGCGTAATCCCACATGTAGGCGGCCCGCGTGCTGCGCTGGACGATGATGATCAGCGTCACGATCACCACCACCGGCAGTCCGAACACCACGTACCAGTACTGGGTCATGAACCCGGAGACCGCGATCAGCACCTTGGTCTGGGTCGGCAGGGCGAGCCCCATCGACTTGAAGAGCGACGCGATCTGCGGCACGAGGACGATCAGCAGCGCGACGAGCACGGCGAGCACCACCGCCAGCGTCAGCAGGGGCAGGATCAGCAGGCGGCGGGTCTGCGAGATCAGCTCGTCCAGCCAGCGCAGGTTGTCGGCGAGGTTCTTGAAGATTTCCGGCAACTGGCCGGTCTGCTCGCCCGCGCGGACCAGGCTCACGAAGACGGTGTCGAAGATGTCCGGCTGCCCCGCCATGCACTGGGAGAGCACCTTGCCGCCCTCCATGTCCTCGGTCATGACGGTGAGCACGTCGCGGAAGCGCGGGCTGTCGATGGAGTCGCGCATGTCGCGCAGGCCGTCGATGATGGGGATGCCGGAGCGGATCATCTGCTCCAGGTCGAAGCAGAAGTTGATGAGGTCCTGCCGCGTGATCTTTCCGCCCGAGCCCATGCCCGAGGCGCGGCGGTCCACCTGCTTGTAGGTGATGAGGTCGAGCCCCATGCGCCGCAGCCGCAGCTCGAGGTCGACCTCGTTCACCGCCTCCACCCCGCCGCGCGCCGGGCGGCCGGCTTTGTCTATGGCCTTGTACTCGTAGGAAGGCATGAAATTCAATGTTGAATGCTGAATGTTGAATGTTGAACGAAAGGCATCTCAACCACCGCCCGTCATTCCCAATTCAAAATTTAAAATTCAACATTCAAAATTCGGGCGTCAGCCGTAGCGCCCCGTCAGGTCGATCTCCCGCGCGACCTCGGCCAGGCTGGTGGTGCCTTCCACCACGCGTTGCAGCCCTTCGTCCGCGAGCGAGCGAAAGCCCCGGCCGAGCGCCGCGGCGCGCATTTCCTTGGCGGTGGCGCGGCGGGCGACGAGCTCGTCGAGGTCGCCGTCCATCACCAGGATTTCCATCACGGTGGTGCGGCCCTTGAAGCCCTTGTTGTCGCATTGCTTGCAGCCGACCGAGCGGTGCAGGAAGGAAACCTGTTCTCCCGCCAGGCCCAGCAGTTGCCGTTCTTCCCTGGAGGGCGCGTAGGCCTCCTTGCAATGGGTGCACAGCACGCGCACCAGGCGCTGCGCGATGATGCCGATGATGTTGCCCGCCATGATGTCGGGCTGGATGCCGATGTCGAGCAGGCGCGGGAAGGCGCCGAGCGCGGAATTGGTGTGCAGCGTGGTGAACACCTGGTGGCCGGTCATGGCGGCGCGGAACGCCATCACGGCGGTTTCCTTGTCGCGCACTTCCCCCACCAGGATGATGTCCGGGTCCTGGCGCATGATGGAGCGGATGCCGTCGGCGAAGTCCATGCGGGCGACTTCGCTCACCGAGGTCTGGCGCATGAGCGTCAGCGGGTACTCGACGGGGTCTTCCAGCGTCATGATGTTGACGGTCTCGTCGTTGACCTGCGACAGCAGCGAATAGAGCGTCGTGGTCTTGCCGCTGCCGGTGGGACCGGTGACGATCAGGATGCCCTCCGGGCGCGCCAGCATCAGGTTGATCTTCTCCAGGGCGCCCCTGCTCAACTGCATGCGGTCGAGCGAGATGATGGATTTCTCGCGGTCGAGCACGCGCAGCACGATGTTCTCGCCGTAGATGGTCGGCTGCGTCGAGACCCGGAAATCGATCGGCCGGCCGTTCAGCGTGAGCGACAGCCGGCCGTCCTGCGGCGAGCGCGTCTCGGCGATGTTCATGGCGCTCACGACCTTGACCCGCACCGTGATGCCGGGCATGTAGGTCTTGTGCAGGCTGCGCACCGTCTCGAGCACGCCGTCGATGCGGTAGCGGATGCGCAGGAACGCGTACTCCGGCTCGAAGTGGATGTCGGAGGCGCCGCGCTTGACCGCGTCCACCAGCAGCGCGTTGACGAGGCGCACCATCGGCTGGGTGTACTCGTCGCCGCCGCCCGCGGTCTGCAGGCTCTCGTAGTCGATTTCGCCGGTCTCGATTTCCTTCAGGATGCCGTCGACCGACAGTTCGTAGCCGTAGAAATGGTCGATGTAGTCGCCGAGCTGGGCCTCGGCCGCGAGCAGCGTCTTGATCTCGATCTGCGAGCCGAGCATGCCGCGCAACTGGTCCATCGCGACCACGTTGAAGATCTCGGTGGTGGCGACGGTCAGCACCTGCTCGGCGGGGTCGAAGGCGATCGGCAGCACGCGGTTGCGGCGCGCGAAGTCCTGGTTGACGAGTTTCAGCGCCTCGGGGTCGGCGACCACCTGCGCGAGGTCGATCGACTCCTGGCCGATGGTGCGCGCCATGATGTCGCGGATGGCGCTTTCCGTGACGAAGCCCAGGCGCACCAGCAGGCGCCCGATCGGCACGTTGTTGTGGCGCTGCTCGGCGAGCGCGATCGAGAGCTGATCGGTGGTGATCAGCCCCTGCTGCACCAGCAGCTCGCCCAGGCGGAGTTTTTTTCTTTGTTCGGCCATATGAACCAGGGGGGACCCGACGCGATCCCCGGGCCGACTATTCTACCTGCTGGGTGAGTCGGGCGACCCGTTCCCGGGCCTGGGGGAGGTCGAAGTTGGCGCGCCCGCGGGCGGTGGCAAGCTGCACGGCGCGTTGGTAGAAACCGAGCGCCAGCCTGGGCTGGCTCACGTGCTCGAGCGCGACCGCCAGGTTGTAGGCGTAATCGGGGTTGGCCGGATCGAGATGGTGGGCCTGGAAGTACACCTGCTGGGCCGGCGCCCACTGCGACTGGTCGGCGTACAGGTTGCCGAGCGTGAAATAGAGATAGGCGGAGGGCTCGCGCGCGATCAACTGCCGCAGCCGCGATTCGGCGGCGAGGGGGTCGGCGCGCCCGAGCAGCGCGATCAGGCCGCTCTGCGCCAGCGCGTGCCGCGGCTCCAGTTCCAGTATCTGCAGGTAGCGCCGCGAGGCTTCCTCGGCGTTGCCCTGCTGCGCGGCGATCGCGGCGAGACCCAGCAGCGCGTCGGCGTTCTTCGGTTCGGCGGCGGCGAGCTGGCCGTAGAGGCGCCGCGCCTCGTCCGGCTGGCCTGCCTGCAGCGCGGCGTAGGCCTGGGTGTGCAGGGGATTGAGCGTCGGCTCCGGGCTGCCCCGGCTGACCGAGATGGCGTTGCGCGGGCCATCCTCCACCGGGAAGGCGGCGGGGGCTGCCGGTCTCGTTTTCGGTCTCGGGCGCGGGGCTTCGAGCGTTGCCGCGGCCGGCACGGTCGCCGTCGCGGCTTCCGCGGCGGCTTCCTTCAGCAGGGGCGCGCTCGACAGTGCGGGCGTGACGGGCGCGGGCGCCTGCACGAGCGGCGGCAACGAACTCCGGGGCGCGACCACCGGCCTCGCGACGAACAGCGCGGGATGGAAGATCTGCAGGTACACGTAAATGCCGAAGCCGATGGCCACGATGCCGGCGAGCGTGCCGAAAATCATCACCGGGTGTGAGCGCGCGTAGGCCATCGCGCCGCCGCCGGCCGGTCGGGCGGATTGCGCC
>CAYSRR010000112.1:4378-9055 GCA_964433375.1 uncultured Streptomycetaceae bacterium
CGCCTGGGCCTGCTCGCGCGCGGTGGGGGAAGCCGGGGCGGCGGACGCGGCACGCGGCGCGGCGGCCGGGCGGAGCGCGGCTTCGGCCCGCGGCGACAGTGCGGGCGATGGCGCAGGCGCTCCCGTGCCGATCGGTTCGAGGGTCAGTTCGGAAGGCGCCGGCGCGACGGCGGCGGCTGGTGTCGCGGGTGCCGGTGCTACAGCAGCCGGCTCGTTGCGCGCTTCCCCCCGGTCCTTGGCGGCCTTTTCCAGGGCCTTCATCAACAGGCTCATTGCGCGGCGCCGGTTCTCTCGGGTTGCGGCGGGGGAGCCTCGGGTTTGGGCAGGAAGCGCTGGAAGAATTTCAGCTCGTCGCTCTCGATCGAGGGGTTGGAGACGACGGTGGGCCGCAGGAAGATGACCAGTTCGCTCTTGGATACGCGCTCGTCACGGAAACGGAACAACTCGCCGAGGGCGCCGATTTGGTCGGCACCCGGAATCTGCTCGCGGTTGCGACGCACGTCGTCCTGCATCAGTCCGCCCAGGATCACGGTCTGGCCATTGCCTACCTGCAGCACCGATTCCATTTCCCGCGTCTGCACTTCAGGAACCGCATTGGTCACATTTGCCGCGGCGAGTGATGGATTGGGATCGTTGACGAAGCGCAGAACTCTCGATATGGACGGCCTCACCGTGAGCGAGACACGGCCATCCTCATTGATCTGAGGCGTTACTCCCATTACCACACCTACGGCAACCGTCTTCGCGGTAGTGTTGAAGGTGGTAAGCGCCGTGTTCGTGCCTTGTGTTGTATCCGACCGCACCTCGAAATACACGACGTTGTCCACCACCTTGAGCAGCGCTGTCTGGTTGTTCAACGCCATCAGCTTGGGGCTCGACAGCACGCGGGTGTTGCCGAACTCCTCGAGCAGCTTCACGGTCGCGCTGAGGTTGCCGCCGCGGGTGTTCGGGTTGGAATAGCCGACTTGAAATAAATTGGAGCCTGTTTGATTCAGCCCGGTGCCGAACCCGGTCAGCAGGGTCTGGACGAAAGAAAAACCGCCATCTAACGCCAGACGGCTCCAGTCTATGCCGCCCTGGTAATTGTTGGAGAGCTGCACCTCGACAATCGTCGCCTCGATCAGAACCTGGCGCTGCGCGGCACTGATGACGCTGTCGAGGTGATGCTGAATCGCCGAGTGCTCTCGTTCCGTTGCGCTGACGGTAATGGTCCCGCCTTGTGCGTTGAGCACCACATCGTCTTCCACGCGACTTGCAGGCGTTGGAGGTTGGGAGGCACGCAGTAACTGGGCGATACCGCCGCTGCCTACGCTACCCCCTTCTCTTGAGGCGGTGGCTGCCGCACTTTGCGCAACGCTAAGTCTTCGCTGCTCCAGCTCGATGGCAAGCTTCTGGTCTTCTCGCGCCCGCTGCCGCTCTTCCGCCGACTGACTTTGGGCCCTCATGGTAACGAGAATCCCTTTTACATTGTCGCGCAGAGTCTGATAAAAACTCGACCGCATCGTGGTTGTTACGAGGGTGTTCGATGCGCTTGCCGCACCCGTCGACTGCGTCCCTTCTCCTGTTGATCCTCCCACTTGGCCGGCCACGCCGATTTGCCACGTTGAATCCCGCTGCATATCCACATGGTTCACGCGATAGGTCTTCACGTACGGCGTATCGGGTGAAACAATGAGCGTATTGCCCTCCGTGCGGTAGCGCATGTTGACCTGCTTGGCGACACGCTCAAGGATGGCGTCGAGCGTTTCGTTGATTGCATTCAGGCTGACCAGCCCGCTGATGCCTGGGTGAATGTCGATGTTCCGCTTGGTGTCGCGCGCGAGCGCGAGCAGCAGGTCCTTCACCGGCACTTCGTTGACCACCACGCTGTAGGTCTGGGGCTTGACCGCCGGCCTGGGCGGCGGCACGAACTCGGTTGTCCGGGCAGGCGGGGGAATAGCGCGGTCCGGCTCGGCTTTCGCCGGAGGCGGGGTGGAGATATGCCCTTCCGAGGGCGGAACGCTGGGATGGAAAGGAAAATTCGCGCAGCCGCCGGTGATCAGGGACAGCGCCAGCACGAGCGGCGCGCCGTAACGGATGCGGGATGAACACGGCGCGATGTCGTTCATCGCTCGTGCCACTGTTCCCGGCGCTGTTTCGGTCAGCCGCATTTTTTCATAGTCCCCGGTTCTTGCCTTCCTTGACGGATGGTGCGCGTTTCGGTCACGACGACTCGTTCTGCCTGATCTCCGCGCGTATGCCCTGAACCGTGCGCAGCAACGGCTGGTTCGCCTTGAGCGATTGCGGCAGTTTATCAAGCGCTTCGCGCGCTTCGCGCGGATTGCCGAAGCTGCCGTACAGCACGGTCAGGGACGGCTGTTTGTTCGCCAAGGTACGATACACAAAAACCTTATTAATTTCAACGACCTTCCCGATGGAATTGAGAAGCTCTTTGAGTTGGCGAGGGTCGTTGGTGCCCAGCAACTGGATACTGAAAGTGGCGGGGTTCTCTTTATTCAGCCATGCGCTGGTCGCGGCGAGCCTGGATTCGAGCAGGTCGGGCTCGCCGCCTGTTTGCCCGGGCTTATCGCTGCTAACAGCGGGCGTCGCAAGAGGCGTCGCAAGTTTTGTTCCAACGTCAGCAGGCAGCGCCGCGGTGGCGGGCGCCGGCGTGGAAGCGGGTACAGAAGCCGGCGCCCGGGGCACGGGCTGTGCCGATTTCGACGGTTTGGCCGCCGGATTCCCGGCGGCTGCGCCCGACGGTTCCGCCTGCGGTGCGCTTGCCGCCGTGGCCGGGTTCTGGCCGGCATTCTGCAGCAGCGCGTAGGCCGCGATGCCGAGCGCGGCGCCCAGCCCCAGCAGCGCGGCGGCGCCCCAGTAGCGGCCGGCTTCGACGCGGCGGGGCCGTTGCTGGCTGAACTCGCTGTCGCGCACGGCGGCTTCGATGTGCTTCGGTTTCAGCGTGTGGGTGTTCTCGGAGAACGCCGCGAGCAGCGCCTTGTCAGCGATCAGGTTGACGCGCCGGGTGAGGCCCATGGACGTGCGCGAGATGTGCCTGACGACCGAGTTCGAGAACAGGTCCGGGCCGCGGTAGCCGGCCGCGCGCATGCGGAACATCAGGTATTCGCGGATTTCCCCGAGGGTGAGCGGCTCGAGCCGGAAGCTGTGGGTGATGCGCTCGCGCAACTGCCGGATGTTGGGCTGGCGCAGGTTGTCGTCGAGCTCGGGCTGCCCGAACAGGACGATCTGCAGCAGCTTGTCGTTCTTCGTCTCCAGGTTCGACAGCAGGCGGATTTCCTCGAGCGTCGCGAGCGGCATGCTCTGCGATTCCTCGACGAACACCACCACGCGCTTGTCCTCGGCGTAGCGCTTCAGCAGGAAATCGTGCATGGCCTGCATCACTTCGAGCCGCGCCGCGCCGCGCTCCACCGGGAGCTGCATCTCGAAGGCGATCGCGTGCAGGATCTCCTCGGGCGAGACGCTGGGGTTGGAGATGTAGACCGTTTCGATGTGCGCCGGCAGCCGCGTCGGCAGCATGTGGCACAGCATGGTCTTGCCGCTGCCGACTTCGCCCGTCACCTTGATGATGCCCTCGCCGTGGGTGATGGCGTAGATCAGCGCCTCCAGGATCGGCCCGCGGTTGCCGCCGCTGAAGAAGAACTCGGTGTTCGGCGTGATCTTGAACGGCGCCTGGCTCAGGCCGAAGTGGCTGTAGTACATCGCGGGTCCCCTAGGAATTTGCCGGACCTGCGTCCGACAAATTCCTGAATGAAAGTCCCCATCTGACGGAATCGAGAACCATCTCGGATTTGTTCAATTGAAGAGGGTCAAAAGGAACGGAGTTCCTCACTTGGCGGCCGGGCGCGGCGCTTTCGCCGCTTCGCCGCCGTTGCCGCCGCCCTGGCCGCCGTAGCCCTGCATCCGGCTGTAGAGCGTGGTGCGGTGGATGCCGAGGAGCTTCGCGGCCTGGGTCAGGTTGCCCTGGGTGATCATGAGCGCCGCCTCGACGTAGCCGCGCTCCCACTGCGAGAGGGTGTTGTCGAGGCTGAAATTCTTGTGCAGCTGGAGGTGGCGCCGCGCCGCTTCCAGCACGGCCTTGAAGTCCTGCCCGGCGGCAAGCCCCGGCAGCTCGATGTCGAGGCTCTCCATGTCGAGCTCCGACTGCAGGGCGTCCGCGCCCACGGCCTTGCCGGCGTACTTGGTCGTCAGCCGGATCACGATGTTGCGCAGTTCGCGCACGTTGCCGGGAAAGCTGTAGTCGAGCCACAGCGCCGTCGCGGCGGCGTCGAGCTCGAGCGGGTCCGTGCTCGCCTGGCGCGCGTAGAAATCGCGGAAGTGGTCGAGCAGGATGCGCTTGTCCTCGCCGAGGTCGCGCAGCGGCGGCACGTTGATGGTGAACACCGAGAGGCGGTGGTAGAGGTCGGCGCGAAAACGCCCGGCGCGGATCTCCTGGCGCATGTCGCGGTTGGTGGCGGCGACCACGCGCGCGTTGGAGACGCGGCTCTGGGTTTCGCCGACGCGCTGGTACTCGCCGTTCTCCAGCACGCGCAGCAGCTTCGCCTGCAGCTCGAGCGGCAGCTCGCCGATCTCGTCGAGGAACAGGGTGGAGTCCTGAGCGTCCTCGAAATAGCCGGCGCGCGAGCTGGTGGCGCCGGTGAACGAGCCCTTGGCGTAGCCGAACAGCGTGGGTTCGACCAG